>JAAETJ010000362.1 GCA_024228495.1 bacterium | reverse complement strand
GTTTTGACATATCAAAAGCAAATTCTGCCGCCCTTCCACTGGTCAAAAAGGAGTAGCTGTCGAGTCCCGTGTGATTATGTTTTCTATTAATAGTAACCCGTTATTTCAAGCAAGAGAAGTTCTGCGTGAGATCATCCTTGAGATTAAGGAGCATCGGACGAGAATATTATTTTAGTTTTTTTGTTTTCAGGCAATAGGCGACCGGGCAGGAGATGATATGGACAAAAGCATTTTTTTATGAGCGATGTCTTGAATGCTCCATCCCCATATTCTGCTTGAGTACGCCAAAGACTGTCTCATCGATAAATCGTTTTTGCATCAATAGCTTGTCGCATTGTGTCAGGAAGCAGTTTTTCATATTCTTGCGGATACCGACCAGAATATGCAGGCCTTTTTCCCAGAGTTCATCGAATAGTTTCTTTGAAATATAGCCTTTATCGGCCAGTGGTTTTCCTGTCAATCCGGCTGTCATTATGCCCATTGGGGCGCGATTATCGATATTGCCTGGTGTGATATGAACCACCAAAAGCTCCCCGACAACTCACCAAACGATTGGGAACATCCGGAAAAGGACCTGGATAGATGCAGGTGTAAAACCTTATCAATCGACAATCCCTTTCCCGGCGGTTCCCTAAGGTGGCCACCTTAGGGAACCAATCACTCCCGAACGAGCATAGCACATATTCAACAGACAGTTATTCCGGGTAAAATAGTGTATTAGCGGTCGGGATTTTCTGTTAGGGTCCGAAAACTTTTTCAACCTGACTGTCAGAAACAACCATGCACTATTTTCTCACTGGAACAGATACCGATGTCGGTAAAACCATCGCAGCCGCCTGGCTGATGCTGAAACTTGATGCGGCCTATTGGAAGCCGGTGCAAGTAGGACGCCATCAAGAAAGCGATGAACAAGTAGTGCGCCGCCTAACGGGCTTTCCTGAAGAAGCCTTCGCGCGCTCCAGTTATGTGTTCCCCGATCCCTTATCCCCTCACTATGCCGCCGAGCGTTGCGGCGCTCACATAGATATGGAGCAGATCAAGCTACCCTCTTACGAGGAGCCTTTGATTGTCGAAGCGGCGGGCGGCGTGCTGGTGCCACTTAATGAGAACGCGCTGATGGTAGATTTGATGGTGCAACTGGCTCTGCCAGTAATCCTTGTGGCGCGCACCGGCCTTGGTACCATCAATCATACCTTGATGTCTCTGGAAGCACTACGCGCCCGTGACCTCACCATCACCGGTGTGATACTGAACGGCAACGAGATGCCCCATAATACGCAAGCAATCGAAACATATGGCAAGACCAGAATATTAGGGCAGATCCCACCCCTGGCACCCTTGACTGGTGCCAGCTTGATGGATATTCCTCCCTTGTTCGAACTTGAAGCTGATGGAACCATTATATAAGGGCTATCCCCATTGAAAAACAGTGACAAACAGGACCTAATCGCGCGGGACAGGCTTCATGTCTGGCATCCCTATACCCAGCACGGCACTGAGAAAGACCCTGTTACCATTGTACGCGCCAGCGGGGCGTCCCTGTTTGATGCGGACGGAGACGAAATGCTTGATCTCATTTCATCTTGGTGGACCTGTGTCCATGGCCATTCCCATCCTGCTATCAATAAAGCGCTTTGCGATCAAGCCAACAAGCTTGAGCATGTGATGTTCGCAGGCTTCACCCATCAAGGTGCGGTCGATCTTGCCGAGCAGATTACCAAAGTGCTTGGTGCCGGGCTGTCACGGGTTTTTTATTCTGACAATGGCTCCACCGCCAATGAAGTCGCGCTGAAAATGTCCTATCAATATTGCCGTAACAAGGGCGATGACAAGCGCACCATATTTTTATCTTTTGCGGGCGACTATCACGGCGATACCATAGGTGCCATGGCCGTATCACGCGGCTCTGGTTTTTTCAAACTGTTTGAAGGTTTGATGTGTGAAGCCAGGACTATACCCTTTGCTGCAACATTTTCAGGAGATCAACAGCGCCAGCAAAAAGAGGAAGCAGCGATAGCGGACTTCGCGCAGCTCCTTGACCAATGCGGCGATCAAGTCGCAGCCCTCATTCTCGAACCCTTGATGCAGGGCGCCGCTGGCATGCAATTTTGCACACCGAACTTTTTGCGCCGCGTGGTGGAGATGGCGCAAGAACACGGCATTATTGTCATCCTCGACGAGGTGGCAACGGGCTTTGGGCGCACCGGCAGTTTTTTCGCCTTCCAAAAAGCCGCTGTCCGCCCCGACATTGTCTGCTTGTCGAAAGGCCTGACGGCAGGATATATGGCGCTGTCGATGACCGTTGTGCGCGAAGATTTCTTTCAAGAGTTTGCTGGCGACACCTTTAACAAGGCGCTGGCGCATGGTCATTCTTTTACCGGCAATCCTCTTGCCTGCGCGGTCGCTTTAAAATCTTTGGCCTTGTTTGAAGAAGAAAACACGTTCGAGCGCATCGCTATGATCGAGCAGCGGCACAAGCAGCTCTTGCCCACATTGCAAGACCATCCACTGATCGAAAAACCACGGATCCTTGGCACCGTGCTGGCCTTTGATTTGCGTGAGAGGGCCGCTGGCTATAAATCCAATGAAAGCATCTTTTTGCGCGACTGGTATTTGCAGCACGGACTTAATATCCGACCTTATGGCAAAACCATTTACCTTATGCCTCCCTTTTGCATATCAAATGAGCAGATCGACACGGCCTATGAAGGCATGCTCAACGGTCTGGGGCAATTGAAACGTAAATAATCAAGCGCGTAATTGGCCATAGAGAATATGCCAGTCGGCACGCGCTTGCATTTTGGTTTCAAACAAGCGGATCGCACTGCGCAACTCGCCAGACGTTAGAGCACTATAGCCGGAGCGTGGCGTTGACGCCCCCGTCACCTTCAAATTCTGCAAAAACTGTACACCGCTTTGAAAGCACATGGGATAAGTATCTTCACCGATAACCCCCGGCAATTCTCCTATATCAACAATGCCACAAGACAGACCCAACTCGCGCAAAACAGTGCGCCATTGCACAAACAGATCAGGACCAACCGTTGAATAGAGCAGAACGCCACCAGGCTTTAACAGGCAGCTTAGCGCCGTAAGGCTTTTTGCAGGTTGAATGAACCACTGCACTGTCATGCTGGTGGCAATAAGGTCATAGCGCTGCACAACATCGGGATGCTCCCCATCCATCAAACGAAAATGCAGATGTTTGTGATCGTGAAAGTTTTGGGCGCACTCATCAAGCATGGTTTGTGACAAATCGGTGATCTCGCAATGAGCACCTGGATAGTGCGCCACCAAATGCGCTGTCAAAAATCCGGTTCCGCAACCTATTTCCAATATGTCGGGATTATCCAATTTCGGAAAAAAGCTGGCCAAACGGGTGGCCACCAGCTTTTGCAGCCGCGCATGGCGCTCATAGCCCAATGCTTTCTGGCTGAAGCATTCAACCACTTCTCGTTTATGAAAATCTATTTTATTCATTATCCTCAATAAACTGTCTGATTTGATCGGCGCACCATTTTGGGCGCGTCAGCGGTAATGCATGCCCACCGCTCGGCGACCAAATAATTTTTTCTTCACCCCAAATATTGCAACTCATGCGCTTTGAAACAATCTCATCATTGGCTGCGGCCAGGACATGCACGGGACATCTTAACCCTTGGCGTCCCTCGCGCCCATCCCAGTTCATCAGCCAGTCCAGTCCCTCGATCAATGCCGATTGATTGAGTTGTTCGGCTTCTGCAAACGGGGCAATCGCGCAAGAGCGCCAGAAATGGCTCATTTGAGCCATCGAATTCTTTTTTACACCGCGCTTCATGATCAACAGATCGCCACGCGGCACTGGTGGAGAAAAGCGATCAAACCCGCAAATACTAATGAACCCAGTGGGCTGTTTTGGCAAATACCGCAACGCCCATAACACCCCCAATGAGTGAGCAACAATCATCGCATTGTCAGGAATTGCCTGCGGTCCCGTGGCCGCCTCCCCGACAAATCCAAGCTCGATTTTCGATGTGTCGAATTCAGGCATATGAGCTATTATTTGACGCCAGATCGACCCATTTAATCCCCAGCCGTGAATAAAAACAATCGCTGCTTTCATATGTGTTTAACCGCTTTGTCAAGGGTGGAAATCAGCAGATCTAGGTCGCTTTTTTGGTGCAACGCGTTAAAGGTGATGCGCAATCTGGCCGCCCCTGCTGGCACGGTTGGTGGACGTATGGGGGTGACCCAAATACCGGCATCGCGCATTTGATTGCTAACGTTCAGTACCCGCTCAGCCGACCTCAGAATGACTGGCACGATCTGCGTTTGCGATGCACCAAAGTCGAGCCCCCGAACCTCCAGCTCATCGCGAAATATCTGTGCCAGTTGCGCCACGTGCTCCCTCTCAGCATCCATCTGCGGTATTAACTCCAGCGCCGCATCCATCGCGCCAAGGACGGAAGGTGGCGGCGCGGTTGAATAGATAAAGCCAGCACAGCGATTGATCAGATAGTCACGCATCAGTTTAGAGCCCACAACAAATGCCCCGAACCCGCCAAGGGCTTTGGAAAAGGTGCCAATAGCCAAATCAGCCGGACCGCATAATCCCGCCCCGCCTTCTCCCAAAATACCGGTGGCATGAGCATCATCGCAAATTAACAATGCTTTATGCTGCTTGGCAAGGATAGCCAATTGGGACAAATCGGCGACATCGCCATCCATGCTGAAAATGCTTTCCGTGAGAATGAATTTTGGCTGATCACTGCTCTCATGCTTTATCAGCAATTGCGCCAGATGATCAGTATCGAGGTGACGATAGCGAATTTGTCGAACCCCCGCCGCATTGCATCCAAAATGCATGCTGGCATGGTTAAGCCGGTCACTAAAAACCAGCGGTTCTTCTTTCAGGATTTTTTTATCAAACAGGACCTGCAAAATACTGGCATTGGCCTGAAAGCCAGAGGCGAACAAAAGCGCCGCTGATTTACCCTTCAAACACGCCAGTTTTCGTTCGATCTCGTCGAACTCACGACTATTGCCCGTGACCAGCCGCGACGCCTTGTTTCCTGCCCCATAGTGCGTAGCATAGGTACTGGCACGCTCCTTGAGCAGTGGATGCTGGCTCAAGCCAAGATAGTCATTGCTGGAAAAATTAAGGTAATCACGCCCCTCAATCTGGATTCTGCCCGCGTCGAGGTGGCTACAAGGCGTGAGTTTGCGAAATAACCCATCCTTTTTTTGGCTTTCCAGATAGTTGGTATATGCTAGGATCTTATGCATGAGATTAGCTAAAACATATTCGGAGCCTGATGTGAACGAAATTAGTGTCAATAATAAAATCAATGAGATACGCACTGACTGGACCGCGAGCGAGATCGAGGCCATTATGAGCTCGCCACTCATCGATCTCATCTATCGCGCCCAGACCATCCATCGCCAATATCATCCCGGCGGCAAGGTGCAGCTATCGAGCCTTTTGTCCATCAAAACCGGAGGCTGCAAGGAAGATTGCAAATATTGCTCCCAATCAGCTTACTACGCAAAAAAAACCGGGCTTAAATATGAGCCGTTGATGGATGTCGACCTGGTGCTTGAAAAAGCCCGCGAAGCAAAAGAGGCTGGCGCCTCACGATTTTGCATGGGAGCCGCCTGGCGCGAGATTAATGAAGGCAAAGATTTTGATGCTGTGCTTGATATGGTGCGAGGCGTTAAAAAGCTTGAAATGGATGCCTGTGTGACCCTTGGCATGGTGAACAGCAATCAGGTCGCTCGGTTGGCCGATGCCGGACTAGACTATTACAATCATAATCTGGATACCTCTCCCGAGTTTTACAACAAGGTCATCACTACGCGCAGCTATCAAGACCGCCTCGATACGCTAAGCGAAGTGCGCGAAGCTGGCATCTCCGTTTGCAGTGGCGGCATTATTGGCATGGGCGAAACAATGCACGACCGCGCCCGCATGCTGCAAATACTGGCCAATATGTCCCCTCACCCGCAAAGCGTGCCGATCAATGCGCTGGTGCCCATTGAGGGTACGCCGCTTGGCGATCTGGAGGCGGTGGATCCCATGGAAATCGTGCGTATGATCGCAACGGCGCGCATCGTGCTGCCGAACTCTGACGTACGCCTGTCGGCCGGGCGTCATAACATGTCGCGCGAAGTCCAGATGTTCTGCCTGATGGCGGGTGCCAATTCGATTTTTTATGGCGAGCGCCTGCTAACCACCGACAATACGCAAACCAATGCTGATATGCAGCTCATTACAGATGCCGGTCTCTCCGCCGATCACTAGCCCAATATACAAAAAAATACCACAGAGGCGCTTGACTTCTACGGTACTTTCTTATCTTCTTTTTAGGCCAGATCAGCGTTTGAGTGACAGAAAACCCACCAGATGACGCTTGCCATTCTTGGTTTGATAAAGCTTCACTCTATGTCTTTTTCCTGAAACCGTTGCACTCATGGCGCCGCGAGAGCCATCTTTTGACGTAATACCCACAAACAGTCGCGAAGAGGTCACGGTGCCAGAAGCGCCACCACTTTTGCGCCCGGTCTGATTATTGTAAGAGGTCCAGCTTCCCGACACGCGGTTTCTTTTCTTCAAACTGACTTTTGCTTTGGCGGTCATCTTGATGCTGCCACGGCAGTTGATTGACTGATTGATACTTTTGCCACCCGAACTAACTCTGTATTTAACTCGGCAACCAACACGCTCTTTGGCGCCATTGACGGGTCTGATCCAGCAGCCACCGCGTACACATTTCCAATTGCCTTTGAGCTTGGGAAACGGGTTTCCCTTGCTCGCGGCACTCGCGCCAGTTACTCCACCAGCGACCATTACCAACGCCGCAAAAGCAGCTGCGATCAGACCAAAACTTCTAATCTTCATTATTCCGTTCATTGTCATCATCACTTTCTTTTCTTCACGCAGGCTTTTTACAGCTTCTGGCTGGTCTTACTAACAAGCTTGAATTCATGGCCAAACGGTTTTATTTTCCGTGCTGCCAATATAATGGCTGGCAATATCAGCAAATCTGCGACCAATGCCGAGGCAAGTGTCGCCATGCTTAACTGGCCAAACAAGCGGGTAACCGGCAGATCACTCAGACTTGTCACGGATAAACCGCAGAGCAGCACAAGAGTCGTCAAAATCAGCACCGGGCCAATATGAGCTATCGTATTGCGCACATGGCTTTCCACCGTCCCGGTTATACGTTGTTCCAGCTCATAGCGATTGAGGAAATGGATCGTATCATCAACCGCGAGGCCAAAGGCGACCGTCAATCCCATGACGCTGGCAAACTGTACCCCCTCTCCAAACAGATAGAGAACGGCTCCCACGTTTACAATAGGGAAGAGATTGGGAACAATGCTCAAAAGTGCCGCATCCAGAGAGCGAAATGCCACACCCAGCAAAATGATGACAATAACGATCGCCAGCATCAGGCCCTGAAAAAGCGTATTTATCATATTGATACTCTGCAGTGCCGAGACCACGGCAAGACCCGCAGTTGTGAACTCAAGCTGTGGAAATTTTTGACGAAGTGTGTCCAAAAGAGGCTCTATTTTGTGCAAAACAGGCACCACCTGCGCCGCTTCAAGGTTTTTGATCTGCCCTGAAACAAGCGCTGTCCGCTCATCATGATTGATATAGCGGGCACTCAAATGATCAGGGAGCTTATCGACATAGGTCTTGAAAGCAACGGTATTTTCTTGTTCCAGCTCTTTCTTGAGATAAAGGCGCATGGTTTCAAGCGATGAGACATTATTGATTTTTTTCTGGTTCTCAAGCAGACGATGCGTTTCACCAATCGCCGCCATGACTTTTGGCGAGTGATAGTTCATGCCGTCAGGCCATTTCACCAGAATATTGATTTTCTGCGCTCCCGAAAGCCTGGCATCAATCAAATCCATCGCAAGCAAGGTGTCGTCAGCGTCGGGTACCTGATCAGACAAGCGGTAACGCGCGTCCAGCTGCGTGTGCAAAACCGTGAAGATCGTACCAACCGAAATGCCGATAATCGCCAGCTGGCGCCATCTGAGCATAACAAAATCGGAGAGCTTGAAGCAATGCTGCTCAAGCCACAAAAGTGGATTAAAACCAGTGTCTTTTTCTTCGAGAAATGATTTTTCATCCTTGATCAGCAACATGCTCAATGTGGGCACCAGCGTAATCACCGCGAAAAAGGCCATCAGCGTACCGCCAGCTGCCGCCAGAGCAAAGGCCTTGATATCAGCGCTATCGGTCAGCGCCATCGACAGCAAGGCGATGGTGGTGGTCAGCGAGGTCAGCACGCAGGCCGGACCAACGCTCAAAATACTTTCCTTTATCGCATCATATTTGCTCTTGCCAGCCCTCATCCGCTTGAGGATTGAAAACACCATATGCATGGCATCCGACAAGGTGATAACCATGATAAGGGGCGGCAGAACATTGATAAAGGTGTTGATCGGTTGCCCCACATGGCCAAGAATACCCATGATCCATAACACCGCAAAGGCGGGGCAGATGGAGCTGATAAACACCAGTGTTGGACGGCGAAAGAAATAGAGCGAAATAAAAACGCCAAACGTAAAGCCAATGACATTAAAGGTGATGCGGTCATGTTTGATGCTCTTGCGGACCTCCATCTGCATGACGGGCGAACCGGTCATCAAATAATGTAGCCTGGCAGGTTCCACGTTTTCTTTGATCGTCTCGTGAAGGCCACCAATAACCTTGGAGAGAACACCGGTTGCGGTAGACCCCTCTTTCAGCGACAGCACCATCAAGGCCACTTGCTCGCCGTCGCTATCAGCTTTTGAGAGGAATTTATCCGTGATATGAGGATGCTCGTCAATCCGTCTTTTAAGCTTATTGAACTCTTTGCCCGTTGGCATATCGGCAGCAAACAGAGGCGGTGCATAACCGGTTTTATCCGGAGTGCCACGCATGGTGAACATGGAAACAATGTTCTCGACGCCATCGGCAAATTCCAGCTCAAGCTGAATATTGCGAATATCATCCAGCGTTTGCGGACGCATCAGATCCTTGCCCTTGATCAGTACCATGACGTCATATTCAGTGGTCGGGAACAGCTTGTTGAGCTTTTGATAATTGGCAAATTCAGTGGAATCGGAGCGAAACAGCTCGCCAAGACTGCCAGCGGGCTTCAGTTTCAACAAACCAAGTGCCGCGACCAGCGAGACCAGCAAGATCACGATCATCGATGTTTTGGGATTGCGTAGTGACGGCAGTCCGACGCGCTCGATACCAAAGCCTAACGAGGCCATAGGGGGCTCCACCTTCAAGGTTCAAATACCGGTTTCGTTCATGGAAATACCCGATATTTTTAATTCACATCAATAAAAGCAAGGCCGTGAGGATCACTTCCGCGTCCCCTGACAACCAAACACACTGCCAAAGAATAGCAAGGATCATACCATCTCGCCGCTAATTTTCAGATTTATTGACTGTTATGAATAAATGATCGAGAGATCTTGCCACACCATTCCGATTGAGTTGATGCTTTTGTGCCAAAAGTCCCTGCAGATAAGTCCGCGCCAGATCCACGGCTTTGCTCGCAACATGTCCTTTGGCAAGGTTTGCTGTTATAGCCGAGGTCAGGGTGCAACCGGTGCCATGAACCTCGCCCACATCCAGTTTCCTGGCGTAAAGAGTGGCGCAGCCACTGGCATGCGCCAGAACATCGACACAATCAGGTCCCGCCAGATGCCCCCCGGACAGCAAAACACACTCGCAGCCAAATTGTAATAAACTTGCTGCCTGATGACTCATTTGCTGCGGATTGTTCGCAACTGGTTCGCCAAGCAACAAAGCCGCTTCCGCAAGATTAGGCTTTATCAGGTTGGCCAGAGGGAACAGCTCGTCGCGCAAAAGCACCATGCCGCGCTCATCAAGCGCCATGCCACCATTGCTGGCGCGCAGTATGGGATCAACGACCACCATGATCGCGCGATCCCTATTGTGGCGCTGTAGCGCGTTAATAACGGCTTGAACGGTTTGTTGGTTGGCAAGCATGCCAATCTTGATGGCATCAATTTGAAACTCTTCGAACAACGCGTCAATCTGCGCGCCAATGAACGCAAGTGAGACCGGTAAAATCTCGAAACGGCGCTCATTTTGGGCCGTTAGTACGGTTGTAGCGCTGACGCCATAAACCCCGTGGGCGGCAAATGTTTTAAGATCAGCCTGCAGCCCGGCCCCGCCGGAGGGGTCGGAGCCTGCAATGGTGAGGGCAACTGGTTTGCTCATGGGATTTTAATGTCCGTTCATAAAGCACTAGCCAAGAGTAGCCAGAGCCGGGAACATATCAAGGATCCACACGCCTATGGAATTAATGCCGAAATAGCCAAATGATCCCGTTATGAACAGCACACCAGTGATGATCAGCAAAAGGCCCATGACCTTTTCGACTTTAGCCATGTGCTTGCGAAACTTGCCCATGAAACCCATAAACGGAGTTACGGCAACGGCTGCGAGAACGAAGGGAATGCCGAGCCCCATAGAATAGACAAACAACAGCCCCACCCCCTGCATGACCGTTTCGCTATTGCCCGCAAGGGTCAAGATCGGCGCCAACACAGGCCCGACACAAGGGGTCCAGCCAAACGCGAAAGCCATGCCCATCAAAAAGGCCCCGGCAAGCGAGGCGCTTTCCACCTGTACGTCAACTTTTGCGGAGCGATAGAGCAGCGGAATTTTCAAGATGCCCAAAAAATGCAGGCCGAAAATGATGATAAAGACACCCGCTGCCATGCCGAGCTCGTTTTTATAAACGGCCAAAAACCCGCCAACATAGGAAGCAGCCGCGCCAAGTGACACAAATACCGCAGTTAGGCCAAGCACGAAAAACAGCGACGCGAAGATAACCTGGCGCTTGGCGCCGCTATCGACTTCATTACCATCTTCACCGGTTAGCTGATCAATGGTGGTGCCGCCAAGGAACCCCAGATAAGCTGGTACAAGCGGCAAAACGCATGGTGACAAAAAACTGATAAGGCCCGCAATCAGCGCGCCCCAGATCGTAATATCAAACATCATTATAAAATCTTCGCTCCTCTAATCTTTGATTGTTCTTGTAAGTTACCCTCGTTTTACATGAAACCGCCTCCTACGTATATCAATTTCATGTGAAAGGGCGTGACGGCGAGCGTCGAAAATGTGCAAAGTGGGCTGGGATTTACTAGCTTTCAAAAGCTATACAGGCACCAATGTTCGTCATCGCATTGGTCTGTTGACACCCCCACTCAGGTACTACTGCTCAGCTTCTCTTGCGACATAACGCAAAAGGATTTGCAGCTGTATTCAAATTCAACTACCTAATCCCCTCACATCTCTTTCCTTGCCTTGATCGCTGCAGCCAGTGTCCCCTCGTCCAGATAATCCAGTTCGCCGCCGACGGGGACGCCGTGGGCTAGCTGGGAGACTTTGACGTTGCAGGGGGTGAGTTGTTCCATGATATAGTGGGAGGTGCTTTGACCCTCGATGGTGGCGTTGAGGGCAAGCAGCACTTCGTTGACGCTATTGGTGCCTGCGCGTTCAATGAGGCGGGCGATGTTGAGATCTTCGGGACTAATGCCGTCCAGCGGTGAGAGCACACCGCCCAGCACATGATAGCGCGCCTTGGTAACTTGCACCCGCTCCAGCGCCCACAGATCGCCGACCTCTTCCACCACCACAATCATCGAATGATCGCGGCGCTCATCGCGACAGATGGCGCAAGGCTCCAGCACATCCACATTGCCACAGCTTGAGCAGATCTCTATTTTTTTCGCCGTCTCGCTCATGCTGGCAGCCAATGGCTCCAGCAGGATTTCACGTTTTTTGATGAGGTGTAGCGCAGCCCGCCTGGCTGAACGGGGGCCAAGTCCCGGCAATTTCGCCAACAGCCAAATCAGTCTCTCGATTTCAGGACCGGCGACTTTATGAACCATAAGGAAAAACCCTGAGTTTATGACCTAAGCCATCTTAACACAGGACATCATAACGCTGAAAATGAAATCGAGCGACGACTATTCTAAAGCCGCTCCTCACAAAGAGACGGCCCTCCGTAAAGAACGGTTTCTTGTGTCTTGTTAGATCTGCAAAAAACAGATCAAAAACACTTCGTTCGATCAGATCGAATTAATGACGATCTGGACGAGGACGTGCTTCATTGACTTTGATGGTGCGGCCATCAAGATCAGTGCCGTCGAGCGCTTCGATAGCTTTTTTTCCATCTTCATCATTGGCCATTTCTACAAAGCCAAAGCCTTTTGAGCGACCAGTGTCACGGTCCATGATCACTTTGGCGCTTGATACTTCGCCAAATTCAGCAAATGCGTCGTTAAGTTCGTTATCTTGCGTGTTGTACGAAAGATTGCCTGCATAAATATTCATCAGATCTCACATCAAATCCGTGCATTGTCATAAGTAAACACTATTGATGGATCAACGCACAAAGTCGAACAATAGCCACCACGTCCATATACGGGATAGATCATTACAGGTGGTCTTACGGCCTCTACAAAAATCAGTGCCTCCCAAAAGGCTGTCGGCGAGACCTGTGTAGGCCCATATAGCGCCCACGTAAAGGGTAAATATCAACTGCTGTCAGGCAAACAAAGGGGGCTACCCCCTTTAAGAGACAAATCCTAAAACAGCTTCATGCCAGGGGGCAGGGGCATATCTCCTGCCATCGACTGCATTTTTTCAGCCGTCACTTGCTCAAGTTTGCTTTTGGCGTCGTTATGTGCGGCGATTACCAGGTCTTCCAATATCTCCGCTTCCCCGGGTTTCAAAAGGCTGGCATCTACCTTCATGCCCTTCATCACCCCCTTACCATCCAGGGTCACGCATACCAGCCCGGCACCCGCCTGCCCTTCTACTTCCATCAGAACCAACTCATCCTGCATCTTGGTCATTTTGGCCTGTAAATCCTTGGCCTGAGACATCATATCCATGAAGCCTTTCATCGCTCACCCTCCTTCGTGTCAGTGGTATTTTTTTTGATTGCGCGGATATCGGTTATGCGCGCATCAGGAAACAGTTTCAGCGCTTCTTTAACAAGCGGGTGGCGTTTGACTTTTGCAAGCTCGCTTTGAAGCTCACGCTGTTTTTTTTCATTAAGGGTTTCATCGCCTTGCCGATCAGCGACCACCACCATCCAATTATCACCGGTAGAATTGTTCAGCAGACGCTTGATATCATTGGCAAGCCCGCGCGGCGCTTCATTGGCAAGCGAAATCTCGATGGTGCCATGCTCAAAGCGGATGGGGCGCACATGTTCTTCGAAGGCGATTTTAAGCACCAGTCCGCCATCGCGGCCAATCAACTCGGCAATATCTTCAAAACTTGAGAGACTATTGCCCGCTTCTTCGTGAAAGGCCCCCGCCTTTGCCTGCGCTTGCATGGTGCTGATGGCAGCTGTTGATGCCGGTGTCCCATGACCATCTCTCATCGCACGAGGCGCTTGTTGACCGGGTGCACCGGCCTGATCCATAGCGCGAGGTGCGGCACCGTTATGATTTGCGCCTGCTCCGGCTCCCCCTACAGCTTTTGATGCGCCCTCACTCTGTCCCTGTATGGCACGCGCCAGCTCTTCAGGCGACGGCAGATCAGCCGCATAGGAAATACGAATAAGGATCATATCAACGGCGGCGATCTGATTGGGGGCTTTGCTACATTCATCAATGCCCTTCAAAAGCATCTGCCAACAGCGCGACAGTACCGGCATGGAAAGCTTGCCCGCCATTTCCTTGACGCGCCCACGTTCAGATTCGCTCAATGCAACAGCACCGCGATCATCAAGGATTTTCTTGCGCGTTAGAATATGAGTAGTCTCGGCCAGATCAATCAAGATACGGGCGGGTTCTGCGCCATCGGTAAACAAGGCCTGGCATTGCTCGAGCGCATCAGCAGCATCCCCCTTCAAAACGCTTGTCAGCAGATCAAATATCCGCATGCGGTCGGCCAGCCCCAGCATGCCCCGCACATCATCGCTGCTGACCTGTTCTTCTTGCGCATGGGCAATCGCCTGATCCAGTATAGACAGACCATCGCGCACCGAGCCTTGCGCGGCTTGCGCGATCAAGGCCAATGCCTCGGGGTCAACCTTGGCACCTTCACTTTTGGAAATCATGGCGAAATGCGCAACAAGCTCTTCCATTTCGACGCGTCTCAAATCAAATCGCTGACAACGAGACAAAACCGTCACCGGCACCTTTTGCACCTCTGTGGTGGCGAAGATAAACTTTACATGCTCCGGAGGTTCCTCCAGCGTCTTCAACAAGGCGTTGAAGGCCGACTTGGAGAGCATGTGCGCTTCATCGATGATATAGACCTTGTAGCGGGCCGACAGAGGCTTGTAGCGGGTACTCTCAATAATCTCTCGAATATCGTCAATGCCTGTATGCGAGGCGGCATCCATTTCCAGCACATCCACATGACGGCTCTCCATGATGGCCTGACAATGCACGCCAGGTTCCGGCATATCGATAGTGGCGCCCTGCTCGTTTTTGCTAGCCCCCTCAAGCTCATAATTGAGAGCCCGCGCCAGAATACGCGCCGTCGTCGTTTTACCAACACCGCGCACTCCCGTCAGCATAAAGCCTTGCGCAATGCGCCCCAGCTTGAAAGCGTTGCCAAGCGTCTGTACCATGCCTCTTTGACCGATCAGTTCATCAAAATCAGAGGGGCGGTATTTGCGCGCCAGCACCACATAGGCTGACTGGTCTGCGGACGCCTTTGGGGGCTGTTTTCTGGTTTTGCTCATAGGCCAGATACTAAGCAGCCTTGAGCGCTGGGGCAATAGTTTTGTCCTGTCACCTTTCGATCCCTTGACAACATAGGATGATCGTCCCGGGGAGCGTATAGTAGGACGACCATCCTATGCCAAGGAGTATTTCCATGAACAACAAGATCACACACTATCAGATCGTTGAAGCTGCCGATCTCTTGTTCTACAGCCACGGTTTTGATCATACCTCTTTTTCGGACATCGCCGGTGCGGTAAAAATATCGCGGGGAAGCGCCTGCATAAATCGAATTTATTGTGAAACTATTATTATGATCTGCCAGTATATGAGCTATAAACATCGATATGGAATTGTCAGTCTTTTTAATCGTGCTGTTTGCGGCATTGCTGCACGCGGCGTGGAACGCATTCGTCAAAAAAAATGATGATCGCGTTTTATTCATGGCCCTGCTGATCGCGGCCAGCAGCTTTGGCGCATTGGTGACGATCCCGTTCCTTCCTCTTCCAGCTCCGCAAAGCTGGCCCTATATTTGTCTTTCTGTTCTGCTGCATATCGGTTACTCGATCTTTTTGATCTTCGCCTATAAATTTGGCGATTTAGGCCATGTATATCCCTTGGCTCGCGGCTCGGCGCCTTTGATGGTCGCATTGGTTTCTATCACCGTGATCGGCGAGCAGTTAAGCCACCTATCCTTGCTGGTGATTGTAATTATGGCGGCGGGAATTATGAGCTTGTCGCTCACCCGCGGAGCACAAAATCTTCGAAATCCACAAGCCGTGTTTTTTGCACTTGGCACTGGGGTTTTCATTGCCTCGTATACGATCACAGATGGATTAGGGGCACGCCTTGCGGGAAACTCGCACAGCTATGCAGCATGGATCTTCGCGCTGGAAGGACTGCCCCTTATGATTTTTTTTGCGATCAAAAAACACTCTCAAACATTTTCAAAAATTCAACATCTCTGGAAACCAGCATTTTTGATGGGGTTGATGAGCCTTCTCGCTTACTGGGCTGTCATCTGGGCGATGACCGTCGCGCCCATTGCGCTGGTGGCAACAATAAGAGAGACGAGCATCATATTTGCCTTATTGTTCGGGGTCTTTTTCCTCAAAGAAAAACTTGGCCTTGTTCAACTCGTCGCAACATTTACAACGCTCATAGGCATTGTTTTGCTCAAGATCAACCATCCCTTGTAAGCGTGATCATCTGTAGCCACTGAATTTCCATAGCCACTCGGTTTGCATCATAAACATTCACCCGCAACAGATGGACAGGACATCTCTGGCAAGGGCGCTATGGCTCGGTCGTCATGGACGAAGAACATCTGTATCGCGCTACCTCCTACGTCACGCTCAATCCGGTCAGGGCTCGGCTTGAGACCAGCAAAAAACGCCAGCAGCTACCCCCGGCGTATGCGCTTTTTCAATACCGGCTTGCCGGTAACATCAGCACAGTGAACCTGAAAAACCATCTTTGCAAAGTCTCGACCTTGCAAAGACGTGTCAATGATCATTCAAAACTGACCCAACTTTTAGGGGCAGCATTTAGCTAAAAACGTGTTGGAGATATTGCGGATGGAGGGTTACAAACCCCAGAGAGATTAAACGAAGCAAAAAGGAAGACCTCCCATACATGTATTAATGTTCACATTTGCGATTGTCGCCGCGTATCTATAACGGCATTCAAAATGGCTCGCTGAGCTTTCGCGAAACGGGGTAATTGTTGCACGGTCAAGCGCGCGTGCATCGAATGGAGCGCCGCGCCAAAAGAGATAACGTCGTGACACGAAGAGAGCGGGCTAAAATTCATTCGCCGGCAAAACCGCCAGAGCCGCCGCATCTATCACAAGAAACATAATTAGAACCTGACAAAAAGAACTCATAAATCGGCTTTAGTCCTTGTTCATCAGCTTGTCCAACGCCGCTTGTTCTTCGCTCGATAATGCTTCCAACTTGGGCGAGGAGGCAGCGCTAACACTAGCTGCTGGCCGGGAGCGAAAACTCATATAGAAATACCCACCTGCCAGCAGCAAGAGCGCCAAGGGACCAAACCACAAAATCATCGTGTGCAGCCCTATGCGCGGTTTCAACAGCACATATTCGCCAAAGCGATCAACAATATAAGAGACAACCTGCTCATTAGTGTCACCCTTGGTCAATCGCTCACGCACCAGCACCCGCAAATCTTTAGCAAGCTCCGCATTGCTGTCATCAATCGATTGGTTCTGGCAGACAAGACAGCGCAGATTGACCGATACCTCGCGCGCCCGCGCCTCAAGCTTTGGGTCGCTCAATATTTCATCAGGCTCAACGGCCATTACTTGAAAGGCAGGGGTCAAAAGGAGGGCCGCCAGCATCAAAACTGCACGAAGTGAAATTTTTTTCATATACATCCCCTACTCGGCTGCAACTGCAGAGCGCGTTTTCTTTGCCCGTTTGGGAGCACCTATCCGCAAGCGCCGATCAGTCAACGACACCAAACCACCCAACGCCATGATCAGGCAACCAAGCCAGATCAACCGGATAAACGGATTGAAATAAAAGCGCACCGTATAAGCGCCTTTTTGCAACTCATCACCAACTGCCAGATAAAGATCACCGTCCCATGCATTGTAAATGCCGGTTTCCGTCGTCGGCATTTTCTGCACCATATAGGCACGTTTGCCCGGATGCAGCGTGGTGATCTGCTCACCATTTTTCATCACATTAAACGATCCGACTTTCTCGATGAAATTGGGACCCTGTATGTTTTTGACGCCATCAAAACGGACGTCATAGCCAGCAATGGTTTGCGTATCCCCCGGACTCATGGCAACGATTTTTTCAGTATTCCAAACGCTGGTGGCAACCGATCCAATGACGAACAGCCCAATGCCCATATGCCCAAGCATGGAGCCGTAAGAGGCGCGCGGCATGTTGAAAAGTCTTCGTCTGACTTCGCTCCAGTCAGCCCGAAACGCCTTAGCACGCCAAAGAATTTCAGAGGCTGCACCCGCCACAATATAAACGCCAATTCCGATGACCAACGGTGCAATCATGGATTCGCCTGATGTCACTGAATAGGTGATGACAACAACAAGCAATGCAATCCCGGCAGCTGCATAAAGACGATGCGCTGCGCCGCGCAAATCACCGCGCTTCCAAGCCAGTAATGGACCAAAGGGAATAGCCAGCAACAAGGGCAGCATCAATGGCGCAAAGGTCAACTCGAAATAGGGTGCGCCCACCGAGATTTTGAGACCAAATGCCTCGGTGACCAATGGCCACAACGTGCCAATTAGAACGGTTCCACAAGCAATCACCAGAATGAGATTGTTAAAGACAAGCGCCCCTTCACGCGAAATGGGCGCAAAGATACCTCCTTGCTTGAGATCTGGTGCCCGCCATGCGAACAGGGACAAGGCCCCGCCGGTGAAAAAGGTCAAAATACCAAGGATAAAGATGCCGCGTTCCGGATCAACCGCAAAAGCATGCACCGATGACAAGACACCTGAGCGTACAAGAAATGCCCCCATCAGCGACAGGGAAAAGGTCAGGATCGATAGCAAGATCGTCCAGAGCTTCAACGCGCCGCGCTTTTCAACAACGAGCGCAGAATGAAGCAGGGCAGTGCCTGCAAGCCAAGGCATGAATGAAGCATTTTCAACCGGATCCCAGAACCACCAGCCGCCCCAACCAAGCTCGTAATAAGCCCACCATGAGCCGAGCATAATGCCAATCGTCAGGCAGATCCAAGCAACCAGTGTCCAAGGGCGCACCCAGCGTGCCCAGGCTGCATCAACGCGGCCCTCAATCAAAGCGGCAACCGCAAAGGAAAAAGCGATGGAAAAGCCCACATATCCCAGATAAAGGAATGGCGGATGAATGGACAGGGCGAAATCCTGCAAAATAGGATTGAGGCCCTTGCCATCCATTGGCGGATTGGGAATGCGCTCAAAAGGATTGGAGGTAAAGATAATAAACAGCAAAAAGGCGACTGAAATCAATGCCTGTACCGATAAAACATGCGTTTTGAGGCTGGGAGGCAGGTTACGGCCAAAGCTCGCCACCATCACCCCATAGAGCGCCAGAATCAGCACCCACAATAACATGGAGCCTTCATGATTGGCCCACACCCCCGATATTTTGAAAAACAGAGGTTTGGCAGAATGGGAGTTGGCAAACACGTTCATGACGGAAAAGTCAGATGTCACAAACGCCCACATAAGCGAAAAAAAAGAAATCGCCAGCAGCATCAGGTGAGTCTGAGCCGCGGGGATGGCAACGTGCATCAATATCGGGTCAGATTTATAACTGCCCCACAAAGGAACGGCAAATTGCACCATCGCCACAATGGCTGCCAAAATAAGAGCGAAATGCCCTATCTCCACGATCATCGATCAAACTCCCTTCAAAACCACTCACCCTTTAGAGGAAATCCCCTCAGGTTTCGATCCGGCTTTTGCTCTTTGGCACCAGCTTAGTCCGGATGTTTTTATCTCAACAAACCACATTTACGTTATCGGCCGTCTCAGACTGGATCGCATTCATACAAATAGCGCTGTTAACTGCCCGTCCCCTTAGCAGCTTTAGTGTCTTTGTCACTCCACACGCCTTTTTTCTTCAGCGAGGAGGCTACTTCTGGCGGCAAATAATTTTCATCATGCTTGGCAAGCACACTGTCGGCGACGAAAACACCACGGGTGTTTAGCTTGCCTTCGGCGACAACGCCCTGCCCTTCGCGAAATAGGTCCGGCAACACTCCTTCAAAGCTTACATCCACGGTTTTGGCATTGTCGGTAACTTTAAAGGTGATTTTTGTGCTCTGGCCGCGCACCAGCGATCCCTCTTCCACAAGACCGCCAAGCCGGAAGCGCTGCCCCGGTTTAACCTGTTTTTCAACGAGGTCAGTGGGGCTATAGAAAAACATGATATTGCCCGACAATGCCCATAGAACCAAACCAACAGCAACGGCAAGCACACCAAGTCCTGTAAATATCATTGCGGATCTGCGCTGTTTTCTTGTCATTTCTATCGTTCCTTACTGTTTTCTTGTCGGGCCAAACGCATCAAAGTTTTGATCAAACTTCGTCACGAGCCTAGTTGAAGCTTTTTGGCCAGCGCATCAAGCTGGGCGGCAGCATTGCTATCTCGCAAATTCTTTTTGGCATCTTGTACCGCTACTCTCGCCTCGGCCTTTTTTCCCTGCACGTTCAAAACCCTCACTAGCTGCATCCAGCTTTTGAGGTCGCCGCCCTCTTCCCTGAGGCGAGTTGAAAGACGCATAACCATATTATTGATCTTCGATTTGCGATCAATGGCGCTCATCTGACCGGCGGCCTTGATATCATCGGCGCTTGGCCCCTTGAGGGGGGCTACGGTTTGCTTGCGCGCATCACCCAGCTTGATCGCAGGTTGTTTGGTGGGCTGCACACCAGCGATATTGATCGGCGGCAATCCTTGTTTCTCGCGGACTTCATTGAGACGGACAACAACTGTCGGGCGCCAGCCTACCTGCTCACTGGCCTTTTTCAGCAAGCTTGTGAAAATTTCTTCCGCCTGTTTAAATTTATTGTTCTGCTCAAGATAGAGCCCCATCCAGAACTGGGGCTTGGGATGATCGGGATCGGCTTTAATGGCGCGTTTCAGGATCGGCAAAACATCATCACCAACGATATTGTCATTAGCCAGAACCATCGCATCCGCCAGACCACTCAAACGATCAGCATTGGAGCCAAGCAAACGTATTGAGTTCTTGTAAGCCGCTGCCGCCTTGCCATACATCTGGTACCGTAGATAAATTGGTGCCATAATTTCCCAACCGTTGCCATCACCAGGATTTGCCTCAAGTCTTTGTTCGGCCCTCGCAATCAAGGAAACAAGCTTGGAATTGTCTGGTACAACTTTCGCGCGTGCCTCCAGCGGCAAATCCCTTTGATGAGGACTGCCAACCTGCAGATAAAGTCCAATCGCGAACAAGGGCACACCAAGCACGAGTAAGAGCGCCGTATAGCGACTAAGCTGTCGGCTTTGCGTCTGTATGGAGGGGTGTTGTTCCGCCTTGTCAGCGGCAGCCAAAAGCTTACGAGAGATCTCTACGCGTGCAGATTGGGCATCTGTTTGTTCAAGTTGTCCCTCATCCAGTTCACGATCAATCGCCTTGAGTTGATCCTTGAAAATGTTGGCGTCATACGCCTCTCTGCTGGCAAGCGTATCCTCACCTCGATAGAGCGGCAACAAAAGGCCCGCCAAAGTCACAACAAGCAGCACAATAATGATAGACCAGAGAAGCATCATTCCTCACAATTTCGTTACCTGATTTTGGGACCGCTCATGCTTAAACAACCATAAACCAGCACCTGTCACAATACGACCGGCAGAATGACACAGCAGAGCAATTACCCGCAAGAGTTCTCTTTGGAATAACTAAAAAAGCGGCCACTTGGTGAAGTTGCCGCTCCTAAATAGCTTATTTCTCGATATTTGATGCAAGTTTATAGCCGTTCAAGCCGCCAGATCCTTATGTCGTGCGGCTCCAGGAACCATCTCGATTGCGGCAGGCACGCCCGCGCATTGTCTCAGGTTGCCCATCAATATAGATCGTATGGGTATAATCACGGCAATCTCGTTGCCCCACTTTGTAAGGCCTTTGCGGTATAATACGTCCGTAATGACCACTATCGGGGTTGCGCCATTCACGCGCCTTGCCAGAGCTACCATTTTCAAGAGCTTCAAATTCGGCTTCTGACGCCCGGCGGCGATCATTTTCGTCTAGCGAGCGACCAATATCACTGCCGACAATGCCACCAATCAGAATGCCCGCAATGGTCGCGGCTACCTTGCCTTCACCCTTGCCGAACTGATTGCCGATGGCGCCACCTGCCACCGCTCCAATAACAGTGCCGGTATCTTCTCGTGGGCCGCCACCGCAACTGCTCAAACCAATAGTCAAGGGGATCAACACCACCGCTAAAATCGACTGAGTTTTCATATTCAAATTCCAGATTTTTGTTGTTCTCATGAGATATTTCGCCCTCAACTTAGAAGCTGCGTTCTCTCACAGATTTGCTTTGGATCATCATACACCAACATCTGCACTAAAGCGACAAACTCTGAGATCCATATATGAGATCCATATATGAGATCCATATATGAGATCCATATATGAGATCCATATATGAGATCCATATATGTGAGAACTGTGTTGGAAGATTCAGGCAAAATTGGGACGTCGCGCGATCAACCAATAGCGACCGGAAGCTGCAATTTGGCGCGAAGTCCGCCCATTTTCGAGACCTCAAGCAAAAAAACGCCATTATAAAGATGTGCCAGATCAGCAACAATAGACAGGCCAAGTCCAGATCCGGGAAGATTTTCATCCAATCTTTGACCGCGTTTCATAGCCCGCGTCCGCTTGTCGGCAGTCAATCCCGGCCCATCATCCTCAACATTGATCGTCAGATAGCCGGGCTTGTCTGGAGCTTTGACAATGGACAGATGCACTTGGCCGCGCGCCCATTTGAACGCATTGTCCAGCAGATTCCCGAGCATTTCTTCAAGGTCCTGCTGTTCTCCTCGAAACAACAAACCATCCCCACATTCACAAAACAGATCTATGTTTTTTTTCCTGTAGATTTTTTGTAAGGTACGAGACAGCGAGCGCGTCACCGGTTGCACACTTGTGGAACTGCCAATGACACTGATTTGAGCGGCCATGCGGGCGCGGTCGAGATGATGACGTACCTGATCATTCATGACCTTTGTCTGCTTATCGATGATGTCCGCGAATTCCCTTGCCGCCCCCTCATCTTCTCGTGCCTTGTCGATTTCATTGGCGAGCACACTCAAGGGAGTTTTGAGGGCATGAGCCAGGTTGCCAACATGAGTCCGAGCGCGCTCTACAATATCCTTGTTAGAGCGAATAAGCGCGTTCAATTCAACTTGCAACGGTTCGATTTCTGCGGGAAATTCACCACGCAAATGATCAGCCTTGCCAGCCCGTATATCATTGAGTTTACGAGATATAATGGACAGTGGTGCCAGAACATAACGGACCTGTATGACCCCCGCGAGGATCAGCCCCAGCCCCAGTACACCAAGCGCCAAGAACAACATGTTGCGAAACTGTGAGACCTGCCCGTCAAGCTGCGATGAGCTGATGGCAACCATATAGGTGTAGCGCTCGGCTTTTTCCCCGGCCACTTCTCCTCCGGCAATAATCAAGCGCTCGACGGCCCGCAAGAGCTGACCTTCTGGTCCTGAAATATAGCCATGTTTCAATTTTTCACCTGACTGAGGGGCGGTGGGTTCCGGCAGGGCGGTCAGCCGGTGATCAAGCAGACTGTCTGAAATGACCGTATTGCTCAAAGGGCTGTCAAGCGCCCTGATCTGCCAATACCAACCCGAAAACGGGCGTTTAAACAAAGGATCACCGAGCTCAATTTCCTTGCGCTGCGCCATTTTTTCCTCAACAGGCACGGCGGGTTCATCTTTGACCTCGGCAACAATGATTTCTGCTTCGCGGCTTTCATCATCGCGTGTCCGGCGCAAGCTAAGTACGACAAGATTATCAAGGTGCACTTCCAGCCGCTGATCAAATGTCTGCTCGACAGCAATGCGATAATAAGATGTGAGGGCGAAGGCCGTAATTGGCAATACAATGGCTACCAGAAGGGCGGTCGAGGCCAACAGGCGAAAACGCAGGGAATTGGGACGCAGAGCATTTCTCATGAAATTCATTCACTGCACTTGCCGTTGGGGTCTTCCAGGCAATAGCCAAGACCCCGCACGGTTTTAATCATTTGATCAGGTAGTTTTTTGCGCAATCGACCAATGAACACTTCTACAGTGTTGGAATCACGGTCAAAATCCTGATCATAAAGATGCTCGATGAGCTCGATACGAGACACAACCCGTCCGCCATGATGGACCAGATAGGAGAGCAGGCGAAATTCATGTGACGTCAGCTTAATACCCGCCCCATCAAGGGTCACTCTTGAGGATCGGGTATCAAGGCGCAAAGTTCCGATTTCGATCTCGCTGCTGGCATGTCCGGCCCCTCGACGCAAAAGTGCTCTCACGCGCGCCAGTATTTCTTCCATATGAAACGGCTTGGCAACATAGTCATCAGCACCGGCGTCCATGCCAGCAACCTTGTCGCTCCAGCGATCGCGAGCTGTCAGGATCAACACAGGCATGTTGCGTTGATTGCGCCGCCATTGCTCCAGAACGCTAATACCATCCATGAGCGGCAAACCAAGATCCAGCACAACAGTATCGTAAGGCTCCGTATCTCCTAGAAAATGTCCCTCTTCACCATCAAGCGCCGTATCCACAGCATACCCGGCATCGCTCAAGGCATCTACCAGCTGGCGATTTAGATCAGGTTCATCTTCTACAACGAGTAACCGCACTGTGCCTTTTCCCTGTTTCAGCTCATGAGTGAATTTGTAACCTAGTAATAATTGATCCCGTGGCGTCGCAGATTACGCTTGACCCGGTTAATGATGCGGTTTTTTAGTTTTTTTCGTTTACTGGATCTGCCACCGATTCTCTTGCCACTACGTGCATCAATGACAATATCGCGGACGCGCTTTTTCTTGCCAAGTACCGTCAAACGATAGACATATCCACCACCACGGCGACAAAGGTCAATGCTGATCACGTCGTCTCCACGCCCAATAGCGCCCGCCCGCACAGGACCAGGTTTCATCAAACCATTTTTCTTGATGATTGAAGGGGAGTTAGACCATTTGACACAACCGGCTATAGCCTCGCTGCCAAATAACAAGGCAACGGTAAATATCACCGGTGCAAAAGCCCTTGCCAAGAAGTATTCACCCATTTTCAACGTCGTTCTCTCCCACATCTCGCAAATCGCCAAAATCGCTCAATTGCGGCTTTTGGCCAAATTTCAATCTGATGGCAGTTTATCGTAGCAATTATGAACCTACCATGAACTGCGTAACCATTCCAAATTATCGTAAAAACATAATGAAAAACAATCAGTTCATTAAGTTTTTAACAACCCATTCGACAAAAAAACCGCTCCCTCGATGGAGGGAGCGGTGTTTCATATTGCGGTCTCGTATCTAAAGTTTAGCTACGCCCCATATATCTGCGAACCTTGCTTACATAACGACGGGTGATGGGGTTTCCACTCCATTTCCACATCTTGCCAGGGCCACGATTGTAGCAACCGATGGTCGCTGCAACATTTTTACGGGCCCGACGATAGCACCAGTTCAGATATTTTGTACCGGCACGCATGTTAATGCGAGGATTGTACAGATTGCCACGTGCACCCATCATGCGGGCAGTTGCCGGCATAAGCTGCATGAGGCCACGTTCACCAGAAGAACCTCTGGCATTAACGCGCCAACCACTTTCAACCGTTACAACAGCAGCTGCAAGACGCAGTGGCAGACCGGCAGGCTTAACATTTGCCAGTGTCGCCATCAAAGAACCACGACCGCGACCAAAGCTTTTACCTTTGCTTTTACGCTTGCTGGATCTTTTCGCATATCTCTTCTTATAAGATTTTCTCTTATATGATTTTTTTGCATATTTCCGCTTGGTATATCTACGCTTAGCGGATTTGCGTTTGCTATATCTGCGTTTGGCAACTCTTTTAAGAGATTTACGAAGCTTTTTGCGCTTGGTATATTTCTTTTTCTTGTAAATCTTTTTAACAGAAGAGTTCTTCTTGTAGGAAGATTTCTTTCTGATAGAGGATCTCTTCACACGCGCTTTTTTTACCTGAGCGACCGGTTCGACTTTGGCAAAGCTAATATTGTCATTGGAATGCATAACTGCAGCGTCCGCTGATTGCGAACCTGCAAAAACAACCATAACGGCAAGTGCAAATGCACCCATCCAATTACTCTTTACAGATATTTTGTTTGTAATCATCTTACTTTCCCTGCTTTTTTTCGTTCATTTCGACGGGCTACTTACCGGCACTAGTTAGAAGGAACAGTTCCTACCACACGAGGTATAATTAACCGGTAAAACTAAAAATACTTATTGCCCATAAAAATTACCTCGCTTAGTGGCGGGCTTCTAGCATAGGAATTTCATTGTTACCAACTATTTTTAGAGCTTTTCATGAAAATAAACCTATTTGTCGCAGATCTACTTTGGTAACACGTATAAATTGTCGCAGGCTTACCAATTGCTCAAATATAACACACTTAAAAAGTGTATTTTTCAATATCAGTTTGAACAATCAAAGGAATCGCAGGTTCATGCAATAGTGCATTTGCGCATTGCTAGAGGCTGATCTAATCCATTTCATGACAAATTCACAGGTTTTGTAGTGTGGCAGATTGTCTACACATATTTGCACAGGGTCAGGCTCTCTTTACATGGAGCGTGAGATCCCGGCCCACATGTGCCTCTGAACGCAAATATCCCCCTTCCTACAGAGCTGATCTTCCTACCTGACCTCTTATCAATGACCTGTTGGCGCTAAAACAAGCGAGGCCCAAGCCGACTGCGGGCAAGAGCTCTAAAAATAACGCCAGCGATAAATCCGCCAGCTTCCACCAATTTTAGCACCTGGTCGACAAGTTGCGACTTGTCCTCGGAACTAAACCCGTTAAACCCGAGAATATCGAGTGCCAGAGCGCCAAAACCGATCAGGTTGGCCCAAATTGTCCGACTTGAAAGATAACTTTTCCATTGATCCATTTTCGTTTCCTTACGTTTGGTTGGTTGGCGGA
Organism: bacterium; assembly: GCA_024228495.1. Taxonomy (GTDB): domain Bacteria; phylum Pseudomonadota; class Alphaproteobacteria; order Rhizobiales; family JAKIUO01; genus JAKIUO01. The sequence continues at coordinate 54,610 of JAAETJ010000362.1, read as the reverse complement.
AAGGATAATTATTAGATTTTGGCTTGCTGGATTGCGGGCTGACACGAGCAAGCACCTGCCTTGATAGCGGTCCATATAGTCCATCCGCTCGCAAGCGATTCCTTGATTGGAAATTTTTCAGCACCCGCAACGTCTGATAGCCAAACAGACCATCAACAGCGATGATCCGCCCCGTTGCGCGCAATAGCGATTGCAGGCGCGCGACTTGTTTGCCATGATCGCCGAATTGCAAGATGCGCTGATCTGACAAAGGCTTCCTGCCCGGCATCCAGATCAACATGGCATGCTGCAAAAAGCGTCGCCGGTCCTGCAGGCCATTATAACCGCCATTAATGCGTTTGGTGATGGCGCGAATATCATTACGGTCCGCAAAACGGTTCAGATCATGGCGCTGCCAATATTCGCAAGCGATACGCAGCGACAGCTCTGGTTTTTTAGCTAGTAAAGGAGAAGCTTCCAAGTCAACATCAAGAAGCTGCCCGTAACGGCGGTAATTGGCACGCCCAGTCAGTTGGAAAATCCCCCTGCCCCGATATCTCGACCCGTCCGACAATCTGACATTGCCAAGATCGCGCCGGTGACCGTAACGGCGCCGGAAATAGCGGGTACTGCCATATTCAACCAGCGTACGAAAACCCGCCGTCTCATGAGCTGCCTGAGCCAGAAAATGGCACAAACGCAATTTATTGACGGCCAGACCATACGCCCCCAAAATAGATGAATGGGCGGCGATCCTTTCCAGAATTTCTCGTTTGCCGCGAGGAGCAAGCTTTCGCAGCTGTGCATAAGTCAATAAAACCGGCTTTCGCAAAGGCTAATCCTTTTCGCACAAAAAAACGCCAAAAGGGCGTGTAAAAAAATGATGTTTAATTTGGTTGACGTTAGTCGAATGGTTTGCGCCGCACATATGCACGCCAAAGCCTTGTGGCACCAAGTACAGCCCCCAGCAACAATGTAATCGTCGTCAAAACCAGATTGAAATCGGCAAGCCAACCGGCCCAGGCAGGAGAGCTGATCAACCCCCCGGCAATGATCGCATCTTGTTCCTGGGGTGTGAGAAAGTTGTTCATATTTTCCATTTCGTCGAGATTATAATGTGAGCATCGCAAGAGCTTGATGTCCACGCCCGGTGCAAGCGCTCATTTGATAGACCGCAATATCAAGCGCCGTTTTCGACTGGCCAAAATCTGTTATTTGTTGAGCATTGCTATAGAGGGTCGAGCTGCTGGCACTGGCCAAGGTGCGCACCACATTGCCGGTATCTAATATATCCACTTCATAGGCTTCGCTATCTTCGAAAAGTGGCACTTCGGTTGATCCCCAGCTATCGCCGCCAGATCTGGTGCGCCTGATCCAACTGATGACAATATCTCCCCCTGCATCTACCACAGCTTGCAAATGTACAGGGGCAAAGGGTTTGAGGCCAAGACCAGCAAAACTCTTTTGATAACTCCGATAGGATCGGTGTCCCAGATCATAGGGAGCGGGTCCAACCTTCCAGCTATAATCGAGCCCGATTTGATCCTGCGTCAGCTCAACCGGTGTCAAAGCATCATCAAGAATGACAAAACGCGCCCCCACCGGGAGATCGCCGCTTATATGTGGCTCCGTGCCCGCCTGACCACGCAACAAACCGCTCAAGCGATAAGTCTTGTCGCCAATCAGTTGCGCGCTTTGAAACTGCATGACTTCCCACTCGCCACTGGCATGTTCAACGGCAGCAAGATTGGCCCCCGATAACACATCCTCGCCCTCTCGTGACAACAGCTCGCCGCTATAGATCATCACATCAACGCTCGTTCCCCAATCCCAACGAGAGGCCGGGCCAGTTGCCAGTACACTTACGGTCTCACCCATAAGTGCTAGAAGATTGGCGCTGGCAGCCAATGCATAACCGCTACCTGTTGGCGACGAGAAAAAACTGACCGCTCCCGGCCATGGCGACTGATAGCCCACTACATAACCATTTGAGGCCACTTCATCGCCGCGCAACAAAGGCAAATCCATAAACACCGACACGGACGGGCCAAAGATCTTGCTACCAGATGAAATGCCGACACGGCTTGGCGCCACCGGCATTTTATAAATATGCGGCTGCAGGGACAGGCTTTCGATGGATCGCGCGTCCCCGGTCGCTGTTTGCGACACACGCAGATCCATTTCCCGGTCCTTGATCGCAAGGCGGACCACATCCCCCGGCTCCACTGCCAGATTGGAGGGAGGCAGCGCAAAACTTGCTTTTTCGCGCCCGCTCCACACATCGTGCAGCCAGCTATCAGCAATGCCCTGCGCCTGTTCTTGACCAAGCACAATGGGAAGCTGCGCGGTTGCGATACGATTTGTGGCGACATTATCTCTGCGCGCCTCGACAACGGCTTGGCGATAATCGGCCACGCCATCGATATAGGTGAGCTTGGCCGATAGTGGCAGGTCCGTTTCTTGCGATCTCGTCAGTGTATAAAGATCGGCATTTTCACTGGACTCTACCAGTTGTGAGCACGCCAATGACAAGCTGACACCGTTTTGCCCCTTATGGGAAAAACGAATGGCACCACCACTTTCAAAACTGTCAAGAAAAAACGCCATTTCAAGAGGCTGTAACGCGTCCCGCGCTGACATCACGCTATCGAGGATATAGCCCTCCATCATGCCATCGAGCGGCGTCAGATCATAGCGATCAAACCCATATTCGCGCAAGATCCCCTCAACCACCGCCTGCAAGGGACCACCCGCCATGCGCCCATTCAGCCAATGTCCCAAAAACCAGTTTTCGCCATCCGACCATGCCTCGCGATCAAACGGGAACGCGGGAAAGGCGCGCGCATCCCACGTATAGGCGTGAATTTTTGCCACATCGACCATACGACCGGTGTAAACAGAGGATTGAGGATTATCGCTCTCGTCAAAATCCTCATGCGCCTCGTCATAATATTCGTAAAAACTTTGCAGATAACGCCGCTGCATGGTGTCATCTCTGGTACCATTTGAATAATGGGGGAAGCGGCTTTCAGAACTTTTGCCATCGTAAAACACATTGGGTTCATTGGCGCCCTTGTCTATGGCGGGACAGCCCACTTCCATCAGCCAAAACGGTTTTGATTGTGGCACCCAATTTGTTGCGCTCGCTACTTCAACACCGCCGGGGCGATCAAAATGTGGTTGCCCCCACCAGTTGGCGATATCCTTGTAACGAAATATCCAGGGCTTGCCCCCACCATCGCTAATTGTCGAGCGGGTTTGGGCATCGCGATCAGCTTGCGTGGCGTAATACCAGTCATAGCCCTCGCCGCCAGCAATATTTCCTTTGAGATAGGACGGATCATAAGTGGATAAAATGCCATTGCCTGCATCCAGATGAGTGTCCTCATCGCGCCAATCCGCCAGTGGCCAATAGCAATCCATGGCGATCATGTCGATATCATTGCTCGACCACAGCGGGTCGAGATGAAAAAATACATCATTGCTGCCATCCGTTGGCTGATGACCATAATATTCTGACCAGTCAGCGGCATAACTCACCTTGGTGGTGGTGCCAAGCACGGCTTTGACATCAGCTGCCAATTGAACGAGAGCGCTGACAAAGGGATAGGATGAAGCACCTTCGCGAACTTGCGTTAGACCACGCAGTTCAGAACCAAGCAGAAACGCATCGACCCCCCCCGCTAGCTTGCACAGATGCGCATAATGCAAGATCATGCGCCGCCAGCCCCACTCATTTGGGCCTCTATAAACCACCTCGCCATCGGAAATATCGAAATCTGCAACCGTGCAGGTGCCAATAAAACTGTCGAGCTGAGTACCAGCAGCCGCGCTTTTGTCGGGGCTTCCCACTTGCCCTGGGGCTGGATCGCAAGTGATGCGTCCGCGCCACGGAAAAGCTGGCTGATAGGAACCGCTATAAGGATCGCTCAGCACATTGTCGCCCTGAATATCGAGCAGTAAAAACGGATTAAAGCTGACACTCATACCGCGCGCCTTGAGATCACTGATCGCGGCGATCACCGAGCGATCACTAGGCGTACCACCAAATACGGGCCGCTCGTCAATGCTTGATATTTCATAAGCATTTGAGCGCGTCAGGCCTGCTGTTTTCCAGCTATAGGGCGTGGTGATTTTCTGACGGCTTTCGATACCGGGTTTGACCAGACACTGACCCGCACGCAGATCCGTTCCAAACCAGCTCACGAAAAGTGACACCGAGCCACAATTTGGCATCATGTCACGCAACTGATCCATCGACAATGACCAATCAGTGCCACCCATCTGATGATGGGTATTTTCAGATATGGTCTCCCCTTTTCCGGCATCGCGTTCTACCGGCTCCACCTCATAGGCAAATTCTCCCGTTGCCGGGATCATGGTCACAGCTGTAATCTTTTGTTCCACATCGTCGAGCGCCTTGAACACTTCAAAATTGAACTGGGGAATACGATTGCCAAATAGCTCCAGTGGCAGGCGTTCAAAAACGATATAGGCGAGGCCGCGATAAGCCGGCGCATTGCTCGCACCCTCCTTGGCTTCCAGCAAACTGTCAGGCAATTGCGACTCATCGCCGCGATAAAGCCGATAGGTATATTGTGCAAGATTGATCTCTTTACCATCAGCCCAGACGCGTCCCAATCGCGATATCTTGCCTTCACAAAGGGCAATCGCGAAATTGGCGTAATATTGATAGCCGGTGGTAATTGTGGTCTGGCTTGGCCCATCGCCAATACCCTTGCTGGATGGTTTGGCAGTCTTGCTGTCACGAATAAGGTCTTCTTCAAAGCGCGTCGCCCAGATGATCTGCCCGCCAAGCCGCGCACGCCCAAAAATACGCGGAATGGGCGACCCTTCAGAAGAAGTGGTTACCTGCAAATCCGCTAGCCGTGCCCCTGTATTTTCAACGATTTTATTCTGACCGCTCGCCCCAAACAAGGCTTGATCAATATAGCGCCCGGCCACCGAACCAATGGCGCGACCAATAACAGCACCTGAAAGGGTCGCCCCAAGCAGGCCAACACCAGCAGGCAAAAGAGCGCCGCCAACCGCCGCGCCAGCCGTTGCTAAAACAAGGGTTGCCATGAAAAAATCCTTTACATTTGTGCAGAACAGCGCGATCGGCCCCCTCACCCCAGCCCTCTCCCCGTGGGAGAGGGGGTAAGTGGTTTTGTTATTAAAAGCCTCTAACTATTGTTCAATGCCCGGAAAAGAAAATACGCCCGCTATATGCCGATGCCACCAGCTTGACAAAACAACTTCGCTGACCGGCGCACCTTCGATGGCATGGATCATTTTTTGCGGCTCGACAACAATGGCTGCATGTTTGGCAACCATACTGGGACGCAGGCGGAAAATGATCACATCCCCCAGTGCCATTGTCTCAAGCAAGCGCCGATCAAGATGTCTGGTCGCCGCTTTCAGCATGGTCTCGATACCGCTGGCTTCCGCCCAGTCGGGAGTATAGGCAGGAAGCGCTTCGGCTTCATGGCCATATATTTCACGATACACGCCGCGCACGAGTCCAAGGCAATCAGTACCAATGCCTTTGACGCTGGCCTGATGATGATAGGGCGTGCCGAGCCAACTTCGCGCCACAGTGATAATTTTTTGACGTGTAATACTCATTGTTTGAACTCTTACTGACTGAAACTCTGGCCATCATTGTTGGCATCATCGCGGCCCGGATAGGAGATGATGAAATCATTGCCGGGCACATGGGGAAAGCCTCTAAAATTGATGTGATTGGTAAATTTATCCCGGCAAGTCGAAAACTGTTTGTCACATCCAGCGACTGCATCAAACGTCTCCCCCGACGTGATAGCAAATGCCATGTCCTGCCACAGCTCAATAAATATATCGCCATTTTCAAGGACCCGGTGCTGCTTGATCTCCATGCGGCCCGGCGCATTGGAACCGGTTTGCCAGATCAAATTGCCGCGCGCGAACCAGCCGGACACGAATCCCTCCAGACCAGTGACCGTAAAAGCATGTTTAGATTGCACATTGGTGACCGCTCCGCTGACACGAAAAGAGCTACTCGCGCTCACATCAAGCGTACAACGCGTATCGCCAAGGGCTGCATCACAGCCATATTGCACCAACCGCCCTTTGGGTTGTTGCAGATAATGGGAAAGCCCGCGTACCTCCGCGCTAAAACTATTTTCACCACGTTTGACCTCGCCCAGGCTTCCAGAACTCATGAGCACGCGCTGCGCCGGGTCTGCCCAGTTGACTCGAAAAATCTCCACCTGTGCATCATCAAAGCGCCCTTGCGCCAGCTCGTCCTCATTGAGTCTATCCGACGACAAAGCCCCCTCAGCTTCCAGATTATCTGTCGACAGGCCGACCCCGGCTGATAGCTCACTAGCGGAGAACCCGCTAGCGGCTTCGAACTGCGTGTTGTCAAATGTCAAGTTGCGGTCGTGACTGGTAAACCCATAGGCGGTCTCATCAATGAGGGTCAGACGCCAACACCAGCACAGGGTTGTCGCGCCGCTATCAAGATGCGCCTGCATGCCTTGAGGTAATTGCTTCATGGTGTTGCTTTCCTTCAACCCCCTGAACCTAACCCCCTCCCCAAGGGTGGAGAGGGCTGGGGTGAGGGGACTTTTTTTTAAACTCTAATCTCTCGAATCGAGATGCCGGGTGCCTGACCAGCGTCGAAATGTTCGAGATTGATTTCCAGCGTGTCTTCATCAAAACGCACCGGTACATCAAACTCAAAGCCCGCCGTGATCAGCGCGCCAATAGCTGGCACCGCACCGCTGTGAAACAAGATTTCACCGCTCACAGCATCGATTGAAAAATCATTGACTTGCGTCTGTTCGATGCCGTTGACAGCGATCCGTACGCTCCCTGCTACAGGTTTTGTAATATCGCGTTGCCAGGGAGAAAAAGCGCCGCCGTAAGTCTTTGAAAGTTGGAATGACACCCGAGCTCCATCCCCCGTGCCCATAACCTGATCGGTTGGTTGTGGGGTTTTTGAGGGCTTGCAACTCTTGTGGTCAAGGCGGTCTTTCCAGCGAAATCCATGCAATCGCCCGCGACGTTCTTCATAAAACTCCATGACTTCGTAAAGATCATCCAGTGTCTTGATACCATAGCCTGCATTGTAGAGACGCCGACTATCAGCCCAATTGCTATTACGCTCTTCCCTGCCAGACCCCAGCACGACAATCTGTGTGCGCCGTTGCGTCCCGGCCATAGAGCCACGAGAAATACTGGTTGGAAAACGCACCTCATGAAAATTCATGGTCTATAGATTCCTTTCCCCGCGCGCCACCGCCCGATTGAGCATCGCATTGATCTGTGTTTCTGACCGTTTAAAGCTGTCAACATCTGGGCTCGAGACATTGAAATTGATCGTAACATTGCGCCCTCCACCCGCTTGACGGACACCAAGGCGGCCATCTGCACCGCGTATCAACGGCAAAATCGCTTCAGGCCCTGCTTCACCAGCGATACCAGATTTGCCATTACCCAGCGAAAAAGCAGTGGGGGCTGCAACAACACCACCCTTCGCGAACAGGCTTGGTGCCCCGCCACCGCCAAAACCGCTAAACAGCTGCGTAAATGCACCGCCCACCGCTTGTTCCAAAGGCTTGAAAGCAGATTTGAAAACCATTTTGGACATATCAAGCGCCAAGGACCGAAACACATCGCCCAGATCCTTGCCCTTGAAAATCACATCCTCAAAAGCCGATGAGATAGAACGAGAAAACTGCACCCCTAGTTGCGCAGCTTCCTTTATCCCGGCATTAAACTGAGAGGTGTCCGCATTGATCCGAACCGTTAGTCCGGCAACTTCATCATACATTTGTGATTACTCCTTCATCTGGAAAACGCTGCATCAACTCATCAAGTTCTTTGCGCGCAAGAGGCATCGCCAAAGCGCGATCACCAAACGCGCCGCTGACGGCCGCCTCCAGTTCAGGAATAGTCATGGACCAGAAATGTTCCGGGGGAAGTTGAAGCATGCCAAGTCCCACCCCCATCACCCGCTCCCAGGGAAACGGTTCAGGGACGATGGCATTGGTTACTTTCCCGGCTTGCTGGGCTCGCCTCTTTTGACCGGCTCGCTCAAAGGTGGTTCACTATTATCACCAAAGGTTGCTGTTAGCAGCCTTGCGACAATTGAAATATAACCAGTTGCCCCGCCTTCGACTTTCAACTTGCCAACTTCCTTGTCACTGATCGAGTGTCCGGCGCCGCGCAAGCCCGCACCAAGAATATGCAAGGCATCTTTTGACGTGATACGCCCTGACGAAAAACGCTCGGCAAGCGACAATAAATCCTGTTCGCCAAACGCTTCTTCCAGTTCAGCAAGTGCACCAAGCGTCAGACACAAAGTCTGCTTGGCACCATCAAATTCAGCGCTGATTTCACCGCGATACCTGTTGGCCAATTCAATATCCTTTTTGTTATGTCTCGCGGCTATTCGCACATTCGCGCGGCCTCCGACGGGCTAGCAAATCTCGGCACGTGGTCACGCTTGCCCTGGTGAGTACACCTACAGCTTCCTTTTCCCGCAACAAAATCATGGAATGGAAAAATAACACCTATGTACTCGTCGGCAAGGCCGACTGGCCGTGGTGCCATGGCGTGCCACAACGGAGGCCTGGCGTTAGGCGGAATAGCAGCTAAATATATTAAACGGCTAAGAAAGAGAGCACCCCGGCTGATTCGAGACCAAGCTCAAAACTCACTTCATCATTATGATTACCGGAAAACTCCAGCGCAGTGATCTGGAATGCACCTGAAATAGTGCCAAAATCGGGAACTATGATCTGCCAGTCGCGGATGATGCCATCGAAAAATAACTGCCGAGTACGTTCATCACTTGCCGAATCTTTAAAGACGCCAGAGCCTGTCACCCTTGCGCTTTTAATGCCCGCACCAGCCAACAGTTCGCGCCATTGGCCCACCGATTCTGTATGCGTAATATCGACGGTGCCGGCGTTAAACGATAGGCTTTTGGCCCGCAATCCGGCCATTGTCACGAAGCTGCCGACCCCGTCATCATCAACCTTCAACAACAGATCCTTGCCCTTTTGTGCAACCATGACGGCTCTCCTTTTATAAAAACAAAAAGAGCCCCCAAAGGGACCCTATTAAAAAAATATCGCTCACGGCTATTGCACCTGCCGCTGGGCCTCCGCGAGGGCAGGCTGTCGCCCTTGCTCAGAGGTTTTTCAAAAATAAAAAACGGTCCCTGACTGAGGGACCGTTTCACAACTCTGCTCAAAAACCGGGTTGATTTTACCCATATACAAGATCAATACCTCGTTTAGTCAATACGCAAGACTTTGATACACTCGATATTTTTATCCCCAATGTGCGAGAAGTAAAATAAAGTTTTTCGAGAACTTAACGCGACTACATACTGCAACTACTTAGCACTCTTACTTGGCACAACACGCTACCAGATCACCAAGGCCTTCATCTTGCCATCTGGAACGAACATGAAGAACTGGCCCGGATCAAAATACTAACTTTTCGCGTGGGGCGTATTCGAAAAATAACGCGCAAACAAACTCTTAAACTCACAAAACTTACGCAGCTACTTCAGTGACTGCTCTAAAACGCAAGATGCCATGATAGGTCTCGCCATCGGGATCGAGACGGGCATCTGAAAACTCAAAACGCAAATTTACCAACTGATGATCTTCAACAACCAACTCACCATCACGCAACACACGCCGAACAGCATTCATAATCTCAAAGCACTGCATTTTACCTTTGCCCTTTGACCAGATATGCAAGGTCAGGGCATGCTCGGAACCACTCTCACTACTGGTACTCCAGTCCCGATCGACCACATTGCCAATCGAAATGAACGGATAAGCGGCTCGCTGGGGAACGGCGTCATAAACACTTTGACCGTTCAGCAAACCAACCAACGCAACATCGGACATTAACGCCTGAACCAAACTCTTTTGTACGGACCAACTGGCACTCTCACTCATAACCAAACTCCAACAACTGTTGAACAAACTTACAAACTCAAATAACGCTACCAAGGGTACGACTTATACATATTAATAAACGCCTGATCCCCTGATACTCTTAGGACGATCTAAATGTGACGACCGACATTGCAGATGACCGCGGGACCTGATTTCACATGCGAATATGAAGCCTTCTCGCCTTCAGGAGTGCTCGCTTGAGTGCCCCTTGAAGACACTTATCAATTGATCCTGCGACCGTGACGAAAGCAGGGATGAACCAAGGCTTTTCAAGGGAATTCCTCGCACCAAATTCCAAATCTTTGCCATAATCTCTCGAGCTAACGACCAGATATTGGTCTTTTCGCGCCCCGGAAACGACGCGGATCGAGTCAACAAGCTTTTGTTTTCTCAGACATATATCACCACCATCCTTGAGTTCTTGCTTTGCCAACTCGCGTAATCGCTCGGCAATCAAGCGCAATTCGTGATCAAATGAAATGTGCTCAAATTGTTTCACCAAGTCATTTTCGAACGAATCTGGAGATAATTCTCTGGACGTTTTCATACCTATAGCTCCCCTTCTTCACAAAGAGCCCGCAACCAGCGCTGTTTTTCCTCAACATCGAGCACAGCCCTGATCGCGAAAATCCGATTACCTTTACGAAAACGCATCTCTGGCAATATCTGCGAGATGTATCGTAATGTAATTTGGTGGGTGAGACGTGAAGAGAACTGTCCCGCTGACAAGAGCTCACGACCCGACAAGGGTTTGATCGCCACCCACAAGGTCGCTTCCTGTTCCCAGAAAATCATCGAACCGCCGCCCCCATCGCTGGTTTTTGTAGCGCTCTCCAATATCACCCGGTGGCGCAAAGCTCCCGCACGCATCATATTCATAGACGCACCCTCCGGTAAGCATTGGTGAGCATGGTAACCATTTGCGGGATTTCCTTGATCTCATTGCCAAGGCCAACGGGTTCACGATTTTCATACCAATGGCTGACCAGCAGCAAGATCGCCTGGCGCAATGGTAGCGGTACATCAGGGGCGTTGGCCCCAAAACCTGTGGTCAGGGAAATCTCGATACCATTATAGGCGCGCTCTGGCGCAGGCTTTAGCATGTCGCCTCGCCACACCAGACGAGGAGGCTGTGAGTTCGCATCAAGTGCATAGCTTGAGGTATCGATCACGCTGACCTGATCTGCTGTGTTATAAAGAGCGATACCGGTAATCTGTTGCACGGGTCCAAGCGGCAAGGAGATGTTTATCGCATCTGGCCACTTGTCCAACACCAGCTTCCATTGCTGCGTAATGAACGAAAGACCAAGCATAGTCTCCAGATGAATACGCGCCGTTGTGACGAGCGATGCGAGCAACACATCCTCATCTACATGATCAATCCGCAAATGTACCTTGACCTCATCCAGCGAGACAGGCTCCAGCGCTGGGCCAGCTATCAATACGAGCGCCATTTTTTATCCTTGTTGAAACTGATAAAACGAGTGAATATTCTAAAATAGGAACGCCTGAACCGGTTCATCAAAACCCAAATGAACGAAGACCAAGGCCATGCAAAAATCCACGTCAAAACGAACCGCAATATTTTCAACTCTCTGCAAACTGAAACTCAAAAGCATGAATTCCAGCGAAATTGATGATATCTGCAACTGGACACCAGCCAATCTCAAAAACGTGTTCTTTCAGCTGACTTTGACAATCGGTTGTCGTGGTCATAAGAGCGGCAATGATTTCCAATTACTCATTGCCGCTCGTAATCAAAATCATGTGCAACGTTCTCAAAACGACAAGGCAATTACCCAATGGTTTGATGACTATTCCTTTGCAGCGCTCGAGGAACATCTCAATAGTATCGTCAGCGGCTGCTCGCGAAACAGTCGAGATCATTGCGTTGACAAACTCCGTAAATTTATGCCTGGGAGTACGAAGATTACAAGTGAAGTTAAAACTGGGAAGCGAAGATGGCAGGGAGGAAACACCCCCGCTTCCCCTCATTGCTCGCAAGCGAGCAATTCGTTGCTTGATATGTCTCACGGTTATTCCGGCTAAAGCCGGGCCTCCGACTGGCACGTAATGCGCGGCCCCATCGGAGGCTTGACGCTACAACGTCAAAATAGCCGTGAGATATATCTAATGAGAGATATATTAGGACACCCCAAACTTCATCAATTTGATCGCATCGAAGTCCTGCACGCCGCCTCCAACACGTTTTGTAGTGTAGAACAAGACATAGGGTTTGGAGCTGTAGGGGTCTCGCAGCACTCGAAGACCTACGCGGTCAACAACGAGATACCCGCGACCAAAATCACCGAAGGCAATCGAGCAGCTATCAGAGGCGATGCCCGGCATATCTTCACTTTCCGTGATTGGGAAATGCATCAGGGTTGATGCTTCACCAAGCTTGCTACCGGGCTGCCAGATATAATTGCCATCCGCATCCTTTATTTTGCGGATACTTGCCTGCGTCGAGCGATTCATCACCCAATGGGCATTGCCGCGATAGCCCGATTTGACGCTATATATAAGATCGATCAGATTGTCCGACGGGTTAGTGGCCGCAAAATCTCCGTCAACTCCGGTTGCCACATAGCCAAGATTGCCCCAAGTCCAACTGTCATTGGCGACTTTGGCGTAAGACAAAAATCCTTTTGGCTTGTTGATACCATCCCCTGATACAAAGGCGGTGCCTTCTTGCTGGGCAAACGCGATGCGCACTTCTTCGGCGATCCATTCATCCACATTGACAGCCGCATCATCGAGCATCGTCGAGGTGGCCGCGGGCATGGCGTAGAGCTCCATGGTCGGAAAGTTCAACTCGGCAATACTTGGCGAAGTGGTTTCCGGGCGCGCCGCGCTTTCCCCCACCCACCCGGTTCCAGGTCCCGAGATAGAAAACGGTTTTTTGAAACTGGTACCAGAGACTTGCCTGATGCCAGCAATGGCGCGGATGGGAGAAATATCCTTGAGCGAACGCATAACGGTGTTTTCGGTCTCGCTTGGTACAAGATAACCACCATCTGGATCAGAGCCTACTGATAGAGCCTTTTCTTCAAGGGCACGCAGATTACCCACATCGCCTTTGCGTATATAGGTTTCAAAGGCTGATTTATGCTGGTTACCAGCAACGGTACTCGGCGCACCTCCAGCCAAAGGGGGGCGCGCAGATTTGGCAACCATCTGGTCCATGGCCTTGTTGAGGCGGGCCAGTTTCTCTTCAGTCACCACATCGGTGCTGACTTGCTTTTCGACCTGCTCAAGACGTTCATCATTGGTGCTTTTAAATTCTTCAAAAGCTTCCATAAACTCATCAAATGCCCCCGCCACATCAGTGCCGGACGCTGCCTTGTTTTCATATTCTATCATTATATTTCCTTTTCATCATTCCAGCTGCCCTGCGCATAGCGTCGGCCAACAGCTCACTTCCCTCACCGGCGGCGTCTCGCTTGCTGGCTAGGTTTTTAAATCCAGAGCAGATCACCGCCCTGGCATTGGAGCGCGTAAACCCGGCATCCCGCACGAGCCAGCGCTCAAATTCTCTCATGGTTGGCAAGGCACTGCTTTTAACGCTGCTGATCCTTGCTTGTTGCAACATCGGGAAAGTCACAATGGAGATCTCCCACAAATCCACCTCCAACAATCGGCGTGTCCCGCTGTTGCGGTCGGACTTGCCACGCACCGTGCGAAAGCCGATCGACAAACCATCTAGCGCACCCTCGCGCATCAGCGCCAATATCTCTCGCGACTTGGCAACTTGTGACAATAGTTGGCCGCGCACAAACAAACCGCACGCATCCTCAATAACATCTCTCCACACGCCGATGGGCTCACTCGGGTCGTGTTGGTACAGCATACGAATACCGCTCGGCCCTCGTTTTTGAAGGCTTGAAGCAAAGGCTCCTCGTGCAACGATATCGCCGCTTATATCCTTTTTTCCAAACAGGCTGGCATAACCTTCAAAGCTGCCGTCCTCATTAATGCCTTTAAAATCAAGAGGCGCAAACTTTCGTTCACACTCAGATTGTTGGTCAGACAGGTTCATGGTTTTCCAATACTCTTTGAGGAAGTTAAAAAAGTTTTCGAGTTGAATAGTTCAAATCAAATTCATTTCAGGTCATAAATATATCTACGACCATTGCTTGAACGGTTGATGTACTGCCCATAAAATCCACAGGAGTAATGCTGTATTGTCAGCTTGTATTGATTTGCACGAGCAGTTTTTCTAATGTGCGTGTGCACGTGATATGATTCGCACAACCCACATAAAAAGAACGGGACTTTCAAAATGAAACTCAACATCAAAGACCTTGCCGTCAATCAGGACGTTGGCTCCGCAGGTATAGCTATTGCCGTCAAAGATAATGACGGCAAGCATCAAGGTGATTTCCATGTCACCAAAGGCGGCATCGTTTGGTGCAAAGGAAAGACGCCAAAAAAGAATGGCAAAAAACTGAGCTGGAAAAAACTCATGGACCAGTTGGAAGACAAATAAATCCGACATCAGCATTTGTACTAATTCAGATGTACTAACTCAGACCTGATCTGACAGTTACCGGGTTTCAGGCGGTGTCTGTCAGGTCAAGTTCAGTTGAGCGATCGTCCCATTTCCTCTCCTCTCCATCCTCAACCGGACTATAACCCAGTGCTTCACGTTTTTCGTTGATTGATAAAAAGTCGGCCTTGGCGATGCGCTGCCAGCGAGCTTCGCGCTCTGATGCCAATGCCTCAACATTATTGAGGTCCGGTTTCAGGACAACACTCTCGCCAAAAGTTTCATCCAGCCAATTGGTCAGCGCGCTACTTGTGCGATTGACCAGCGGCAACACCGTTTGTCGCCAAAAGGTGCGATTGGCCTCGGCATAATTAGAATATGTATTGTCGCCAGGAATACCGAGCAGCATGGGCGGTACGCCAAGGGCAAGCGCGATCTCTCGGGCCGCCACCCATTTCGCTTCAATGAAATCCATATCACGCGGAGAATAACCCATGGGCTTCCAGTCAAGGCCGCCCTCCAGCAACAAGGGACGCCCTGCATTACGCGCGCCTTGATGAGCGCTTTCTAACTCGCTCTTGAGGCGCTCAAACTGCTCGACGCTTAAGCTTGCGTCCCTGGCATCATAAATCAGCGCCCCCGATGGCCGCGCAGCATTATCAAGTAGCGCCTTGTTCCAACTGCCCGCCGCATTATGAATATCAATACCAAAGGCAGCCGCTTCAATGGGGCTCATACCGTAGTGATCATTGAGCGGATTAAACAAGGACATATGCAGTATGGGTTTTTGCCCCTCTCCGCCTTGATGAAAACGCATCTGTAGTCCAGCCACATCATACTCATAAAATTCCGGCCAGCCATCAGTGCCAGGCACCACCTTCATACGGTCCGGGCGCAACACGTGCAGCTCGATCACTTCGTCATCATGGCTGACAGATTCCAAATAGGCATTACCCGCCACGATCAAATGTCCGTACCAGTCTTCCAGCAAGTCCCGCCCCGATTGCACACTATTGGGACGCTTGAGCAATGTGAGAAGAGGATGTTCATCAAGCACCTGTTTGCCCTCCAAAAGATTGAAAGGAACAGAGGCGGCGCTTTCCGAAATCATGCGTACACAGCGATAACATATAGCGTTTTGTGAAAACCCTTCTCGTGCCAGAGCTTCATAATCGCGCGGCGTCCAAACAGGATTACCCGCACTTTGCATGGCAATCAGCTTGCCCGTAGCGCTCTGCTTTTGCTCCCACAATCGGGTCAGATTTCTCAAAAAAGACGGCATATAGATAGATCTCCAGTTCGAGGAGCGCCTTGCAGCGCCTGTCTTCACCAAACAGGCGTCCGACGCGGACAGCGTTAGGAACATGTCTCCAAACCCCTATAAAAATGATTTCCAAAGGCCCACCCTTGGCGTTGCCTACAAAGGGCGCCTGCCCGGCAAGAGATATGCAGCAGACAAAATAATTGCCTTCACGAGAAAGATGCGTCAGATTAACACAGACAAGAAATAACCAAGAGAGGCCATCATGTCAGACGAGAACTCCCAGACTTTCAATACCCTTGCCATTCATGCGGGTGCCGCGCCAGATCCAGCAACGGGTGCCAGAGCAACACCGATTTACCAGACCACCGCCTATGCATTCCAGGATGCGGACCATGCCGCCCGCCTCTTCGGCCTGCAGGAATTTGGTAATATCTACACGCGCATCATGAACCCCACGCAAGACGTTCTCGAAAAACGCGTTGCCGCCCTGGAAGGTGGCACCGCCGCACTTGCCGCAGCTTCTGGTCATGGCGCGCAACTAATGGTGTTTCACAATCTTATGAAGCCGGGCGATGAAATCATCGCCGCCCGTCAGCTCTATGGCGGCTCCATCAATCAGCTCTCCCAGTCCTTCAAAAAATTCGGCTGGGGTGTTCAATGGGCCGATGCCGAAGATCCCTCAAGTTTTGAAGCGCTTGTCAGCGATAAAACCCGCGCCATATTCATCGAGTCGATCGCCAATCCCGCTGGCCTGATTACCGATATCGAAGCCATTGCAAAAGTGGCGGAAAAAGGCGGAGTGCCGCTGGTTGTCGACAATACAATGGCCACGCCCTATCTGTGCCGCCCGTTTGAACATGGCGCCAATATCATCACTCATTCACTGACCAAATTCCTTGGTGGCCACGGCAATAGCATGGGCGGCATGCTCATCGATGGCGGAAATTTTGACTGGATGGCCAGCGACAAATTCCCAACCCTCAGCCAGCCCTGCGAAAGCTATAATAATATGGTGCTCGGCGACGTGTTTGGCGAAGCCTTCGGCCATATCGCCTTCGCCATCGCCGCCCGCGTGTTGTCCTTGCGCGATCTGGGACCATGCATCGCCCCGATGAACGCCTTTTTGATATTGAACGGCATCGAAACCCTGCCCCTGCGCATGCAACGTCATTGCGACAATGCTCTGGCCGTTGCAAAATGGCTCGAAAAAGACAGCCGCATTGCCTGGGTCAATTATTCAGGTCTCGAAAGCAACGCCAATCACGAACTGGCAAAAAAATATTGCCCCAAAGGTGCTGGTTCCGTGTTCACATTTGGACTGACAGGCGGCTATGAAGCCGGAAAAAACCTCGTCAATAACGTCAAACTATTTACCCATCTGGCAAATCTTGGCGATACCCGCAGCTTGATCGTTCACCCGGCCTCCACCACCCATTCACAACTCAGCGAAGAAGCGCTGGTGAAAGCGGGAGCCGGCCCTGAAGTGATCCGTGTCTCCATCGGCATCGAAGACGCCACCGACATCGCCAAAGACCTCAATCAGGCTCTTGGCTAGATCTCACGGCTGATTGCGCTACGCGCTGCCTCCGATGGGGCACGCAAAGCGCGGCGGCAGCTTGTTCAGCTGGCTTCCAAACGCTAGCCTTTGGAAGCCAGCTGTTTTAAAATAGGGTTTGAGGATTAGTCCCCAATGCTCTTTGCAAAGAGGTCCGCCCGGCGAGGGCATTATATACTTCGAACCCTTGGTGCCGCGCCCTTGTTAAGCATCAGATAGGTAAGAGCCCAGACCAGCGCATCAAGGCGGTCGGGACTTTTGCCATTGGTGAGGCCACCGGGGCCAAAGTCGCACAATTCGTCTTCCAATAAAGGCAAGGAGCCCACATGGTGAACCCGGCCTTGTTCGTAAAGAGCGGCCACAGGTTCCGCTCTGATATATTTTCCGCGTGTTGCCCGCACCGATGTGATGGCGACCGATCTATCGACCTGCCGGATCACCGCCTCTACCATTTCGCCGCCCTGATTGACCTCGGCGATAATGCGGTCGGCTTCAAAATGATGAAAAGCACTAACTACTGCTCGTGCCCATTTAAGCGGTGAGGCTTTACTCAAGGTTTCATCTGACAACACATAACTTCGGCCTTGTTTGCACAGGCCCGCAACAATGATGCCGCAAGCATCCGACTTGGCATGCGAGGTCACAGGTGGGTCAACAGCCACGACAATGCGCGTAAGCTCTGGCGCCTCTTTTTGCCGCAACTGATCAAGCGAACCGCGATGCCACAAGGCATCAAGCCGATCATCCAGAATTTGTGCCTCCAGTTCTTGCCGCCCCAGCCGGGTACCTCCAAATTGCTCATTGATCCGTTTTACAAAACCTGCTGCCAGAAAGGCCTTGTTGATGCTGGTTGTACTGCTATCAATTTGTAGCCCCTCGCTTTTGAGCAATTGCTTAAGCAAAGCAATTGGACGCGGGGTTGTCGTGACGATCTGGCGTGGCTGTTCGCCAAGCCGCAACGTGAATTGCAGCATGTCCCAAGTCTCTTGCGGATAACGCCATTTGCACAACTCATCGCACCAGGCGGCTGCAAACTGGGGGCCGCGCAAGCCATCGGGCCGGTTGCCTGAATACATTTGCGCGATAGAGCCGTTAGGCCAGGTGAGCAATCGCTTCGAGATTTCAAAATGCGGGCGCTGCGCTTTCGGGTGAATGGCCAACAGGCCAGACTCCCCTTCAATCATCACCGAGCGCACATCTTCCAATGTCTCGCCAACAAGAGCGATACGTTCAACCGGCCTGTCAGAAAATCCCGGCAGACCAAGCGCCATGCCACGCACCCATTCAGCCCCGGTGCGCGTTTTACCAGCGCCCCTGCCCCCAAGTACCAGCCAGGTATGCCAGTCACCGCGAGGCGGCAATTGATCTTCTCGCGCCCAAAGCTGCCAATCAAAAGAAATCTCAACCAGGTCTTCATCTCGCAGATTTTCCAGCAGTTTCGCATTGCCCTTCGCTTTGCCGTTGCAAGCGCTCAATGCGTTGCGCAATCTCAAGGCGCATTTGCTCCGTCTCAACGGAGTCATATCCCTTGACGTCCCGGCTTTCGCCTTGCGTTTTTTTATCAAGACGTGCTGTCATCTCCACGAGTTTTTCATAGACCCGGATGAGGGAAATCATCGTTCGCGCATCCTTTTCATGTTCGGCTGATGTGAGTGGTGCATGTCTTTGCAAATGACGGTGCTCGAGAAATTCAAGTTTTTCATCCAGCCATAAAAAAAGCCGGGATACTCGATCCCGACCGCTTGTTGGTTTTTTGCTCACAGCAATTCCTTACTACGCTGCGACCTTCGCGAGACAGCGCAACACCCGGCGGACAGTCAGGCTTGCCACTACTGCGTCTCGAAGTTCTTTGTCACTGATAAATTGAGTTTGGGAAAACCTCGGTGAAGAATGGCTGCCATACAAACTGTAAGGCCGCTCGACATCCCCCCTCGGACCATTGTTGATCTACCATGAACCTACACAAACAGCGTGACGCTGTCAAGGATTATTTTCCTATTTTTTATTTTTATTCCTATTTCGAATAAATGGGTCGCTCACAAGATAGTCTTCATAGTCATCTATCGGCACGCCTTTTTCGCTGACCGTCCAGCCAAGTATGGAAATATTTTCCTTGTGAACCGTGTCTTTATCTCCGCAGACAAGGGGGTGCCACGCAAACAAGGGCTTGCCTTCCTCTCGCAAACGATAGGCGCAGCTGGGTGGCAACCATTCAATTTCATCGAGTGTTTGCATCGTGATAGGACGACAGTCGGGCATCTTCACATGTCTATTTTCATATTCAGAACAGCGGCATGCTTCGCTATCTTGCAAAGAGCAAACGAGATTTGTGAAATAGATTTGTTCTGTATCTTCATCTTCGAGCTTGACGAGACAGCATAAACCACAACCATCACACAAGGCCTCCCACTCCGCCTCGTTAAGTTCAGCGAGCGGCAGGTTCTCCCAGAATTTTGCTCTTAATTCTGCCATTTGACAATCCTATCTTTCTCTCAACAATGATGCCCGCTAACATTTGTTCTAAATGCCTTGAAATCAACTGTACACTCAAGTTTTTTGGTCAAATGTTTTGACTGGCAAGTGCCATTTCTTGACTGTTTGGGCGAATTCGCTTACCGCCCATATGTATGGGTTTCTAAGTAATCGTTGAGATGAGGCGTTAAGTCACTTTTGATGACACGCAACGGACCGCCATTGTTTTGGCAAACCATAACTGATTTTGGGGAACTGACTTGATAGACTGGATTTGGCTTGATGAACGTATTGGGCAAATGCCCGAGAGAGCCTGGTCGGCGATCAAAAACGGCTGGAGTAATTACTCGACGTTTTTCTCGCGCTTTAACGTCTCGGGATTTGGCAAATTTTCTTCAGAATTGTTGTCCGAGGGTATGACTCTAGGCACTGCCGGTTTCATGGTCTTGTTGATGTTCGCCATGCCGGCCTTTGAAGAAATCAATGAGACATGGCGCACCAGCAATCAGTATTCCGTCACCTTCCTTGATCGCTATGGCAATGAAATTGGCACGCGCGGAGTGTTGCATTCTGACGCTGTGCCCCTGTCAGAAATTCCTGACCACATGATCAAATCCGCTCTGGCCACCGAGGACCGGCGTTTTTACACCCATTTTGGCATTGATCTGCTGGGCACCTTCCGCGCCCTTATCAATAATATCCGCAATGAATCCGTGCAGGGAGGTAGCTCTATTACGCAGCAGCTGGCAAAAAACCTGTTTTTGACGTCCGAACAGACCTTCGATCGCAAAATCAAGGAAGCCTTTCTGGCCATCTGGCTGGAAACCAACCTGTCCAAGGACGAAATCCTCAAAATGTATCTCGATCGGGCCTATATGGGCGGGGGAACCTTTGGTGTGGAAGCGGCTGCGCAATATTATTTCGGCAAATCCATTCGCGATGTCTCGCTGGCCGAAGCTGCATTGCTTGGCGGATTGTTCAAAGCCCCTACCAAATATGCGCCTCATAATAATCTGGGCATCTCACGAAAGCGTACCAACGAGGTGTTGACCAATCTGGTGCAAGCTGGCTTCATGACCGAGGGACAAGTGCACGGAGCCCGTCTCCAACCAGCCGAGGTCAAAGAGCGCCCCGAGCGCTACACGCCTGACTATTTTCTCGATTGGGCCTTTGGCGAGGTCAAGGATCTCATGAAGGGTAAAAACAATTATGTATTGAAGGTAAAAACAACGGTCGATCTGAAATTGCAGCAAACCGGCGAGCAGATTGTCAAAAACATGGTGCGCAAATTCGGCAAGTCAAAACGCATCAATGCCGGGGCTATGGTCTCCATGGATCTCGACGGTGCCGTGCGGGTCATCGTTGGCGGCATTAATTATGGCCGCTCGCAATTTAACCGCGCCACCCAGTCAAAGCGCCAGCCCGGCTCCTCCATCAAGCCTTATGTCTATCTCACCGCAATTCAAGGCGGCATGAAACCGACCTCTCGTATCAAAGATGGTCCCATTTCTTGTCGCGGTAAGCATTTTAGAAACTATTCGGGACGTTTTCGCGGCTGGCTGCAACTGCAGTATGCACTAAAAAAATCCCTCAACACAGTCGCAGTGCGGATCTCACAAAAATATGGTCGTAAAAATGTGATCGCCAATATCCGCAAAGCCGGTATCAAGAACCATTTGAAATGGACATGTTCACTGGCCCTTGGCGACCAGGCCGTAACCTTGTTACGCCATACATCGGGCTATGCCAGCTTTGCCAATGGTGGCTTGCGAGCACGCGCATACGGTGTCACTGAGATCAGGGATAGTTCTGAAAACCTGATCTATTCACGAGAAAATAATGCCAAGCCATTACCTAGAATTTACAAGAAAAAACATATCGCCTATCTCAATGCCATGATGGGTAATGTGGTGCTTCCCGGCGGAACCGCAAGACGGGCCGGCCTAAGCTTTACAACGGCTGCTGGCAAAACCGGTACAACCTCAAGCTATCGCGATGCATGGTTCATGGGTTATACTGGAAAATATGTCACCGGTGTCTGGTATGGGAACGACAATTACCGTCCCACCAACCGATTGACAGGAGGTAACGTCCCCGCCATCACCTGGAATGAATATATGTCGCGCGCCCATCTCAACCCCGACATACCGAAAATTCCTGGACTGGCCATTCATGCGCAACAGGTCGCCAATGTGCGACGCATGAAGGCCCAGCGTAAAGCAAATCCCAATCTGTCAAGCCAGATTGGCGCGGTTCGTGGCTTGCCAAAGAAAACTGAAGCCGTGCTCGATACCATTGCCAAAATGATGAGAGATGCCAAGCCGCTGCTCGCGACAAAAAGCATGAACAGAGCAGCCCTGCAGCCGGAGACCACACGTGATCAGTAACTGATTTTTAGACTAATACCGACAAGCCATATCAATATTGGCATCAATGAATTTGACACAGGTAAATCAAACTTCGCAATGAAAAGCCGGCTTATATATTTGAAGAACAGGATCCGCCGCTATCGTCACGCGCCTCTGCTGGCGTTCGCTGGACGCATTGTTCTGTTCATTCTCGGCGGCATCACGATTGGCTCAATCTCGGCTTGGTACATGATTGAAAACGGCTCCGCTCTGACAACATCGCAAACCGGATCATGGCAATTATGGATCCACGATGGGGATGTGGGCGCCGATCCCTACACGCTTGCCCACATGTCGCGCAATGGGCGCTTGCCGATCACCTCCAGTAACGCTCTTTACTTCGCCGCGACCCATGATAGCGACGGTGAAAAAATTGCCGCTGACTGTGATTATGCGCTGGCAGGCAAACCACTTGATTCAGACTGGTGGTCGCTGGCTGTCTATACGTCCAATGGCCAACCCATCAAAAACAAGAGCGCCAGATCATCCATCAATAGCGGCTCGGTTCTTCGCTTTGAAAATGGCAGCTTCACCATCAATCTCGCGCAACGAGCGCGACCGGGCAACTGGATCGAAATTGCCGGTGAGGCCGAATTAACCCTGATGCTGCGCCTGTATGGCATTCACGCAAGTAAAGATGCCCAACGCAGCAATTCCATCGAACAAAATCTGCCTATTATCAGGAGGCTGGATTGTCACTAAACTTTCCCATCTCACAGCTTCTATTTAAAATAGCAACACTCATCATATTCGGTGCAGCGGTTCATATCTGCATTATCTTGATCATGCCATATGTCTCCAAGGGCAATGCCTGGTCTCGTCTTGAAGACAGTGCCAGACTAAATGAACTGGCGATTTTAGAACCATCCACGGATAGCCTTTCCCCCATCACCTTCATGGCCCCCGATGTCCGGTATGCGATCTGCCGCTATGATCTTTCAAACGGCCCGCTGCAATTGCGCGCCCCCCTACCAAATGATCTGTGGTCCATCGCCCTTTATTCACAGCACGGCGAAAACTATTATCTGATCAGTGGCCGGGACGTGCAAAGCAAAGCCGTCAACCTGTTGGTTGTAGTCGATAAAACAATCGATAATGAAAAACAGGAAGAACAAAATCTGGGGGCAACCGGCAAAGTTGAATTGCGCGAGATAACGGTTGCAGCACCTGCACAAACAGGCATGATCGTCATCCGAGCGCCTGTTCCCAAACTAGCATTTGCAGCCGAAGTATCAACACTTCTGGAGCAGGCCTTTTGCCGCACGATCACATTTGACCAGCAAGCATCAAGCGTAAGATAAAACTTATTTTGCTGACTGTTTGCCGTTTTGCCCCAGTCTCATATGCGCGCGTTGATCGATTTCGCTATGGAACAAAACCACCTCTTCGTGAAATCCATCATAAGCTGATTGCAGCTCACCAAGTGGCACTTCAGGCCGTTCCACCGGCAATTGCACCAATAGTTCACGATATTGGGTTGAGCGCTCACGCATCAGGCGCACACCATCTCTGATCAATAAGTTATTGCGACCTCGCCGCTCAACGACAGCAAATGCTTGCCTTTGTGACATCAACGCATCCAGTCCCTTTAACCGGCCGGCACGCGCCTCATCGATTGCCATGACTTTTTTGGCGGCCTCCATAAAGCGAGAGAAGCGATGGTGATCCACTTTGACATCCTCGATGGTCGCCGCAACATGCGCAAAACCATCTCCACTGCGCGCAGGGATAATCTGGGCCACAACTCCAGTTCTTCGAATGGCAACCATATCGAGAGCGCGAGTGCGCAAGGCATCTTCGCTGGCCGTCAGAGGCAAGTCATAATCTTGCTCTTCACCCAGATAACGGCGTGCTGATGCAATGGAACTGGTATAGGTTTTTGAAAACAAAGAGGGGTCATGGCGCCCATAGTCGCCCCGATCAGAGCAACCAGCGACGCCCAAAGCCATTACGACCAATAAAGCATAGAAAAAAATAGTAGCTGGTCCGTCCTGCACGCCCTGATAAACCTCCTGGAATGCGGCAACCGATTGAGTATTCGCGATCAACACGCATACTCGATTGGAAACGGCTTGACTGTCCACGACGAAATACCAGAAAAAGACAATGAGGAAAGAAATCAACCCCTGAAAAAAGCAACGAGTTCGATTCAATTCGAAATTTTTGACCCAATGAACGGCCAAACAAAAAATGCGATAAAGCCTGGCAAATGCTATTTTGCGACCGCAAAACTAACGCCATGATGCTCAAAACGGATACCCGGGAAAATAATGATTTCCGCTGTTGTACCTGAAAGTATTTTAACACTCTTTGCACTGCTCACCCGGTCGATGGGGAACTGAATAATATTAGCCATTTTTATCTCCACAGAACCTTGCACGATGCTTGTACATCCTTCAACTGGTTCTCTATGTCTTCTATTCAACACCACTCTCTTTTTTCTATTAAGCTCCATAGGCTCTTAACAAATACATAATGAACACAGTCTGAACAGAACCTGAATATGGTTTTTTTCCATATTTTCCGCTTCTCAGCCTTGCTCAACCAGTTGGTCATCGAGAAAATGACGCCCCTGTTTGTCTTCAACCTCAACGATCCAAAGGTCTGGATCATATCTTTTTTGATCCGCAAGATAGCTTTGGGTCTGCTCTGACGTGATGGGTAATTGGGGAAAGCACGAACACCAGCGGCGCTCATCATTGGTTTCAGCCATGCCAGCAGGAGCTGGCCCATAAAGCCAGTGTTCACCATCAAGATTATCAATATGAATAAACACAGCTCCCGCGTAATCGTCACCTGACGCGATAATATATCCCGCGCAGCCTTCGCTCATGCAACGTCGCAAATAAGCTTTCACCCAAATTTCTGTTTTCACTCGCATGAGAAAGAAATGGCTGATTCGCTTTGCTGTAAGCAAGCGTTCATTTTAAATAAAGGCAATAAAAACAACTATTTCTGGGATGCGCTGAATGCAACACCCGTCCGGCGGGTCAATTCCTGAACCAGTAGACCAGAAACCCGGCCAGTCACAGGAAGGCCAGCGCGACGCTCGAAGCGCTTCACAGCCTCTATCGTCTGGCCTTTGAAAATACCGTCTATTTTTCCACGATAATGTCCCTTGACAGATAAAATACCTTGAATCTCGGCAACCAGCTGACGTGTTTCCAAGCCCATTTGTGGCATGGTTTTTGGTTGGTCTGCCGATTTCGTCGCGCCAAATAACATGCTCTTCAGCAAAGTATTGCTGGCCACCCCGTCTACAGGCAGACCGAGATCATATTGATAGGCCATGATCGCCCCCATTGTCATGGCGTCAAGACGCCCGTCAAGTCTGCTTGAGCGAGCGCCAGGGAAATACTGGAGCTGGGAAAGTTCACGCCGGATAGCGATATGTAACTTGTCGCCCTTGAAGGAATGATTGCCTCTCATTGTCTGAAGCACATTGCTCGTATTACCTTTGAGCGCGGCGTTATCGGTACCGACGCGCAGCATAAATTCTGCATCTTTTTGCATAAAAAGGGCGTTAAAAACAATAAACCCCGAGAGCGCCAAAAAGGCGACAAATGTCAAACGAGCCTGTTGCGGTTCCATTTTCACACCAACTACTAACAACGCTTAAAACAAACGGATCACATCGGGTAATCCACCAAGACAAATGACTTCAGCTAAGCCGTTTTGCGCAAATACGACGCAGGCTCATCTATCTGCGGAGCAAGGGAGACAATATTGCAGGTTTTTGTGTTCTCACAAAGATTTTGCGGAAGTTGGAGAACGACTTCATTGCGAGCGCTTTGACTGTCCGTCACATCGAGAGTGCCAGACAAAACATCAACGAGGTTCTTCACTTGCAATCCAGCTTTAAAACCAACGATTTCGCCACCGATATCGAACAGGGACGCGGTCACGACAAATAGCACCGCCCCGTCAGCCATCTTGACCTTCAAGTGGACCCTGCCACCTGCTGCGCCTTTGATCTGCGCAGCCAGCAGCTCGGCAAGCGCCTGTTTACAGGCAGCCAAATCGGCATTCATCTGCAAATCATCTTCATGACTGGTGATCAAGAAGCGAACCTTTTTCTCTTTTGCTTCAAGTTGTACAAGCTCCACACTGGCCGAGACCAGATCGGACACACTAAATATCTCCGGGGCAAGCTCATATTCTCCGGCATCAAATTGAGACATATCAAGAACTTCATCGACAACTCCTAGCAAATCTTGACCACTGTCAAATATGATGCCTGCATATTCCACCATTTGACGCTCATTTTGAGAAGTGACACCTGGCAGTTTCATCATTTGGGAAAAGCCGATAATTGTGTTCAGTGGCGTACGCAATTCATGGCTCATATTTACGAGTAAACGGGTTTTGGTTTCAATTTGATCGTGGGCCGCTTGTTCGCGAGCGATCAATTGGGCTTCGCGTTCTTTCCACTGGGAAATGTCGCGAGCCAAACACAAAATCTGTTCCTTTCCTGCGCTTTCCAGGGAAGAGCAGACAAGCTCTATCCAGAGAAAATAATTACCGGTGTCTTTATTGGGGTGACAACGAAGACGCAGTTCAACCTGCACTTGTTGTTTCTCATGAACCGCTTCACCAAATGCCGCCAGAACAGCAGGGCGATCACCAATATGCACGAGCTCCATGAAACCATTCTCAAGCAGGTCGGATTTATCCAGGCCATGAAAATTTTTACTTGAGAAAGAACAATCGTCGACTTCACCAGTTCGCTGAACCACGGTAACAAAGTCGCTGCCAAGCCGAACTATTTTTTGTAAGGAGAACCCGCTCTCCAATGATGCCTCAGCGCACGCGCCAATCGGCCACGAAAAGAGAGAGGGACGAGCAAACTGGAGGCTCTTGAACAAGGAGATAACTTGACGCAAAACTTTACTACCCCTGGGAACCAACTGGCCCCTAAAACGCAACTTCAATACATGGTAACAAGACAGGCCGCACACCCGCTTAACACCCATTAAAGACGAGTATCGTCTCTAGGACTTAATGAAGGTTGAACATTGAACTTTAGCGCGCCAATACTAAAAACCTTGGTTAATGAATGATTTCCAGCAAGCATCCACCGGCGTCAAGAGGCATCTTTTGCACTGAGAAAGCTGGCTTCAAGCTTTTTTTCGAGTTCGAGAAAATCTGCAGGGATAGGCATGCCAAAGGCACGCATTTGATTGATTTTCTCGCGCAGCACCTCATGCAATTCATGCACATCTTGAGGTTGATTCTTCATTTCCATCAGCAGCAGACTGATTTCTGTTTGAAGCTTTTCAAAACTCATCACCATCACCTCCATCTTTAGAGCAATCAAAGAACGCTGTTTGAGCTAGCTTAACATCTATATCGGTCACGATCATTTCTGTCGTTACGGTCATTACCGCTGTTACGATCATCTCGATCATTCTGATTGGAATATTCAGACCCGCCATAATAATCGTAGAGGTCGCGATAGTGCTCTGGTTCTTGATAGTCGCCACCATCATCATGCCAGCCGCCAGCGATAAAGCGGCGCTCTTGCACATCACTCCCGGCACGAATAAAGCTGTAAATCACCGCATAAACAGCGCCACCGCTCCTCTTTTTAAGATGAATAATATCCTCGATCCCATAACTGGTGGGACAACCACGACTTTTGGGAATACGTTTGTCTTCATGCAGCACTTGTCGATGCCCGCCTTTGCGGCGCACGCGAATAATCATGCCCTTGATGCGTTTTGAAGTCGCTCGGTAGCACCGAGGGATCCTGATCCTCACCTCTTCAATGTAAAACACCAGTGGTTCGTCAAGCTCGCGTATGGTGCGCCTTGTGAGAACAGTTACCTTGTGGGGATCGGCGTTGAGCTCGGTAATAGGATTGCTGGCCAGCACCACGCCTTTGCGGTTGATGCGGTAACGCGCCAATGTGTTACGGGCACCCCGGCGTACTTTTTGCCGTGCTGCACGTAACTTCCCAGATCCTCTGGCCGTGACCCGGAACGGCACCCCCTTGACCCACTTATTGCGCCCTGTCTCGATCAGGAAAACATGCGCGTACGCCCGCCCCGAACCATTCTCAATGCCTGATTGTTCAAAGGCAAAAGAGGTGCCGTCAGGAGAAAAGCCAATAATGCGCCGATGGGCAATATCTTCGGCCAGCAAGGGGGTTGCCATAATAAACCAAAGGGCCGAAAGAAACACAAACAGGCACCCGATCCGGCTGAAACTCTTACCCATCACGAAACAACTCCCCGATGCAAAAACGACAAGAACACCAAGTTAAGGATTTCTTAACCATAGCTATTCTCGTGCATCTTATCAACGAGATTTCGGGAATAATTATAGTCAAAGGTTCCCTATAATGTGAGCAAAGATTTCAAATTGAACGAGCTGTCCACGGCCTGTCCCATTGTGGGAGAGAGGTCCTTTTCCAGTAATTTACGGCCCACAATATAGTCGCGCGGCTGATTGATGGCTTCGACCGCGCGCAAACGACCTTGCTTAAAATGCATCAAGGAAAAACTGCCACTACTGATATCGCCGCGCACGATAAACGCATCACAGCCCAGCGTCAGGCCAGCCATTTGCAATTTGACATCATATTGATCCGACCAAAACCAAGGTACCGCGCCATAGGGTTTGTCTTTGCCAGCAACTTTAGCGGCAACCGCCCGCGCCTGATCCCCCGCGTTTTGAACCGATTCCAAACGAATGGCCTGCGCCACAAAGGGGTGTTGATAGGACGCACAATCCCCACAGGCGTATATATTTGCAATGGATGTTTGCCCGAACTCATTGACAATAATGCCATTGCCACACAAGAGCCCCGCCACTTCGGCCAACTCCAGATTTGGTACAACACCTATACCAATCACCACAAGATCAGCTTGAAGTAATCGCCCGTCAGCCGTTTTTACGCCGCTCACATGTCCGCCTACGCCAATCAACTCATCGGCTTGCGCATTACAGATGATCTCGACCCCGTGGCTTTCATGCAATTGCGTAAAAAAATTTGAGAGTTCTGGTTCAACCACCCGCGCCATGACGCGGTCCATCGTCTCCAATACCTGCACGCTTTTACCAAGCATGCTAGCGACAGCTGCAAATTCCAGTCCGATGAACCCCGCGCCAATCACCATGACATGGCGCGCTGATTTCAGACGCTCGCCAATATCATCCACATCCTTGAGCGTACGTAGATAGCAAACGCCGTCCAGCTCCGATCCCTTGATCGACAGTTTGCGCACCCGCGCGCCGGTAGCCAGAATGAGCGCGTCATAGACAAGGGTTTGGCCATTTGACAGCGCAAGGCTATTGGCATCCGCATTGATGGCAACAGCTGATGTATCGAGCAAAAGCGTGACCGGGCTTTGTTCGTAAAAGGCCTTGGGGCGATATTGGATGCGCTCGGCATCCGTTTTACCCAATAAATAATCCTTGGAAAGCGGTGGCCGCTGATAGGGAAGAAGTGGCTCGTCCCCGACCAACGTGATAGCTCCCCCATAGCCTTCAAGACGCAGACTCTCAGCGCATTGATACCCCGCCTGCCCTGCTCCCACAATCACCACACCTACCATGAGTTTTTCACCTTTTTCAATCATCTTCTTGCGCAAGATAGATTTCGTGCAAGCAAAAAGCAATGAAACTTTGCGCTCTGGTATTTACGAAAATATGTCGGTTCATACTCCAAGTAACAATAGGTATTTTCCTTTGATTTCAACCATGTGTAAATCTGAACTAAGAGATAACACTTGTCTTGGTTGCCGATGCCAGGAGCAAGATTTGTCCAAGGCGAAACCTCGAACGAGACGCTACGGGTCACGCAAATCGTCCCCTACCAGGGCGATCCACATGCACCGTGCCAACGCGCGCCTATTTTTCGTTCTGGAATGGCTGTTTTCCTACCCCGTTTCAACACGAATACCGGCTTTCTCCAATCGCTCGCGGATTGTTTGCGCCATTTTGATCGCATGCGGATTATCGCCATGCACGCAAATACTATCCCCCTTCATCTCAATGCGCTTGCCGCTAATAGAGGTAATCATGCCGCTTTCCAACGCGTCAAGCATGCGATCTGCCGCCAGATGCGGATCTTCGATCATGGCACCGACTTGATCGCGCGAGACCAATGTTGCGTCTTCACTATAGGCGCGGTCCGCATAAATTTCGCGAATGATTGGACAGCCCTCAAGCTTGGCGGCTTTTTCCAGCTCCGTGTTGGGCATCACCAATATGCCAAGACTATTGTCGATGGCACTGATCGCGCGCACGCACAATTGCGCCATTTGAAAATCCTCGCAAACCATATTGGCAAGAGCCCCATGCAGCTTTATCTGACTGACCTGCCCACCTTGTGCATGAGCAATCGCCTGCAAGGCGCCGACCTGGTAGATGAGATCAGCCGATAGCTGCTTGTCTGGAATATCATTGAGGCGGCGGCGCCCGAAACCGCGGCGATCATTAAAGCCCGGATGAGCACCAATCGCTACATTTTTGGCTAGCGCCAGCTCAGTGACCTCGCTCATTTGTAAGGAATCACCGGCATGAAATCCGCAGGCGATATTGGCGCTCGTGACAATATCCAGCATAGCCGCATCATTGTGCATCCGCAGTGAGCCAAAACTTTCACCAAGATCGGCATTGAGGTCAATTGAGATCATGAAAAACGATCCTTATCGCTTGCATTTCGAATGCTTCCAACAGCTCCACTGATCAGGTTTTTCGACAATAATCTATGCGAGTCATATGGATCGCCAAAGTCTCTGACAAGTTGTTCAGGTAACATCATTTGTTCGATGTGCATTTTATGATAGGCTTTGATGGCTTCCTCTTCAGATACCGGGCAAAACTCTACGCTGGCACCAGCTGGCCTCTGGACAAAATCTGCCAGATCTGCGGCGATGATTGTGCCGATGCGCGGGTAGCCACCGGTCGGCTGGCGATCAGCCAGCAAAACAACCGGGCGCCCCCCCCCTGCGACCTGAATATCACCAAGTGCAATGGCTCCCGAAATAGCCACCAGCCCTTGCTCGGAATGAATGGGCGCGGCATCGGTTGCAAGACACGCCCCCATCCGGTCAATCTCATGGGTGACCTCGAATTTTGTATCGATAAAACGCTGCAACTCATTCTCGTCAAACAATGAAGCTTGCGCCCCCCATATAATCCGAATTTTTTCATTTGCTAGCCGCTTTTCCAGCACGAGAGACAATCCGCGCGATTGACCCGCCGCTTCGCCAATGGGCAGTACATCGCCCCGCTTCAAAAGGCGTCCTTCAAATCCTCCAAACCCGGCGCGGATATGCGTTGATCGCGAGCCAAGCACTGGCTTGACATCAATGCCGCCAGAGATAGAAAGGGTACCATAGTTACCACTCTTGGCAGATCCAATTTCCAGCACCTGCCCCGGCTGAAGCGTAAAGCTAGTCAAGGGATCAATCGCTTTTCCCTCTACTTTTGCCGCAAAACTCGCCCCGCTTAGCGCCAGAGTGAGCGGGCTGCCCATCACCTCGAAGCGCCCCCCAAGCCCCAGCATTTCAAGGGCGGCAAGTCCGCGTTCATTACCCACCAGCAATCGCCCTTCTTCCAACGCGCGCCCATCCATCGCACCGCCTTGCGAGACGCCGGAGCGCAGCCAACCCGAACGCCCCTCATCTTGCACAGAGATATAAGGCCCAGCTCGGAGAATTTTCAACGCGCTGATCATACGGCCTCCTCGCGCACGATCTGTTGCATTCCTTGCTGATCGCTCTGGCGCAAATCCTTATATTGTTCCAGATCAATTGCATAAAACGCGATCTCGTCTCCTGCTCCGATCAAAAAGGGCGGATCGCGGTCCGGATCAAAATTGCGGAACGGCGTACTGCCAATGACATGCCATCCCGTTGGATTGGGCGTTGACGATATGACGGTTTGACAGATTGCCACCGAAACGGATCCAGCAGATACCATTGGTTTGATTTCTGGTAATCTGGGAAGTTTGAACATGTCTGGCAGCATCCCTGTATACAAGAACCCTGGCGCAAATCCGATCATGAAAACTCGCTGAACGAGTGAGCAGTGAGCCGCGATGACCGCTTGCTCTGACATAAATGCCTGGTCAGCGATCTTGGCCAGATCTGGTCCCATTTCGCCGCCATAACAGACCGGGAAACGCCAACGCCTTGCCTTCATGCCCGCAACGCTGGTTGCCGCATCAAAGGCTGCTACAAGCTCCAAAACACTATCTCGAAACTGTTGTGGTGGCACATACAAAGGATCAAAACGCAGCGCAACCGACTTGTTCATGGGGGCGCTTTCCAGCAAACCTCTCATGGGATTATCTTGCAGGAAATGATCAAACGCAATGACGATATCATTGATGTCGGGAGACAGCTTGACCCCAAATTCGACAATCAGCAGGGCTTCGCCCACCATAGACAATCTTGGATGTTCATATGCCTCGACTGGTCGCATGTTAAAAAACCATTCAATTCTGAAAGCAGCCCCGCTCTCTTTTATAGCAAAAATTCAAAGGGCCGATTGGCAACTAAATTACAATCATATAAGCGCAATAAAATGATTTTGTCGATATTTTATTGACAAAATGTCGCATATTTACCAAAATAAGGTGTAACCAACTATAGCAACAAAAATATTTCTTAACACTTGGGAGATGTATCATGACTACCCTTTTAAAAATGGCGATTTCCGGCATTGCGCTGCTCGGCGCAACAAGCATGGGACACGCTGCGTCCTGGGATATGCCAACACCTTATCCTGACAAAACATTCCATACGCAAAACATTGCTTCCTTTGCCAAAGATGTCGCTGAATCCAGTAAGAACAAGCTGACAATCAAGCTTCATACGGCTGGCTCCTTGTTTAAACATAAAGAAATCAAAGGAGCTGTTCGCGGCGGTCAGGTACCGATCGGCGAATTTTTCATGGGGCTACTGGCCAATGAAAACCCGGCCTTTGGTATCGATACTCAGCCATTCCTCGCCACTAATTATGGCGATGCTGCCAAACTATGGGCGGCACAACGACCAGCCGTTGAAAAACTGCTCGACAAGCAAGGTTTGATGGTGTTGTTTTCCGTGCCTTGGCCCGGACAAAGCCTTTACACCAAGAAAGACATCAACACAGTTGATGATCTAAAAGGGCTGAAGTTCAGAACTTACAATCCAACTCTTGAGAAATTTGTCAAACATGCCGGAGCTGCGCCAACACAGGTGCAGGTGCCAGATATTCCGCAAGCCTTTGCCACTGGACGGGTCGAAGCAATGATCACCTCCCCTTCAACTGGCGCCAACTCCAAAGCCTGGGATTATGTCACTGTTTATACGGACATTCAGGCATGGGTCCCCAAAAATGTTGTCGTGATGAATAAAAAAGCTTTCCGCCGTCTGGATAAAGATGTGCAAGATGCAGTGCTCGCCTCTGCCAAAAAAGCCGAAACAAGAGGCTGGGAAATGAGTAAGGCAGAAGCGGCGACGAAAACCGCCATTCTTAAAAAGAACGGTATCAAAATCGTCAATCCCAGCGCTCCTTTGATGGATGGCCTGAAGGCCATCGGCGCCAAAATGATGGTCGACTGGAAAGCAACAGCTGGAGAAGAAGGCAAGGGCATCCTCGCGGCCTACGCAAAATAAAAAAATATAAACAAATCAATTGAGGCGGCAATCATTGATTGCCGCCTCAGTTAAAACCCAGCCCTCTTAATCGCGAAAAGATCTCTCATGCGTCCCTTTCTCAATAATTTATACAAATGGAGTGGTTTGCTTGCTGCCACTTTTATTGCCTCGATCTGTCTGCTGGTTTTTGCCCAGGTCATTCTCAATCTTATTGATCGCATAGCCAAAATGACCACCGGTTCGGCGATTGGTCTGGCGATCCCCTCTTATGCTGATTTTACCGGTTTCTTTCTCGCCGCCTCTTCGTTTCTGGCGCTGGCTTATACGCTGCGCGAAGGTGGGCATATCCGCGTATCATTATTCATCCAGAACGCT
Organism: bacterium; assembly: GCA_024228495.1. Classification (GTDB taxonomy): domain Bacteria; phylum Pseudomonadota; class Alphaproteobacteria; order Rhizobiales; family JAKIUO01; genus JAKIUO01. The sequence goes on along the minus strand of JAAETJ010000362.1, from coordinate 20,503 downwards.
GGTCCAAAGACCCGGCATGTGATCGAATTATGGTGCCTTGCTCTAGCGCTGGCGGTTAGCGCCTATTTCACCTGGTACGCCGCCCATCTTGTTTACGAATCACTAAAATTTAACGATCTTTCCGCCGGCATGATCGCTGTGCCCGTCTGGATCCCGCAAAGCGCCATGTTGATCGGGCTGATGATCCTGACCACCGCGCTCATAGATGAATTTGTCGATGTCCTCAAAGGAAACGACCCGAGCTATACCGGCAAGGGAGAAAATCTGCTGGAAGGTGAAGCCCCTCTCCCCAACTCAACCGCAAAAGGGGATTAGGAACATTCAATGGAACAGATATATCTCACATTGCTCTTACTTAGCATTTTGTTTTTTCTACTGGGAACCGGTGTATGGGTTGCCTTTTCCTTGATGATTGTCGGCATGGTCGGTATGGCTTTATTTACCGAAGCTCCCCTTGGACAAGTGCTCGCGACGACCGTCTGGGGGGCCAGTAACAGCTGGGCATTAGCGGCCTTGCCCCTGTTTATCTGGATGGGTGAAATATTATTTCGGTCGCGACTATCCGAAGATATGTTCACGGGACTTTCTCCCTGGATGAACCGATTGCCTGGGCGCTTGTTGCATGTCAACATATTCGGATGCGGGATCTTCGCGGCTGTTTCAGGGTCCTCTGCCGCAACAGCTGCCACCATTGGCAAATTGTCTATTCCTGAACTTTCCGAGCGCAAATATCCCGAAAACTTGATCCTTGGAACGCTTGCCGGATCAGCGACGCTTGGGTTGCTTATTCCCCCTTCGATTATCCTGATCGTCTACGGAGTTGCCACCGAGCAATCAATCGCCCGCCTGTTTGTGGCTGGAGTGTTGCCCGGCATATTGCTGGTCACCTTGTTCGTTGGTTATGTGATCATCTGGTCGATGATCAAACCCGATAAGCTGCCACCAGCTGACCCATCTATTCCGTTACGAGAAAAGCTGCGCAGATCACGCCGTTTGATCCCTGTCATGCTTCTTATTACCGGGGTCATCGGGGCAATCTATGCAGGCATCGCCTCACCAACGGACGCGGCGGCTGTTGGTGTTGTGCTGGCGCTCATATTGTCCTGGTCGTCCTCGTCACTGACCCGCCAGACCTTTATGGATGGCTTGATGGGGGCCACAAAAACCTCGGCAATGATCGCCTTTATTCTGGCTGGCGCCGCTTTTCTCACAGTCTCAATGGGCTTTACCGGTATTCCGCGTATGTTAGCTGGATGGATTGGCGCTCTGCATCTGTCCCCCTATGCCCTGCTGGCCGCCCTCACCGTGTTCTTTGTCATACTGGGTTGTTTTCTCGACGGCATTTCGGTGGTCGTGCTAACCACCTCCGTGATCCTGCCGATGGTTGAACAGGCCGGTATTGATCCTCTGTGGTTTGGTATCTACGTGGTGATTGTCGTGGAAATGTCGCAAATCACACCCCCTGTTGGCTTCAATCTGTTTGTCATTCAATCCCTCACGGGCCGCAATATTTTGCAAGTCGCCAAGGCCGCGCTGCCATTTTTTATGCTCCTTTTACTGGCTCTTGCATTAATCACCGTCTTTCCCAAAATCGTCACATATCTCCCCAATCTGATGGGAGCCTAACAGGTGAAAAATGAGTAGCAAAATAAAAATAGACGAAATCGGCCCGATAATTTCGTCCTCGCATCTGGTGTCAGAAAAAGCAGTGGAACTGTCCGAGTTCGAGTTCGGCCTGATCATTGCCAACAATGCTTTTGAACGCTGGATGACCCGCTGTATGGCAGCGGCGGGCGTGCCCGATTTAAATGCTCTGGATGTCCTGGTGCTGCACTCCACCAATCACCGTGATCGCGCTAAAAAACTTGCTGATATTTGCTTCGTGCTGAATGTTGAAGACACTCACACGGTCAATTATGCCCTCAAAAAACTTGAGAAAATCGGTCTGGTGGAGAGCACAAAAAAGGGCAAGGAAAAGTTTTTTAAAACAAACAATAAAGGTCAGGAAGCATGTATGCGCTACCGTGATATTCGTGAAAAATGTCTTGTCAATTCCCTGCAAGCCATCGGCTATGTACCATCGGAAATTACCATGGCTGCCAGGCTTATGCGCACCTTGTCAGGCTTGTATGATCAGGCTGCACGCGCCGCGACGTCCCTGTAGACGTCCCTGTAAAAGTCGTTTTTAAAGCTATTCTTCAAGCGGCAGCGAACCTCAATAAAGGGCGAGCTGTTCAATTTCTTCATCGCTCAGTTTTGCTTGCCGCCAGTTTCTAAACAGATAACAGTGTGATAGTAAAACTTGTTGAGTAAATTCCTGTACGAACCAATTCTGTGATTGCGAGAGCATAAATGTTAGAATCCAAATCCTTGACCATCTTCGTCTTGCTTGCTCTGACCTTGATGCTTGCTCCAATACACAAACAAGCACAAGCTGATGAAGTTCCCTTTGTCACTAAAACCGTGGAGGGCGAGTTCAGCGAAGTTTATGCTGGCTTGAAAGATGTCATTATCGGCAAAGGTATTAATATTGCTCATACGCTGGGCGCTTCTGAAATGCTCAATCGAACGGCCCCTGCGTTCAACATCAAGAAAAATGTTTTTATCAATGCTGAAACAGTTGAATTCTGCAGCGCCAAAATTTCGCACAAGCTAGCCGCCGCCAATCCTGAGAACATCGTCTTGTGTCCATTCACGATCAGCGTCTATGTACTCACAGATGACCCCAAAAATGTGCATCTGACCTACCGCATTCCTGTTGCCAACAAGGAGTCTGAAAAGATTGTCGGCGAAATCATCAAGCTCGTCAAAGACATTATCACCGAAGCAACAGACTGGTAAAAACTGCTATCTAGCTTGTATTTCCAGCCATTGTGGCAATTGCTTCTCGGACTTTTTTACTCGCCCCTTCAACATTGAAACGCAACATCCGTAGCCCTCGTATACTCATTTTAAGGAGACAGGGTATGGGCCGGCTAAAGCCGTTTCCGCCTGAACGAAGATCTCTGACCAATTCTATGATAATAAACAAATTCTTTTTTTGAACTTCTTTGTTCCTTGACGCGACTACCTATCTGCAGGTCAATCAACAAGAGATTTTGGGAGCTGTCCAAAGGGCCGGACCACCGCTCAAGAAGGAGAATATAATGTTTGTAAAATCCATCCTGTCGACAGCGGTTCTTATAGCTTCTGTCAACGCAATTACCCATGCAACAAAAAAACCAGCCAGATCTGGAGTGGCCACTTTTTGCAAGACATCATACTTCTCGGGATCTGATCGAAGCTCGACAAAAAGGGAGGCATACAAGCTGTCAGTCCGAAAGTGGAAACGTCAGGCACGAGATAGCTTCGGCCTCAAATACAATTTCTGGCATCACGCTCGATACAAAACAATCAATTGCCACGATTCAGTCGCTATGGCGCGCACTGGAAAACGCAGCAATCCGTACTCTGGAAAGACCCATTTAAAAAACTGGGCATGTACCGTAGAAGCAAGGCCCTGTTACAAGCTGGTCTATTAGCACCCTGCAGCGCAACTCGTCCCGGCTGCCATCTTCACGTACCGTAAAAGCCTGTATATTCTTTCGCCAGAAGTGAGACGGCGAAGCGGGCGCCTTTTTCGCTTTCGTGCAAGCGGATAGATCCATGATGGTTTTCGATCAACGATTTGACGATACCAAGTCCGATGCCAGTGCCACCGCTCTCTCTTCTGGTCGTAAAGAACGGATCGAATATTTTTCTCGCATTGGCTTTGGAGATGCCGTCGCCATCATCCGCGAAAATGATCTCGACCTGCTCTCCCACCCGTTCTATCTCAATAAAAATCTCACTCGCTCGATGCTTCTTTGCATTGTCGATAAGGTTGGTAAAAATCATCTCAACAACCTCTTTCGACATTTTGACCATGAGGGAGGAGCTTTCCGAAACATGCAGTTTCAATTCTGCCGATTGATACTTTTTTATCAAAGTGCCTAGCACTTCGAGCAAATCGCTTGTTTCCGTACTTGGCGTAAAGCCATCCGCCTGCGCGAGCTCTAACAAACGAGAAACCAAAATTTTCAAGCGATCACTATCGTCTTGTATATTTGTCAAGAAGCGCAATCGCTCGTCCGGCGTCATCTCCTCAAAATGTTCTCCCAAAAGTTCTGCCGCGCCGCGGATTGAAGTCAGCGGCGTCTTTAGCTCATGCGAGACATGGGTCGCAAAGTTTTTTATATAATTTGAGCGCTCATGCAGCGAGCGGGCGGTATCTGAAAAACTGCGCGTCAGTAATGCCATTTCTTTGGTGCCGGGCAGCTCAATCGGCTCCAGCGCTTCTTTGTCTCCCGCCGAAATCTTCTTGGTACGCTCAATCAGTAGATAGATCGGGCGCACAATGGTCCAGGAAGTAATAACCACGATGAACAAGGTCATCGCCAACATACTAAGCCCCGCCAGGATCACCTTGGTTCTTTCGGCAAACATGTGCTTGAGAATGCTTTTTGGTGTCCGCGACAGATACACAGCGCCCCATAAATGATCATTTGAAATTATGGGATAGACCGTAAAAATACGAATACCGGTGCCTCTACTGATCGAAGCAATAGAGGGTGGTGGCTCGTCCGAAATACGCTGGCGAATAACACTGGTATAATCACCGTTAAGAGCACCGATCACTTCGCTCACATGGGCAAAAGATAATCCGTTTTCATTGGCACCAGCAATAACCGTGCCGTTAAAATCGAGCACCCGGATGCCCGCCAGTGTCGTTCTTTGCGCTTCAAGTAACATCTCGTTGAGATTCCTACCAGCCGCTATCGCGGCGGTATCCGCAGGCGTAGTTGGCAAGCCGCCATCGGGGCGTTTAGGATAAATGGTCCCCGTTGCCAGATCAAGTTTTGGCGTGAGAGGCGTGTAGAAATCAACGGAAGCTTTAGGTGGCGGTTTTTCCAGCACGCGGCCATACTCGTCTCTCGTTTTCTCTTCAAGCTGATCACGTATCTCGCGCTTGTACATCTCGCCAATATATACCGATTGCGAGATCAGTTCGGCCTCGGTTTCCGCGATCAGCTGGTTCTCGTAAATGCGAAAAAAGAAAATACTGCCAAGTGGCAATATGAGCACTGTTAGATTAACGATGAGCAGGATCACCCACAGGCTCAAGGGCAGAATACCAAGCCGCGTCAACACGCGTTTCAATCCGCTATACCAGTCTGGAATCATGTCATTGCTCGCCCACACTTATCTGCACGAACCAAGCCGATAACCAATGCCATGCACCGTCTCGATCAGATTATCACAACCTAAAACAGCAAATTTGTTGCGGATATGACGGACATGACTATCAATAGTACGATCCGAAACATGGATATTGAAATCATAGATTTTATCGATGATATTATTGCGATCAAAGGCTCGCAAGGGCTGATCCAGAAAAGCTTTGAGAATGGAAAATTCGGTGGCCGTCAGTTGCACATCGAACTTTTCGAAACGTACCCGGTGCTGCCGAGGTTCCAACACGACACCGCCATGACGCAATGGCTCATCGCCCTGCTCTTTTGGCGCAACTGACGTCGTTCGTTTCAAAATTGCCTTAATACGGGCCACCAGCTCGCGCACGCTGAACGGTTTGGTGACATAATCATCGCCGCCGATTTCCAAGCCAACGATACGATCTATTTCTTCGTCGCGCGAGGATAAAAATAGCACCGGCACTTCGGATGTTTTGCGAAGCTCCCGGCAGACCTCGAGGCCATCAAGCTCTGGCATGGAAATATCAAGCACGATGAGATCAAAATTATGGGCTTTGATTGTTGTCAGGGCATCTTGCCCATCCGCAGCCATTTCGGTTTTCATACCCGCTTTGTCGAGCGCAAAACTGATGATTTCCAAAATATGAGGGTCGTCATCAACGATTAAAATGTTACGCGTCATAATCAAATCTCAACAGGTTTCGAATTCATCAAATTCCAGAACCCTTTTAGCAAACTCTCGATCAGCCAACCAGCCACGATGCCTGAACTATAAGATATAAAGCTAACAAATATTCTAAACACCATAAAAACCGGCATATCAGCGCTGCCAATGGCGGGAGATGTTAATTGGCTGATCAAGGAATGCGAGCACAAGCTTTGTCACCAGCTACTTGATCTGTTCGTCCGTTTGCCCGAAAGACGGAAAAATAACGCGGGTCTCGCTCGTAAGATTTCAATGTGTTCATGAAAAATCCTCCTGCATGGACAATATGCGAAAAAACACGCGTTTTACTAATTGTGAAGCAGGTCTACTTATAGGCAGTTGGATTATTTATGCAATTGGGGGGAGTGGAATTTGCTTATCCGGGCACAGAAATAATACCTGCATAAAAAGTATGCATAATCATCAAACCAAGGACAATGGTTGTTGTGCCGATCAGGGCTTGCATCACATTGTGAAAGCGAGTCAGAAAGCTGGATTTTTGCAAGGGAATGGCGATAATCACCGTCAGGGCAGCCATACCGATTATTGAGCCAATACCGAACAAAGCTATATAGAACAGCCCGGTCCAGATAGATTTGATGCTTTGCAGGGTCATGACAATCAAAACTGCAGAACCGGCCATACCGTGCATCATGCCGACAAACAAAGCGCGCTTTGGGAAAGCCCCATGATGTTCATGGGCGTGATGTCTGGGGTGAGGTTTTTGCTTTTTTTCATTTTTGTGCGAATGGGCGTGAAAATGGTGTATTTCCCTATCGTGGTCATGAATGTGATAATGAACACGATCGCGTATGAGGCGGTATATAACATCAAGGCCCAGCATAACCAGCATCGCGCCGACCAGCAATTCCAGCCACATGGCCAGCGTTTGCGAAATTGTTGAATGAAACAAAAGTGCCGCTGCACCAAAAACAAACAACATCAATATATGGCCGACACCCCAGACAGCCCCCTGTCTAACAGCATTTTTCATGCTCTGATTGCGGGTTATCAAGCTGGCAACAGCGGCAATATGATCGGCCTCAAGAGAATGACGCATACCCAGAAGGAACCCCAATAGCAAAACTGTACTCATTATGTCTTTTCTTTCTGGTAACGCGCGGCGGTAATTACAGCCTGTCCCAGCGATATGCCACCATCACCTGCTGGCATCTTTTGTGGGACAAGGACATTAAACCCCCGATTTTCAAGATCACTGGAAACTGATTTCAAAAGCAGCCGGTTTTGAAAAACACCACCGGACAGAAAGACCTGCTCAAATTTTTCGCGTTCTGCGCAATACTGAACCATCTGCACTATAGCGGCGGCAACGCTGTTGTGAAAACGCCTGGCGATGAGTACCTTATTCATATTGGAGGACAAATCATCGAGCACACCCCGCCACATTTGCCGCCAGTTAATTCTGGCCGGATGTTCATCTTTTAGAGAATGCTGATAACAACCTGCGTCATGTTCAAAGCAACCGGTAGCCAGTGCTTCCAGTTCCATCGCAGCTTGCCCTTCATAGCTTATCTTGTCGGGGTGGATGTCGAGCATGGCAGCACAAGCATCAAACAGGCGCCCGGCAGAGCTGGCAGGAGGACTGCTGAGGCCCCGCTCGCACATGATTTTCAGATTGCCAAGTGATTTCGTTTGCAGCAAGCCAACAATCTCCAGTTGAGAGTAATCAGCGCAAACCTCGTCCCATCCAATGGAGGTATGCAAATGGGCATAGGCATTGCGCCATGGTTCGCGTATGGCCATGTCGCCGCCTGGAAGCGGTACAGGATCAAAATGACCCAGACGCTCAAAGCTGCAATAATCGGCCAGCAGAAATTCGCCGCCCCAGATTTCATCCCTTTCACCAAGGCCCAGACCATCAAGGACAACCCCCAGAACCGGCGCTACATCCATCGGCAGGCCGTGCTCAACCATGCAGGCAGCAATATGGGCGTGATGATGCTGGATCTTTTCAAGCGAACAGTTGTTGCTTTTTGCAAGGGCCATGCCCCATAATGAGGAATGGTAACCGGAGTGGTAATCTATGGCAATCAATGAGGGTTTAAAATCAAACAGGCGTTGATAGAGGGTGAGTGATTCGCGATATGCCCGATGAGTAGCGGCATCAGCAATATCGCCCATATGTTGTGAGAGAATGGCACTCCCATCTTTCAGCAGGCAGAATGTGTTCTTCATCTGCGCTCCCATTGACAATATCGCGGGGGCATTTTTAAATCCTTGCGGCAGAAGCATTGCAGAGGGAGCATATCCACGAGCGCGGCGCAATGTCTGCTGGTTGCTTGCGACCATGCGCACCACTGAATCATCCAGCCGGTTAACAATATCGCGGTCGTTGAACAGCAGATAGTCTGCTATTGCACAAAGCTTTTGTCTGGCATCGACATTGTCAATGACCTGCGGCTCGTAACTGATATTACCCGAGGTCATAACAATGGGGAAATCAAGCTCTTGCAATAGGAGATGATGAAGGGGCGTATAGGGCAACATAAAACCAAGAGAATCTTGCTCTGGTGCAATAGCAGATGCCAGAAGCAGGGAATTCTTCACACGCTCAAGCAGGACTATCGGGGCAGCCCTGTCCTCTAGCAATTGACAATCCTCATTACTGGTTTTCACATAACGGGAAACAATCGAAAGATCCCTCGCCATAAGCGCGAAGGGCTTGTGATAACGATTTTTTCTCCGCCGGAGCTCGTTAACAGCATTTTCAGAGGTAGCATCACAGGCCAAATGAAAGCCACCAATGCCCTTTATTGCTACAATATACCCCTCGCAAATCAAACGTGCAGCGGCCGCAATAGTATCTTCATCAGCCGATATATCAACGGCATTGCCTCCACTGTCCTCAAGCCAGACCTTGGGACCACAGGCCGGACAGGCATTGGGCTGGGCATGAAAACGCCTGTCTGCAGGATTGTCATATTCACTTTGACATTCATCACACATGGGGAAAGAAACCATGGCCGTATTGGCACGGTCATAGGGAATAGTATGAATGATGGAAAGGCGCGGCCCGCAATGAGTGCAATTTGTGAAGGCATAGCGATAGCGACGGCTTTGCTGATCGATGATATCGGCCAGACAGTCGGGACAGGTCGCAGCATCGGGGACGATGCCGGTATTGTTTTCCCCCTGCCCGGAATGTCTGATGTGAAATTTTTTACAATCCGCTGGCTCAATGATCTCACAGCTTTCAATATGGTTAATACGGGCCAGCATCGGGGCTTCATGCTCCAGCCGCTTTATAAACTCATTGATCCGCTGACCTTCTCCCCAAACCTTGATGAGAACGCCGTTGCCATCATTGAGCACATGACCAATCAGCTCACATTCTTTCGCTAGCCGCCAGACATTTGGCCTGAAACCGACGCCCTGAACCTGACCACGCACCCGAATTTCCTGGCCAGTCCTTTTTGAGGTCTTTTTCGCACAGTCGCCTTTTTTTCTAATCAACTCCATCAGTGCACCGTACAAAACATGCAAGGGTCGAATGAGCGAACCACATGCTGGACCAATATGGGCTCTTCATCACTCTCATCAACCTTGGTGCCAACAAGAGCCTGCTCTAATGCTCCAGGTGTACCCGCTTCATCTCGGGGAGAAAAATTCCAACTGGTCGGAGCTATAATCTGATAGTTGAGTATGTAATTGTTTTTGACCTTGATCCAGTGACCAAGCCCGCCTCTTGCGGCCTCGACCAATCCGACCCCTTGTCCTTCATCCGGCATTTTTTCTGTAATACAGAACCGTTCCCCCGGCTGCAATTCTCCGACCCATTGTTCCATAAGAGGAATAGTCAGCGCAATTTCCAGTAAGCGGGCAATCGTGCGGCTGAATACATTGGCTCCATTTTGCCTGACCATATCCCGTACCAGCGGATGACCGTCAACGCTTTGGCGAGCAAGAGCACCCAGTTCAAATACCTCTCCATCAAGTCGTGGTGCCTTGCACCAGCTATAGCCGTTATCAGCGCCATAGTCGGGAATGGTCATGCCATCAAAGGGATGTTTTGCACCATTGCTTTGGCTCATCCAACTATGTGATAAATCCTCGGTGATCTTTTGTGACAAGAAATCATGTTTTTGCATTTTTTTTATCGCCCCGGCTGCAAAGACCGGATCGTTATCAGATTTATAGGCACCATAACTCAAAAAGCTGTCTTGACGACAGCGCCCCAGATTAACCAAACCGGTTTTTCCAGCAATCTCGATATAGCGGCAAAAATCACTATCTTCCGAACCTTTCTGTGAAACCCAGTTTTCAAGCTCCTCCATGCTCGAAATAGCAGCGATATTCTCAAGACGATCACCAAACAGAACTGTTTCCAGAAAATGTCTGAAATTCGCCAGCAGAGACAGAATGCGCAGCTTCTCGTTTATCTCCAGAGCTTTGGTCGTCCCCCCTGGCTGAATGGCCAGAGAATGAGGCCACTTGCCCGCCATGATCCCCATAATATGCAAAAAAGCAGCGCGAGCCGGTAACATCTGCTTTGCTGCATCCCCCTTGATAGCCTTGAAACGTTTTTCCGCCCTTTCAAACCAAGGGTGTTCCTTGTAAACGGGACGGGCAAAATCGGGCATAAAAAACAGATAGAAATGCGTCAAATGGTCAATGACATTCTCTGTTGCCAGCAACAAATTATGGGAAAGCTGCCCATTTGGCGGCGGCGTAATTCCTTGCAGATCAGCAAGTGCGCGAGAGGCGGCAACCGATTGCGAAACGGAGCAGATACCACAAATTCTGGGGACATAAACAAGAGCATCGCACGGATCCTTGCCCTGCAATATTTTTTCAAAACCCCGATACATGGGAGAAACCACAAGAGCGCTGGTGACTTCGCCCTCCTCTATGTCCAACTTTATTTCCAGACACCCCTCGGCGCGGTTGAACGGTCCCAAAATGCGTCTGGCCATTACTCGTCTGCCTTGTTTCTTTGTTCAGGTAAAACCTCGATATGATCACATCTTGCATTTTGTTTCAGCCGTTTGGGAGTAGCGGCCTTTGACAAAGCCGAAAGAGCTACAAACCAAGCCTTGGGCATGTCGATTGGCAGACCGACGGGAATACCGGCAATCTTTAGCGTTTCCAGGAAAGGGTGTCCGGGCTCTTCAAAACCTGGCTCTGTGCAGGCAATACAGGGATAACCACCAGTAATGCATGAACCTCCACCATTCCACGGTCTGGTGTTGCAGTCGGCACTGGCCTGCGTCCCTTTGCAGCCCAGATTTTCCATCAGACAACCCAAGTCAGAAAGCTGGAGCGCACTGGCCTTGTATTCATAAAATTCATTGCGCGGGCAACCATGGTGAGCCAGTCTATTCGCGATATTGTGAGGACGCCCCCAATCATCAAGCTCATCATCCTTCATCAGCCCGGAACTTATCATCATCAGGTTTTCGATCACCCAGCCAGGATGAACCGGACAACCGGGGATATTTATCACCCGCAATCCCGAACGCGAACAAAACCCCTGCCCCAGAAACCCGCCTTTTTCCTTGCCGTCAAAGGCAAGCCCAGTTGCCTGCGTATGATTGTCACCCCCGGCACTTATGCCGCCAAAGGCCGTACAACTTCCAATTGCCACAACATGATCGGCAATCGCAGACAGGTTCGCGATAAGCTCCATCATCGAGGTACTCGTTCCTGCCAGCAGGTGAAAGGCCCCGGTTCCGTTCGGCCCGCAAAGCACAGCACCTTCCACACATAAAATATCGAGCCTGACTGTTCCGTCTTGTATTTCTTTTAACAGTTTTTGATAGTAAGTACCTGAGCGCTCAGACAAAGAAGGATGCCAGAGCAGATTTATTCCGGCAATTTCCAGCGAGGTGATAAGATCGGGTGTTTCGGCATTCAGCAAGGATATGGCACAGCCGCCGCAACCACCAGATTGCAACCAGAGCAGATTTTTATTTGCCAATAATTTATTCGCCATGCAGCACCTCGTCAGGAAGGCTGAGAACAAACATGGCCCCGCCATCGGGATGATTTTGTCCGCTCAGTACCCCTCCCATCTCCTGCGCCAATTCGTAACTTATATAAAGCCCAAGGCCGGTGCCCTTGCCAACGAGTTTGGTTGTATAAAATGGCTCAAAAATATGACTCAGGTCTCCCTCGCCCAGACCGGGGCCGAAATCCCGTACTCCAGCAAAAACGCCGGTTTCGTTTCGCCCACAAAAAACGACAAGTTGCGGCCTGTCCATGCTCTCCATGACATCAATGGCGTTTTGAACAAGATTGACCATAATCTGATGTATGTGTCTGTCTTTTCCATGTATATTCAGTTTTTCCGGCATGGAAAAAGTCACGGCAGGATTTGTCTTGTTGGCTTTGACAACCCAGCTTGCAGCCGTCTTGATGACAAAGGGCAAATCGAAATCCTTGCCCGGTTCATCATGGGTACTGGAATACCGGCGCAGACTAAGAACGATTTCGTTGATCCTTTGCGTCCCTTCCAGCGTTCCCTCAACCAACGGTGAGAGATCTTCCAGAATTTCGCCGATCTTCAACTCCTGCTTCAGTCCTACCAATTCTGTTTCATCCATTTTTTCATCGATTGCCTTGATATATCGGGTAATGCTTTGGCCATAACTCGATAGGGCATGCATATTGCCAAAAACGAAGCTTATGGGATTATTAAGCTCATGGGCTACACCTGCAACCAGTCTGCCCAGAGCCGCCATCTTTTCGGAAAAAATAAGTTGTTTTTGAGTTTGCCTGAGTTTGTGATGGGCTTTGTCCAGCTTTTTATATGCCTGACGCAGATCACCCACCGGTCTTCCGGTGATCACCAGACCTACAAGTTTGCCCTTGTGACTATATCTAGAGGTACAATTCACCGCTAGAGGGGACATACCCCCCCCCTCACAAAGCAACGGTACTTCAAAGTCAATAACCGGCTGGCCGTAGCGACCTTTTTCCAAAATCAGCTGCACCTTTTTTCTGGCATTAGGAGCAAACAGGCTAAAAAGCGGTTCACCGCATATATCATTGCTTTTCTTGCCAACGAGATGATCAAGAGATGCATTTGTTTGTTGAACAATCCCGTCATTGTCGCAAACCACCAAAACATCGGACATGGATGAAAGCACGCTTCCAACAAATCGTTGGGTCTCCAGCAAAACTGCATTTTTAGCCTCAAGTTCCACCTGAGACTGAACCAGTTCGGCATAGACTGCATCCATCTTGTGGATGACTTCAATCCACGCCTCATCGTCCGGTCGCCTGTTTTGCAGAGCGTCAAGAATATCGGCCTCGCCAATCAGCCTTCCAGCATATGGGGGGTAGTTGTCAGCTCCTTGAGCCAATGCTTCTTATCCTTTCTAAATCATGCGTCTTGCGTATCGGCTGGCTCACCCTTCATCAGGCCATACCTTTCCATCTTTCCGCGCAGGCCCACTCTCGACAGTCCCAGCTCTCTAGCAGCCCTGCTCTTGTTCCAGCGGTTGCGAATAAGAATTTTATGGATAATTTGCGCTTCAAGCTGTTCAACCCGCTCTTTGAGAGTTCCCTTGAGATTGATTAATGACATCATACCAACATCCTGTTTAGCCAAAGATCCTCCCAATACCCTGGGCGAAAGAAGTTCCGCTCCCAGCAACTCTCCCTCTGGCCCCATGACCAGCATATGCTGAATTTCGTTTTGCATTTCGCGAACATTACCCGGCCAGTGATAGGCCATCATGCGATCGATGGCTTCATGCGTGAAGCCCTTAACATTCTTCCCGAAATGCTTTTGTGCTTCATCGAGAATGAATGCCGCCAGCACCGGAATATCCATGGTGCGTTCTTTGAGGGGCGGAATATCAATTGTTACGGCGGCAAGTCTGAAATAAAGATCTTCACGAAACCGACCGGCTCTTATTTCCGCTTCAAGATCCTTGTTGGTTGCCGCCAATACGCGAATGTCCACCTTGCGTTTTTGCGTCGAACCGACAGGGCGAATTTCTCCTTCTTGCAAAACTCGAAGCAATTTCACCTGAAAGCTTTCCGATACCTCACCGATCTCATCAAGAAAAACCGTGCCGCCATCAGCACGCTCAAACAGGCCTATATGATTTTCGGTGGCACCGGTAAACGCTCCCTTCTTGTGTCCAAACAACTCGCTTTCCAGCAATTCATCGGGAAAGGCTCCGCAATTTTCGGCGACAAACGGTTTGTTCCAACGCAGTGAACTATAGTGCAGGGTTCGGGCAGCCAGTTCCTTGCCGGTACCTGATTCGCCGGTAATGACAACAGAGATATCATAGGTTGCCAGTTGATGAAGTGTGTCGCAGATATTGTTCATCGGACTGTCATCCGCCCGGATAATACCGCTGTCACAACTATAGTGATCCCGAAGTCTTTCCTTGCGCGAGCGAACCGTTTTTTCAGCGTCTCTTGTAGCCATCTTCAACTCGACGGCCATAAGCTCATTTTGCCGTTGCAAATCATAGATACGTTCAGCGTTACGCAACATCAGCTTCAGGGAATCAGGGTGCCAGGGCTTGGTGATATACTGATAAATGCCGGCGTCATTCACGCCTGATATAATATCTTCAGCTTCGGAATAACCGGAAATAATAATGCGAATGACATCGGGCCAACGCTCTCGAACAGTAATCAGGAATTCAACCCCGAGCATATCCGGCATACGCTGATCGCACAAAATGATTTTCACCCACTCGCTTTCCAGAATGGCTTGCGCCTCTTTGACATTTGCAGCCGTTTTAACATCGAAATCACCCGACAGGTTGCGCTTTAGAGATTCGAGACTGCGAACTTCGTCATCGACGATAAGAATTGTAGACAAAGTGCTCATATTATACTGCCTGCCTCTGTTCTTTTTCAGGTTGTTTTTCCAGCGCTTTTTCATTCGATCGATTACGGTGTCGCGCCAGTGATTTGGGAGTACGGGATTTTTTGATTTTGAAAACAAAATTATAACGGGCGACATGGTAGCTGGGATCTGGCCCAAAAAAATTCCGTTTCATTTCTTCGAGCTCCGCCTGACGATATTCGGCAAGCGCACGCCCCCCATCTAACGCTCTATGTCGCTGATGCTTTTCCGCAAGCCGCCTGGCCGCTTCACCACTATCAAGCAGCGCTATGGCACGTTCACTCATCCTGGTGGCAAAAGAATCACCGCCCCCCCCCAAACAGACATTGGCAAGCCCAAGTTCAACGGCCCGATGCGCCCCCATTGGCAGACAGTTGCCGGTAATCTGCAAGGCCTCTTTCTTCCCCACATGGAGTGGCAACAGATAGGTCCAGAACTCAGAGCCGTACAGGTTGCCCATATCTTTATAGTGAGGGTTTAAAATGGTGCCCTCTCGCAGCCAGACCAGATCACAGGCCCGCGCCAGAAAAACACCACCTGCACCGGCATTACCTCGCATTGCAGCAATGGTCAGTTTGTTAGCAGTTGTCAAAATCGCCTCGGCCAGATCATCAATAGCATTTATATTCTGCCACGATTCCTCAGCTGGATTATCCGCGGCTTCGATCAGGTTAAGATCCATACCATTTGACCAAAACTCTGCTCCGCCTGTCAAAACAAGTATTTTTATCGGTCGTGCACAGGCTTTTTTGTAAGCTTCAAGCAGGCGCTGACAGGCTCTTGTTCCCATTGCCCCATTGTAAAACTCAAAGGAAAGGTAGCCAACGGCTCCTTTTTCTTCATACTGGATCTGTCTATAGCCACTGGAATGATCGACCGGAATTTCTTTAACATCTCCAAGCTTTGCCTCAAGCACATGAGTTGCCGGGAGTTTGAAAGGATGTGATGAGCCGCGATCCCGCATATGACCAATCCATAAGGCTCCATCAATTGTTGCCCGGCAAATGGCTGGACCGCTGGTGGCAATTATTACCCCGGCCTTACCGGCAAGGTCAAAAGCCTCGTGGGCATCATAAAGATAATAATCATGGCCATCTATTTCATCCTTGACACCAGGCACACCATCGGCGCTACGTATTTTCTTCAATATTTGCTGTGTTGTATCGCGTGACCAGTCAATTTTTCTATCAACCTGCCTGACAGAAGGACGAGCGATCCCCCGTGCAATTGGCAGAACCACCTCAAACGGCGGGGTGACAAGCGGTTCGTTTTGCAAATGATCAACAGCCTGCCTGACGGCTATCGCCGTAGCATTGGTTACCTCGCGTCGATACAGACTAGACTTGCTGGCATCACGCAAAGAGAGCCCCCCCCAGGCCCAGATGGGACCCGCATCCATTTCTGCCTGAGCCTGAAATACCGTCACCCCCCATTGCGTTTCATCGTTCAAAATCGCCCAGTCAAGTGCCGATGGTCCTTTGTCGCCGGGAATACCAGGATGCACAACAAGACAGATATGCCTGCTCCAGATATGCTTTGGAATCGCGCGCTTAAGAAATGGAGCCAGAACAAGATCCGGTCGAAACAACTCAATAGCTTCAAGCGTAACATCATCATTGATATCGAATTCAACAGACAGCTCATGCCCTGCTTCGCGAAGGTCAACAAAAATACGTTGGCTCAGTGAGTTAAAGGCATGAACAAGAAGCAAAATACGCATATCGATAAATTCTTCCCTAGCAGATTCGGGGCAATTGTTCGCCAGCCAGCCAATCGACAATGCGGCTACCACCAAACCCTGTTTCCATCGTTACAAAATGGTTTTTGTCTTCGATAACCTCACCAATGACTGACGCATTTTGCCCAAGAGCGTGGGCACGCATAACCTCCAGCAGTGTATCTGTTTCATTCGCCGGACATATGGCAATCAGCTTGCCCTCATTGGCTACATAAAGCGGATCAATTCCCAGCAATTCGCTCGCAGCCTGAACATCGGGGCGCACGGGAATACTATCTTCACGCAGCTTCATACCAACCCCGGACTGCCAGCAAATCTCATTAAGGCTAGTCGCTAGTCCTCCCCGGGTCGGGTCGCGCAAACAGTGAAGATCACTGACAGCCTCAACCATATGCGCAACGAGATCGTGCAGCGCTGCACTGTCAGAAACAATCTGTGTCTCAAACTCCAGATTTTCTCGTTTCGAGAGAATGGCAATCCCATGATCTCCGATAAATCCATTGACCAGTATGCTGTCACCTGGCCGGGCCTTGGAACCGGAAATATCAACGCCAGGTGGCACAACACCGATTCCCGTGCTTGTTATAAATACACCATCGCCATTGTTCTTCTCGACAACCTTGGTATCTCCGGTAATGATGGGAACTCCTGCCTCTTTCGAGACAGCGGCCATACTGACAACTATGCGTTCCAAGTCCGCTAGCGGAAAGCCTTCTTCAAGAATAAAACCAGCCGAGAGGTAGAGCGGCCTTGCTCCAGACATCACCACATCATTTATGGTACCGTGAACACTGAGCGAGCCAATATCACCGCCGGGGAAAAACAGCGGCGAAACTACATGACCGTCTGTGCTCATCACCATGCGTCCACCAGGCCCTTCAAAAATCGCCTGATCATTCCCCTGATTGAGAAAATCATTGTCGAAATGGCGAACAAACAATTCCTCAACCAGTTGCGCCATGACCCGGCCACCGGCACCATGGGTCATCTCCACATGCCCCTTGCGCATATTCATTCCTAGCAGAAATTTAGCCTTGCTCCTGTTCACCCTTTCACCCCCTCTTCTTTCGTTTGCAAACGAAAGCGACCATAGCTCCAATAGGCTGCACATGATCCCTCGGATGAAACCATGCAGGATCCTTGCGGGTTATCAGGGGTGCAGGCCGTGCCAAACAGTTGGCAATCAGTTGGTTTTTTAAGACCACGCAAAATGGCGGGACATTCACAAGCCTTTACGTCCCGTGCATTGTTCTGTGTCAGCTCAAAGCGTATTTCGGCATCGAATTGAGAAAAATTATCGCGAATTTTCAAAGCGCTATAGGGTACCATGCCAAGGCCTCGCCATTCAAACATGCGGCGCAATTCAAAAACATCGGAAACAATTTTTTGAGCCTTGATATTCCCCTTTTGCGTCACCACCCTGGTATATTCGTTCTCGACTTCATGCGATCCATGGTTGATCTGACGAACGAGCATCAATACGGCCTGCATGATATCAAGCGGTTCAAACCCGGTTATGACGACCGGCTTCTGGAATTCCTCGGCAAAATACTCATAGGGCTGAGCACCAATGATGGCACTGACATGAGAGGGACCAAGAAAACCATCAATTGTCACAGCTTCATATTCACACACATCAGGGGCTTGCAAAATATGCTGGATGGCGGCGGGAGTCAGGACATGATTGCAGAACAGGGAAAAATTTTTCAGCTCCTCAGCTTTGGCCTGCTGAATGGCAACAGCACTTGGCGGTGTTGTAGTTTCAAAACCGATGGCAAAGAATACAACTTCCCGGTCAGGATTATTGCGGGCAATCTCAAGGGCATCCATGGTCGAATAGACCATTTCTATGTCAGCCCCCTGCGCCTTGGCGGAAAGCAGGCTACGCCTTTTTTGCGCTGGTACCCGCATCATGTCCCCATAGGAGCACAAAATAACCCCGTGGCGTTCGGCCAATTCCAGTGCCTGCTCAATTCTATTGATCGGCAGCACACATACCGGACAGCCCGGACCGTGCACGAATTGTATGTATTTGGGCAAAAGCTCTTGAACACCGTAACGAAAAATGGCATGAGTATGCCCACCACAAAACTCCATGATTCGGTATTTGCGCCCGCTTTGTGCCTCTTCACAAATCGCTTCGGCCAGACCTTTAGCCAGTTTTTTGTCGCGAAATTCGGCAATATACTTCATGCCACATCATCTCCGACATCTTCTTTTTGTTCCAAAACCGTCAGCCCCGCCTGCGCCATAAGCACAAGGGTTTTTTCAGCCTCTTGCGGGCTGATCGTATTAAGAGCATATCCCACATGAACAAGAACATAATTACCAACAGATACCCCCTCGACCAGAGCCAGGGAAATCTCTTTTTTCACACCTTCAACAGCGACGATGGCGGTATCCGTCAACTCGTCAATCGAGATAATTTTTGCCGGAATAGCCAGACACATAGCCTATTCCTTTCCGCCTGTTTTACTATAAATATCAGCAGTCGGATGACCGGACAGCACCATTTTGTGAGCAGTCCTTACCCACTCATACCATTGCTCCATACCCTCACCCGAAGTCGCCGAAACTTTGAGAATTTTGATAGCCGGATTGACACGAAGGGCATAATCAATACAGCGTTCCACTTCAAACTCCAGATGAGGCAGAAGATCAATCTTGTTGAGCAGCATCAGATCAGAGGCATGGAACATGTCGGGATATTTTATCGGCTTGTCTTCCCCTTCTGTCACCGAAAGGATTACGACCTTGTGCGCTTCACCAAGGTCAAAACCAGCGGGGCAAACCAGATTTCCGACATTTTCAATAAAAACAATACCGCCATCGTGCGGCGCAAGTTCTTCCAGCGCATGACCAATCATATGAGCATCAAGGTGACAGCCCTTGCCAGTATTGACCTGCACGGCTTTGGCCCCGGTTTCGCGAATGCGCTGCGCATCATTAGCGGTTTGCTGGTCGCCCTCTATAACGCTGATGACAGGCTTTTTACCAAGTTCCCTTATGGTGCGAGCCAACAATGAGGTTTTTCCGGATCCGGGTGAAGAGACAAGATTAAGCGCGAGAATACCCTGTTTGGAAAAAAGATTGGAATTTTGAGCTGCATAAGAGTTGTTCTTTGCCAGAATATCCTGTTCAATCTGCACCATGCGCTTTTGAGCAAGGCCCGGTGCATGAGAATATACGCCAATCTCACTCTCACCTTCATGATCATGGGAATGATCATGGGAATGATCATGGGAATGATTGCGCGGCTCTTTACCATCGATTTTTACCTCACCGTGGCCACAGCCACATACACTGCACATGTTCAGTTTACCTCCAGCTCTTTGATTCTCATTTCGTCCCCACCTGTTACCTGCAACTGAAAACTGCCACAGGTGGGACAAGCGTCAAAACGTCTGGCCACCTCAACGGTATTTGAACATTTCATGCACCAGGCCAGGCCTTTAGTCTCTACAATTTCAAGCTTCGCGTCTTCAGCCAGCGTTCCCTTGGCAACAGCCTCAAAGCAAAAACGCAAACTCTCCAGCTCGACACCCGCCAGTGGGCCAATCTCCAGCCAGACTTTGCCGACACTTTTATAATTCTGAGCACAAGCCTGCTCTTCCAGAACCTGAACAATTCCCTCGCAAATCGACATTTCATGCATATCAGTGTAGCCTCACTTTAAAGGCGACACATGGATCAATAGCCTTGACCAGCATTCCGGCACGGAACCGCGCGCCATCATCACTATCTTTACCTATCCTCGTCAAAGCTCTTGCCGCCACCCCTTGGGGATGAAAATTCCATTCGGTTGGTGCAAGAATTGTGTAGGCCCTGACAATTCCTTGATCAACCTGCGCTAGATGCACGAGCCGACCACGAGCCGCTTCGACCTGCGCCAACCCAAAACCTTCTCGCTCCAACCCGTCTTCTTCTATCATTTGGGTCGAGGGGAAACTATCGAGATTGCCTGAAAGCCTGCCGGGGATCATCACCAGCTC
>JAAETJ010000361.1 GCA_024228495.1 bacterium | reverse complement strand
ACCAATATCTACGTACTCAATTTCATAATCATCACTAACAGAATCAGCAAGAACTTCATCGTTGTAGGTACACAGAAATTTGAGCGGCTTAGCACTCCAATGTGCAGGTGTTTCTCCAAGCCACTCGACACCCGAATCTTTATATTCTGGATACGCTTGATACTTACCCATAACAAAACCCTCCTGTTGAGAATTTTTTCGTGAGTGCAAGGCGTGCCTGCGCACAGTGAGGGAGCATAGTTCCACTATGTGACCGAGCGAGCACAGCCACAACGCAGCAATCACGGAAAAAGACCATCAGGAGTGCACCTCTTGCAGCAGATTCATAATCTCAGCAGACACCGCATCCAAATCCGCATCAATCGCTTCTAAATCTCTCGGTGGCTGATACTGATAAAAATGGCGGTTAAACGGAATCTCATAACCGACAATGCCCACTTCCTGGTCTTTCTCATCGGTCTTGCTTGCATCTATCCAGGCATCGGGCACATGGGGTTGCACTTCTTTTTTGAAGTAGGCTTCGTTCAGTGCGTTTACGGTCTGCGTTGGATCAAGGGCGACGTTTTCATTATCACGCAGATCGCCATCGGGCTTGTACTCAATTGTTTGGCCGTCCACATCAAACAGGCCATAAAGCGGATTGGCTTCGGTGTTTTTATGAATCTTTTTAATCACCTTTTCCGCTGCTGGGTTTTTCCAGCTGACGGCGGTGGTGATTTGTTTTTTCTCTTTGGTATCGAGGCCAATGCCTTGGGCTTTGCAGGCGGCTTTGATGGTGGCTTCATAGCCGTTCATATCATCGCATTGCTCAGTGCCTATCTCGGTTTGTAGCTGCTTGGCTTTAAGCAAGCATTGCTTTTGTGCGGCCCAGATTTTGTGATCTAACAGTTCTTTGATTTTGGCTTCTTTTAAATCGCTGAAATGGGTTTTCAGGTGTTTGCGGATGTCGGCTTCATGCTCGGCCAGTGTGCCGTAGTTTTCACAGTCGGCATCATCACTCCAGCTTTCACCATAGGTTTCATACACCCACTTCATCGGTGCGTTTAATGGCTTGGCGGCAAAACGTAATTCTGCGATACGTTCATCACTGAATTGGTAGCTCTCGCGTAACGGGCGTTCGATGGTGATGCGGCGGTAACCAAATTCATGGGCGGCGAAGATTTTACTGGCGAAGGTTTTCGGGGCTTCCGTTTTTGGGTTGGCGGACTTGCGGCCACGGATGCTTTTTTGCTCGGCGGGTTTATCCAGCTCACGTGCATCCACCACTTCAAACGCACCAAAGCTGCGAGTGATAGTGGCGATGTCGTCGCTGCTCATTTCGCTACGTTTGGAGCCTAGGGATTTACGCATCTTGCCGCAGAGATTAACGCCGTTGATCAGCTGTACCTTGCCTTTGCGCTCGTCGGCCTTTTTATTCGACAGTACCCAAACATAGGTGGCGATGCCGGTGTTGTAGAACATATCGGTGGGTAGCGCGACGATGGTTTCTAACAGGTCGGCCTCAAGGATGTAACGGCGGATTTCACTCTCGCCACTGCCTGCGCCACCGGTAAACAAGGGTGAACCGTTGAGGATGATACCGATACGGCCACCGCCCTCTGATGCATCACGCAGTTTGCTGATCAGGTGCATGAGGAATAATAACGAGCCATCACTCACCCTCGGTAGGCCTGGGCCAAAGCGGCCTTCGAAGCCCTTGAGGGTGTTTTCGTCTTTGATGGTGGATTCGATCTTTTTCCAATCAACACCAAAGGGCGGATTGGAGAGCATGTAATCAAATTTGTCGGCGTAGAGCTGATCATTGGATAAGGTGTTGCCGAGTTTGATATTGGTGACGTCCTGGCCTTTGATCAGCATATCGGCTTTACAGATGGCGTAGCTCTCAGGGTTAAGCTCTTGGCCAAAGGCACGCATGACCGCTTGTGGGTTTAACTCGTGCACGTATTCCATACCCGAGGAGAGGAAGCCGCCGGTACCTGCGGTGGGGTCGTAGATGGTGCGGATGATGCCGGGTTTGGTGAGGGCGTCATCATCTTCCATAAATACCAGGGAGGTGGTGAGGCGCACAATATCACGGGGGGTAAAGTGTTCCCCGGCCGTTTCATTGGAGCCTTCCGCAAAGCGGCGTATTAGCTCTTCGAAGGTTAGGCCCATGTCGTGGTTTGTAATCGCTTTTGGGCTGAGGTCAGTTGTTCTTACCTTTTGAACGACTTTATATAAAAGATCGGCGTCGTTGAGCTGGCCGATAAATTCGGCGAAATTGAAATATTCGAAGATTTCGCGAGCGTCTTTCGAGAAGCCTTGGATGTAGCTTTCTAGGTTGGATTTGATGCCGTTTTGGCCCAGTTTGGAGAGATCCATTTTTGAGGTGTTAAAGAAGCTAAGGCTACCAGTAGCACGCAGAAGCAGCTTTTCCTGAGCATCCACCGGCAGATTCATTTTCTGAATTTTTCCGTATTCGGCTAGTACTTGATTCTTACTTGCCCCTAACACACCTTCAAGGCGGCGTAACAAGGTAAACGGCAGGATAATACGACCGTATTGACTTTGCTTGAAATCACCACGTAAAAGATCGGCAATAGACCAACAATAGGCGGCCAGGTTGTTGGGAGTTTCGTTCATTAATTAGTTTTATTCCTGCCTGCTATCAATGCAGGCCAGAAAGCATAAGTTAATTCTTGAGAATTTCCACCAAAAAAAATCTGATTCCATAACAGTCGACAATTTGGCTGCATGAGTTGCAACACGCTATGACTTGCACAAAAGGCTTAGCATAAAGGTAGGTCATTTCGTCTGGCGAAGCATGAGGATGACGCGGCTATCGAAAAAATGCATTTCTAGCGCTGCTCACTTTAACTCCCTGGAATCAGTTAGCCTTGTAGTCCGCTGCCTGCTCACGAATTTCATTGGCAGATAATTTGACAACCCGGTTTCCTCGCCAGAGGATTAGCCGGGTATTGTGCAATAGTGCCTGTTGCCGAGCATTTTGTGCAGCTCTCTGCAAGGCTGGCAAGGCAAGCTTTAACAAAGGGTTCCTAGCCTTATCGATTTCATCAGCTTTCATACTTTTCACTCATGGTCTTTCCCAGGAGTCCTACTCCTTTTTCGTACTTAGCAAGGCATTAAGCATAAGGTATCTATTGAGTATTTACCAACAGCAAGCTAGCATCGCCCCATTCTAAACCATATAAGTAGAATACCCTTCAATTGAATACTGGGCCACGACCAGACCTACCCGACCACGCCATTCTGGTGCTGGCTGCAATTGCTCTACTTGCTCTGATTCTTGCGCTACTGCCATTCGATCACCAACCAGCAGGGTCGAGTGGTCGGCAGTGGGCTGGAACCTGCGGCGCTTTAGCGTTATTGGTTCCATTTT
>JAAETJ010000360.1 GCA_024228495.1 bacterium | reverse complement strand
TTTAGTTAATCCAGATAATGCGATTGACTTCGCAACACCTTGGGACTGACAGGCAGTGAAACACAATGGTGAGGATATGTCTGTCGGTCCGATAATAAATATTACAATTATTTTTAGGATGTAAAAATGATACCCAGCAATAAAGTCGCCATTGTAATCGGTACTTTATCCATCACCTTAGTGGCCACGCTCTCTTACACTTTCTTTTTTCAAGATAATGCGGCAAAGGATTCACAAGATACTGTGGTCACGCTGTCTCAGCGCAGCAACGCACGTAACGGTCTCGTTTCTGAAATTAAACGAATCAATGCGCAGATCACTGAGTTACAAAAGGCTTCCCGCAGTGATCGTCAGAAAGGTATTGGGCAACGGCTCAACACACTCTATCGTGAACTGGATTTACTGCGCAACCAATTGAACTCTATCACAAAAGATTTGGCTTTTGGTGTTAGTGCAGATGCAGAGCCAACTATTGATGATCAAGCATCTGATGTAACACAGGATCCGATGTCGGAAGAAGAACAACTCGTAGACTATGTAGATCAGCAACTTGCGCTATACAAAGACAGTGCTATGGATGAAGGCCCCGACCGTGAATGGGCACCGGAAGCTCAAAGTGTGTTGCTAGACGCCTTTGAAAATCTTGTTGAAGATGGAGTTGGTGTATCAGAAGTGAAGTGTTTTAGCACGTTTTGTGAGGCTGATATTTCTCTGGAAAACTACTCAGCCGAAGCCGTTCGAAAACTTCAACAATTCTCACCTTGGAACGGCGAAATGACTGTTTTTATCAAGGATCTTGAACAGGGCGAAGGAGTCGTATACCTTGCGCGCGAGGGTCATTATTTACCGGGATATGAAGAGGATCTGTAAGTAGAAATAAGTGGAATAAACGATTTTGATGTGTTAAGCTAACGGCGGCCACAGGGGATCGTTGGCTCGGGATCTGAAAGCTGAATTGGCGTTTCGATGTGGAATCAGGCCGTTTCGAAGAAAGCGAAAGACCGAGCCGTTGTTCGAGACGGCGCTCTGGTGGGTGTTCTTCTGCAGAACCCCTATCACGAGCGAGGCGATCCGGTTTCTTGATCAAGATTACGTCGCCTTCTTCGACCTTGATGCGCAACAGACGTAACCCATCCCGATTTCCATGGCTACCCGACACCTTGTCGGTAAAAACGCCACAGCGCAATCAACAGCTTGTGTGCCAACGCTACGATCCCGATCCGGCGCATCCGCTTGCCACCATGCGCAAAGCGGGTGTTAAACCACTGAGTCAGGGCGCTGTTCGGCTGGTAGCGCAACCACAGCCAGCTCAACTCAATCATCAAATGTCGCACTTGCCGGTTGCCCGCCTTGCTAATCCCCTGTTCCCGCTCGCTATCGCCGCTGGCATAGAGGGTCGGCGTCAAACCGGCACATGCGGCCAACTGCTGTTGGTTGCGAATGACCCGCCAGCTGACCCACTCCTTTAAGTTGCAGCAGTTGCGCAATCTGCTCCATGGCTTGACCGTCCTGCTCCTGCACCCGTTGCGCCGCCTCCAGCGCCTTGATCTGATCATGCACAAGACAATAGCGCTCATACTCCCACCTCAGCTCCGCTTTCAGGTCCATGCCCAAGACATAACCTGCCCCATTCTCGGCTGAGGCTATCTGCGCCAGAAAGTCCGAACCGATCTCCAGCCACAACCCATGCGCCATCAGCAGCGATTTGATCCACGCACTGTGAGCGCCGCGCTCCTTGAGCAACCGATCCTGTTCGCGATGCAGCCGCCGCTGGTCCTCCTCCTCTAACGTCGGTTTCACTACCGGACATCTTTTAGCTAACCATAATTACAGTATTATTGGCTGAACTATTCCTGCGGGGAGAGGCAAAAGTCAACGGGTATCATGATGCCATCGTTGAGAATATGTTTGAGATAACGCATGCCGAGCTGGAAGAGACTTAGATCGCAACGATTCGCGCGATGAATGAGTTTCTGCGCTCCAATGTTCATACATAGGTTCCCAAGATAAACTATCCATATATACGCAAGGCAGACGGCCATCAACAGACGAGCTAGTTTGTC
>JAAETJ010000359.1 GCA_024228495.1 bacterium | reverse complement strand
GGCGCATCTAAAAATTGTCTTTTTGCCCGACTGCGGCGTTGCGGCACTTTCTGCGATGCTCATTAACTTATTGTGTTAACTGCGCTTCTCGAAAGCACCGCGCCTTGCACTCGAACAAAAATCCTAATTTTTAGAGGCACCCTTTAACCTAATTATCCTTTTTGACCTGCAGCACGGCAAGAAATGCCTCCTGCGGAATCTCTACTCTGCCGACCTGTTTCATCCGTTTTTTACCCGCTTTCTGCTTCTCTAATAACTTGCGTTTGCGAGTGATATCACCACCATAGCACTTGGCTGTCACGTTCTTGCGTAGCGCCTTGACGGTCGTGCGGGCGATTATTTTACTACCGATCGCCGCCTGTATCGCCACTTCGAACATCTGGCGTGGAATAATCTCCTTCATTTTCACCGTAAGCTCACGCCCTCTGGATTCAGCATGATCGCGATGGACTATGGAGGAGAGGGCATCCACACGCTCGCCATTGATAAGAATGTCCAACTTGACCAGGGGTGCGGCCTGAAAATGCTTGAACTCATATTCAAATGAGGCATATCC
>JAAETJ010000358.1 GCA_024228495.1 bacterium | reverse complement strand
TTAACACACATAATAGCGCTCATTTATTATCGATCAAGTTTCAACGATATTGAGGGTAAATCGTGCCTGATCATGAGACCGATAACACACCTCACCCCCTAAAGAGGAGGCTATAGACGTTCAGAAAAATAATTTCTGATAGTCGTGAATTCTCAGGAGTTTGCCGCTACGCTTGCAGCCGATATAGTTTGCGCTAGCCAACGACCACCCTAATTAACGTTCTGGGAGAATTCATGATCACACTCACGTTTGAGGCCCCCTTGGTGGCGCGTCTTTATGAAGAGCTGACGCGCGCGAGCGCTTTGAATAACCTGCGCTTGTATAAGCTTGCGCAAGGGTTGCTGTGGGTGCATGAAGGGAAGTCACTGAAGGTGATTGCGGAGTGGTTACAAGTCCATGTGAAGACGGTAGAGAATTGGCTGAAGCGGTTCATGGTTCAGGGCTTTGGGTGGTTATGTGGTAAGCATTATCAAGGGCGAGGGCGGAAAGCGAAATTGACGGGGACGCAAAAGAAAATTCTGCGCAAACTGATTGAGAAGGGGCCTGAAGCCAATGGTTTTGACTGTGGGGTATGGAATAGTGCGATGATTGCGGAGTTAATCTGGCGACGTTGGGGGGTCCGCTATAATCCTCGGTATTTGAGTGCTCTGCTCAAGCAACTCGGATTAAGCTATCAGAAAGCCTGCTTTATCAGTGACCGCTGTGACGAAGAAGACTATAAGAAAGCGCGTCAAACATGGATCGAACAGACGTGGCCGGATCTGTTAGCGCAGGCCAAACAGAAGAACGCGGTGATCCTGTTTACCGATGAAGCCTCCTTTGCGATGTGGGGTTCGTTGGGACGCACGTGGGCACCGTGCGGGCAACAGCCGACGCTCAAGACGAAGGGGCAACGCAAAGGGTTGAAGATGTTCGGGGCCATCGACTTCCACAGCGGGGCGTTTTATTACCATGAGGCCCGTTCTTATAAGCTCAGTGCCAAGGCCCTGAAAGGGCTTCACAATGACGGCTTGCCCAGCGAGGTAACGAGCGGCCTTAAAGCGCTTATTGGCATCGTCTATTCCACCCAAGCTCAGTTTATCGATGCGCTCCAGTACGCCCTGGGGACGGTGTGGAACGAACGCTATCAAACCGCCCTGCTTCAAGCGGCGGCTGATAACGGTAAGTTTAATACCGATACCTACCTCGAATTCTTAAACCCACTGTTCACGCAGATTGAGCAACCGATCATTTTGGTCGAAGACAGTGTCTCCTATCATCGCAGTCAGGCCGTCCAGCAATTTCAGACCGAGAATGCGCACCGCCTTCATAAGGTGCCCCTGCCAACCTTCTCGCCGGATTTCAATCCGATTGAGAAATTATGGAAAAATACCAAACGCGATGCCACTCATTTGAAGTATTTCAAATCCTTTGACGATCTGCGCACTTCCGTGCTAACGGCGTTTCGTCGTTATCTCGAAGATGCCGCCAAGGTTATTGGTGTGATGAAAAAATTACGCGCTCATGCTGGCTTAGCGTAAATTACTCAGCAGCTCTTAACCGGAAATTATTTTTCTGAAAAACTATAGATACCATTTCCTTCAAAGCCGCGCCGGCCGGCAAACCCCTACTCACGGCCGTAGACTATTTGAAAGGTCTGCAAGGCCGTCGCAAACCCCGGCTGGATGAGGCTTCTCTCAATGTCATTGATGCTGGCTGGAAACGCTTGGTCATTGATAAAGAGAGACAG
>JAAETJ010000357.1 GCA_024228495.1 bacterium | reverse complement strand
TGCCATCGAGACTGAAAGCGACTCCCGTAACCCCTTGCCGATGTCCCGGCAGCGTCACCGGCTCGCCTCCGGCCAGCGGCCACACTTTGGCAGTGCCATCACTGCTGGCGGTGGCCAAAGAGGCGCTATCGGGACTAAAGGCCAGATCACGAATTGCCCCCCGATGTCCGGTCAGGGTAGATACCAACTCAAACGTGCCGGCGTCCCAGACTTTGACGATACCATCGAAGCCTGCACTAGCTAGATATTGGCCGTCGGGGCTGAACGACACTCCACTCACAGCCCCGGTGTGCCCAGCCCACTCTGTCACAAACCTGCTGTTGGAGATCTCCCAGACTATAACCCTACCCTTGCGATTGCCTACTGCCAGATAATGCCCATCAGGATTGTAGGCCATATCATCGATTGGACTATCGTCTCGCTTCAATTCAAAGACAGTCTTATTGGTCAGGACATCCCACACCCGGGCCGTGCCATCAACACCGCCCGTGACCAGATGTTTTCCATCCGGACGGTAGGCCACGCTAGTGACGTTATCGGGATGCAGTAAACCACCTGTGACCGCTTTAGTTTCCAAATTGTCAAGCGACAATTAGAAATACACATCAATGACAATTAAAAAGACCCCTAAATAAGGATTAATTTTGTTTAGGTTGAGTCAGATCAGGGGTATCCTGATCGGGTTCCAACCGTTGACGTTGAGCGGCTTGTTCCGCTCGAACGCTGGACATATCAGAGCCAAATTCAATGATCCGGGAATGATGAACAACCCGGTCGATGGCGGCAGCGGTGGTCAAAGGATCCTTAAAGATTTGATCCCATTTAGAGAAAACAAGATTAGAGGTAATAACCACACTGCGACGTTCATAGCGTTCGGCCAAAAAAGTAAATAGAACTTCCATTTCTTCGCGACTTTGTTGAACATAACCGATGTCATCGAGAATAACGACCTGAAAACGGTCGAGACGTTTGAGTTCGCGTTCGAGTTCATAATCCCGTTTAGCCCGTAAGAGGCCATCAACGAGTTTGAAGGTGGGCATGAACAAGATCGGAAAGCCCCGCTGGACCCATTCAAAAGCCAAGGCCGAAGCTAAATGAGTTTTTCCAGTGCCGGGTTGACCAAAGATCAAAATATTCTCGGCCTGATTGATGAACTCTCCCTGGACCAGCCAGGGGATCTGGCGCCGGATACGTAAGGGGAGCCGCTGTTGGTCAAAGTGGTCGAGAGTTTTGCCGGGAGGGAGCTGGGCTTGACGCAGATAGCGTTCAATGCGACGTTGTTGGCGCCGGGTCACTTCTTGTTCCAACAGATATAACAGGAAGCTTTCCAAGGACCACTCTTGTTGTTGGGCCAAGGTCACCGTCTCAGGCACGACCTGGGCTAGACTGGTTAGACGTAACTGTTTGCAGTGCTGGTCAATGGCCTCAAGCGGGGTCATAAGTCACCTCCTGTAACAAGCCGTCATATTGCTGTAGATTGACCACCGGTTCAGCCAAAGCGGGTACGGCAATGACCTGGTGCGGTTCAACTAACTGTTGGACATCGGTTTCATCCCATCGGTCAGAGCCAGTCAGGAGCAGGGCCAAGGCTTCGGCCACCTCACATTCGAGGTAACTGGCGGCCAACTTCAAAATGCGTAAATAGACCATGTCGGCCTTGCGCGGAGCGTACCATTGCTGGAGCGCATCCCAAGCTTGACGAAAGACCAAGGAAGGAAACAAAGCCTCTCGATACCGATAATCCCGAAAGCCGCCCGGTTTACGCAGCAGGGTGTCGATCAGATGGCGATAATTGATCTGCTGTTTGTGTTGGCCGACCAAACGGGACAACCGTTCAATCAAAGTTTGCCGATAATAGACCTCCAACTGCCACTCATAAATCCGGACCGTGACTTGTTGCCCGATCAGATGGGTCGGCACTGAGTAGACATTGTGCTGCACCCGGATCATCGAACCTCGATTGACCTTGACCCGCACTTCTTGATAGGCCGTCAACGGGGGGGCCTGTAGCGGCTTCATCACCGCCAACTCCTCTTCCAGCCGCTCCTGCCGACGCTGATTGCGTTTGGTCATCACCTGCCCCAAAAAGTCTTCATAGTCTCCCAGATAAGCAAATTCTCGGCTCCCCCGCAACAACAGATGTTGTTGTAAGGCTTGTTTCAGACCTCCGTTTGATGACTCCACATCTCCATTTTGTTGCGGGCAGCCCACCGCAATGGTGCGTGGTTTGAGATCAAAATGGTTGAGAATATCTAAATAGCCCTGATTGTAGCTCCGTTCCCCGCTCCGCTTGACCTGATAGGTCGCCGCCGAACTGTTGTCCGTTTGATGATAGCTCGGCACATAACCTAACTTGAACAAACTACTCTGCAATCCCCGTTGCAAGGCCAACTGGCTCTCTGATTGGGCGATCGCTCCCCATTCCCAATTGGAGTACGGCAACACACAGTGGATCAAGAGATGCTTGAACGGCTGACCGGCTAAGGTCACCTCCAGTTTACTCAGCCACGTCCCATCCGTTTGCAGCACCTCCCCCGGTCGGTGAACCTGTTCCAAGATGGCCTCCTGTTCTTGATTGAGGGCTCGCCAATCAGCCACCCGTCGTTGCAGGGTTCGCACTTGCCCTTCCTGGTACCGGCCTGGATGCTGCTCACACAACCACTCAAACAAGATCACCGCTTCCAGTTCCGGCGCTTTTTCCAGCATCTGTTCTACTTGCGGCCAATCTTCGGCAAACGGGTCAGCCCGGGTTCGATACCCCCGTGGCTTTTTTAACTCACTGGGTAATTGACCTAACCGTTCGTACTTGGCTACTGTTTTTCGATTTTTAAGGTTCGCCTTGACGGCCGTTTGTTCTTGCGTCCGTCCTTTACTTCGTTCTCGCATCATTAGCCTCACTTGGGCATCGGTGCTGGTCATCTGCTGGCCTCCCTTTCTTTAGGTTAGACCAGTTTACTTACCTTTACCGATTTTTCTAAGTGGGCATTTTTAATTGTCGTCATGGGTAATTATAGTTGTCGTTCACCAGTTGCGAGCGCTGAAGATATGCCGGACGGCCGAGATGGGGGGGACTATCTATGAGTGTAATGAGTGCGGGGCGATAGAGTTTACCTACAAATCGTGTGGGGATCGGCACTGTCCCAAATGTGGCAAATTCAAACGGGCCGAGTGGGTGGAGCGACAAAAAGTAAAGTTGTTGCCGATCCCGTATTTTCACATCGTCTTTACCACCGACCACGCCCTCAACAAATTGATAACAGCCAATCAGAGAGTGATGTATGAGGCCCTGTTTTGGGCGGTCAATGAAACGTTGAAACGGTTTGCCAAAAAGTATTTGGGAGGAACATTGGGGATCACCGCTGTGCTGCACACTTGGGGGCAAAAGATGGATCCGCACGTGCATGTGCATTGTATCGTGACCGGGGGAGCCTTGCGGGAAGCTGGAGAAAGCTGGCAGAAGAGTGGAGCGCGATATTTGTTTGATGTAATCGAGTTGTCGGCAGAGTATCGAGATCGGCTGTGTCGGCGGATAAAGCGATTGGCAAAGGCTGGCAAGTTGCAGGTGGTGGGTCAAGGTGAAGGGCTGGATGTGGTCGGGATGGTCGAAGAGATCCAGGCCAAAAAGTGGGAAGTGTTTGCCAAGGCGTTTGAGGGGCCAGAAGTGGTGTATGAGTATCTTAGTCGGTATGTGCATCAGGTGGCCATCTCAAACTATCGGATAGTGAAGCTAGAAAAAGGGAAGGTACACTTTGAGTACCACGACAACAAAGATAAGGAGAAGGGCAAAAAGAAGATACTGCCTTTAGACGGGGTGGCGTTTATCAGACGTTTTTTGTGGCATGTCCTGCCGGAAGGGTTCCGTCATATCCGGCATTATGGCTTGCATCACGGCAGCAAGAAAAAAGCGTTATCAACCGCCCGA
>JAAETJ010000356.1 GCA_024228495.1 bacterium | reverse complement strand
GAATGACGTGGACCTGGAGAGAAAGCTTGCAGACTTCAAGGTGTTTTACAATCATCATCGCTCCCATTGCTCGCTCGGCGGAGATACGCCGGCTGAAGTTGCTGGAGGCGCTCCCAAATTGAAAAGTAGCTTGAAAAGCTTTCGTTGGCATACACATTGCCGAGGACTCTATCAGCTTCCCATAGCTGTTTGACTATCAATTCGCCATGCACAGGCAAATTACGAGGTAAATGATGGCATTCTTACGGAAGTCCAAGCCGGAGACGCAACAGAAACATAAACGCCCGACATCCCACGAGACAGCTCCCTCACGAGCTTCAGGGTTTGTCGACAATCGCCCAGAAGTCATCGCGCAGCGGACATTACAGGACCAGATGGATGAAAGTCCTCAGGTGCAACGTCTGGCTCAGCTCCAAGCCATGCTCGATAACAGCCCACGACAAGTAGCCCAAAGACAACAATTGCAGCCCATGATTGGCTCCGCTGTGCAGCGGCAAGAGGGATTGGACGAAGATGAGCTCCAGATGCAGGCCGAGTCTGGTACGCTCCAAGAGAAATTTGCCACTAGCGAAACACCGACGCACACTGGGTGCCAGGAAAACCGCACTGGCATGCCAGACAACCTGAAAGCTGGTATTGAAAACCTCTCCGGTATGTCTATGGATGATGTGAACGTTCACTACAACTCCTCCAAACCAGCCCAGTTAAACGCGTTGGCGTATACGCAGGGCACGGATATTCATGTGGGGCCAGGGCAAGAGCAGCATCTACCGCATGAAGGGTGGCATTTGGTACAGCAGAGGGAAGGTCGAGTGAAGCCGACCGTGCAGGCGAAAGGTGTCGCGATAAATGATGATGAGGGATTGGAGCATGAAGCGGATGAGATGGGGACGAAAGCGTTGCAGATGCGCCGCTCAGAAAAAAGTGCCTTTGAATTTCCTATCCATGGCAAAGACATCCACTCTGCCGCTGGGCAGTATACCGAAAAGAACCGCAAGCATGAACTGGGAAATGCCATTGACAATGCCCTTAATGGTACCCCAAAGGGTGATACTTTTGTAAACGGACAAATGGTGGATACAACCAGAGAGAAAGCAGCAGGTAAGATTGCAGATGCCCCTTTGCAGAGAAGCATAGGTACAACAAGTAATGCCCCACAAACAACAACGGCTGTTGGCACGCCTATCCAGAGAAAATTGACTGATGCCAACGAGATTGCAAAAGCGAAACTTGGAAAGACCTTTGACAGCACAGAAGATTTTCCTTGGGATACCGCACCGAAATATCTACTGCGAGACCGCGATGTTATCTATGGAAGCCAGTTTCGGCGGCGCGTCCGAAGCATGGGCATTAAAGAGGTACTCACAGCGCCGCGGAGTCCTTGGCAAAATGCTTTTGTGGAACGTATAATTGGCAGCATCCGACGAGACTGCCTAGATCATATCATCGTGTTGAACGATCGTCATTTGAAACGAATCCTGAAAAGCTATTTCAATTATTATCATCGCTGGCGCACACACTTGTCGCTGGGGATGGACAGCCCGGAAACGCGCCCAGTG
>JAAETJ010000355.1 GCA_024228495.1 bacterium | reverse complement strand
GCCCAAATCCTGGCAGTTTGATAGCGGGACTCAATACATCAAATCCGGAGACTAACCCCCTGAATTGAATCTCAAACCCATAACGCGCTCCTACCGCAAAACCGATAAGTCCGTCCCAGCTGACAATGAGATTTGTCCAGTCCGGATCAAGTTGATACCAGTTGCCACCCGCCAGAAAATTTCGCCCCACCGCATTGGCAGGCAGTGCAATACCAAGCTCAGGCACACTGTTCACCACATGAGCAACAAAGCTGTTGGAATTAGGTCCCGGCCAGATCTTATAGCCTCCCTCGTAAGAATACGGATAGGAGTTGATCGCTGCCTCAATTTTGGGAATGAGCATATTGGCACGCTCGCCACGCACCTCAAAAATCACATCAGGGGAGTTCGAATACCACCGTGCATCTGCCGGATAGGCGTTGCGACGTACAGGATCACCCCATCCAAGTTTATCGTAACGATTATAGTTTGCCGCACCCTCCTGCTTGGTAACAATCCAGCTGTGAACAGATAGCGCACCCTTCATGCCGCCGGTCCGCGCTGCCATGACATAAATTACCGCGTCATTGTCACTGGAAGCTGCAGGCAAGACCCCCGCGCTTTGCCAGTTGGCTGTGCGCCAGCTTGAGGGATGTTCTTTTGCGCCCCACCAGCCAAGCGCCAATGTTGCGGGTAGCAGGAAGACTATCAAAATTACCAAAACGAAACGCTTCACAAATCGAAAAGTGAAAGATACGGCAACTGGGATTATCTTGATTTCCGGGATCATTTTGCCTGGTTTGCTT
>JAAETJ010000354.1 GCA_024228495.1 bacterium | reverse complement strand
TTAACACCTATGAGGGCATGAAAACACGGTTGGCCGATCAGTTTAAGAGCTCCGCGCTGGTCAGAAATGCGTCCTTGACTTTTATGAGTAGAACCCAACAAGTAGGCGAAAGAATTATCGAATTCGCCACTGACCTGTGGAAATTGGCTGAGGAAGCCTTTGTTGAGGTACCTTCGGAAAGGATTGATTTTTTGTTGAGGGACCGCTTCATTGGTGGACTACTCCCTGATTTCATTCAGTTTTGCGAGTTCGATCAGTGCGCAACTTTCAGTTCCGCTTTAGAATGCGCGAGAAAAATGGAAGAGCGCGTTTTGTCAGCGCAAGCTGCGCAAAGATTTCATAGTCAGCGCCCCATAAAAGTGAACCCAGCGGCTGAGCAGACCGAAGACAAGCAGCTGACCGACATTTTGCTGGGCGTTGCGGCCGAAATTGACGCATTTAGGCTAGAAATGCGCAGTTCCCAGAAAGAACTCTTAGACGTGGTGCGCGCGACGAACGAAGGCGCAAGGAATTTTGGGAACTCGAGTCGGCGTGAAAATAATAAAAGTCAGCGCACTTTCCGTTGGGCTGAGGACGGATCCCCCGTGTGTTCCTACTGCTCCAAAGTTGGGCATAAATACAGGAATTGTCATCAGCGGCGGCGCGATGAAGTGAGCGCGAATGGCCGGAGTGGTCAAAGCGACCAGGGAAGTCGCCCTGTGAGTCCTCGGACTAGGCCAGAAGTTCCCCCACCAGTAGCCCCGCCGACAATAAGACATGAAGGGTGGGAGGCGCAAAACGCCGTGGGCATTCAGCCAAGTGTTGACCCCTATCTGCAAGGTACCCAGGTCACTCCCCATTACGAATCCACTTCCCAGCAGTTGAGTGCTGAATTGAACGCGCTCAGGGAGGAAG
>JAAETJ010000353.1 GCA_024228495.1 bacterium | reverse complement strand
GCGAGCGGGATGATCCCACCGCCAGAAATAAAAATGGCAAATTAGATCAGGAAGCGGCCCCGGCTCAAGGCCCATCATATCCCGTTCGGCGTGGGCCGGATGGTCGAAGAATTTACAGTTATCCGGGGCAGCCGACAGATTATTATGGCTCATCAGGCCCCACCTGGCCGTCAACCAGAGCCGCCCACTCCTCATCATACGGGCAAGATTTATTTAAATCAGGATCGGATACCTCCGCTGCCTCATCGGGGCGAGCGGCTCAAACCGACCGGGGCAAAGAAACAGTGATATCGTCCGCACCCGCCGCTACCCAACCTGCCCCGGCGACATCTGTGGGAGACATGTCCAAGCTGGATCAGTTCTCAACTTCGGAGGGGAAGACACACCCGCTTGTGGTCAGGAGAATAGTAAAAAATCCGATCACGATGACCGAAAGCGCTGAGGCCGCTTACCACGATGGCGACAGGTGGCGGATGGTTGTCGATGATGAGGCCAAAGCCTGGCTGGCCGAAGAGGTCAAAGACGGCAATCTTAAAGTAAATCCGGATGACTGGCAGAAGCACGTTCGTTTTTAGAGAAAATGTGGTATTGCTAACAAGACCCCCTTTTAACATTTATGACGAAGGACGAACGACGGACGAATACTATTCATACTTTTATCATCGTCCATCGTCAATAGCAAGTGGAGGAAAATAACTTATGAGTAGTACGACCCAAACCAAGCAAGTAACAATTTTTGATGACCTTGAAGAAACAGCAGCAACCGGGGCTGAAAACCAGGCTGAGTTATCCGCAGAGGAAGAGTATGAACTTGTCGATTTGACTAACCTGTTGGGCTATGTGGAGGTGCCTATTCTGCTGGTCGATACCGATCCTGAGCGAGCCGTGGCCCGCCAAAAGGAAATGATGGATACCTGCTTCGGGGGGATTGGGGCGGAGACAAAGCCCGAAAAGAGGACGGGGTTAGCGATGCAACAGTTGGATGTGGAGCAACGTCAGTCTCTGCGCCTGCTGTTGCTCTACCAGGACGTAGAAGAATTAACCGCTCACTTAGTCCGCTGCCTGACAGAGCCGGAATATGGTTATGGAGAGCGAGGAGACAACGGGCGCACTATAGCCCAGGCTATGAACGTTGTATCCGGGGGGGATCTGAGGGGAATTGGGTCAGAATGGTTGGGCATGTACCGTGAGGTGCAGCAAGATATTTTAAGCGGCTATCCGTTTAATTTCAGAAGCATGTTTGACTTTGCCGATCTCGACACCTTTGTACCCCTGGTCAAGCGGGTGGGCGATATGAGCTGGCAACTCGGCCTTGAGGGCGAGGGGAAGCATACAATTTTTCAAGGTGACGTTGCGTCTGTTTGGCCTGAGTTATGTGATACCTTTGTGGCGTGGTGCGACAAAGACAACCACGCTTGGCTGACCGGGCTAAAAAAGCAAGCCGCCAAGCGACTGCCGGAGACGATCCTGCGCGTGGCCAGAGCCGAACGCCTCCGAAAAGAAAAGTACCGGCTTGAGGTTAAAGAAAACCAGGTCATTTTACATGTAGTGCGTCCTTCGTCAAGCCCAGGCCAAACGGGGCAGAACTGGCCTCGCTCTGTTGTTCTGGGTGATCAAGTTGGCTTGAGTCGCTTGTCGGGCCATTCGTTCTATGAGCTAACATGGCAGGGAGGGTACAATGTGCGACGTTTTGAAATTTCGGGGACTCGGATTAAGAAGGTGCCGTTTGAACATATTGAGCAAGCTTTTTGTATGGCCGAAATATTGCTTGGGGGCGAGGATGAAACAGCCCTGGAACCGGTCACACCCCAGGAGATTGAAGCGGCTTATCTGCGGCGACTAAAAGCGAAGCGGGCCGAGGTGTTGGCCCCCCAAATAACAGCCCTGCCCAGAGCTATTCAGGGCCAGCCAGTC
>JAAETJ010000352.1 GCA_024228495.1 bacterium | reverse complement strand
TCAAGACATTGGCCTGACGGCTTGGGGCAAGAAGGTGATCGATGAATTGGTCGAATTCGGCATTCTTGTTGACCTAAGCCATACCGGATCCAAGACCGCTAATGATGCTATGGACTACCTGGAGAAGACTTATCCAGGCGTCCCCTTCGTTTACACCCATCCAGTGCCTGCCGGCCTCTACAAAAATGAGCCAAACCGCACAGTTCGCGGCTGCTACCGTTCGATTCCGGATGACGAAGCAATCCGTGCAGCGAAATCAGGTGGGTACATCTCGCCGACTTTCACCGAGTGGATGATGGACGGTATCTGGCCTGATGACATCAGCCCGAAGCAGGCAGCTGACATGATTGACTATTACGTCAAGCTCGTCGGCGTTGATTCAGTTGGGATAGCCTCCGACGACATGTATTCTACGGAATTGGTCGTAGATTTCGCCAAGAAAAACGCGGACCTCTACAATGACGGTGGCTACATGCTCAATGCATTCGACAAGGGTGCTACCGGTAGTGGTGAACTCAGCAAAATAATGGCGGCGATCACTGACGACCTCTGGAAGCGTGGCTACAGCAATGAGGATCTTGCCAAGATTTATGGTGGCAACAAGATGCGCGTATACGCACAAGTCTGGGAAGGTGTATCTCCAAATAAATACAGAGCAACCTACAAAGAGCGAGTGCGTTTGCGTGAACAGCTGCGAAATGGCTTTATGTCTCGCTAGCCTGGATTGTGGAACGCCTTTGTCTGACAATACAAGTCGATTGATTTGATGATAGTGTTCAATAGGGAGAGTGGGAATTTGGACAAATTGCGATTAGTGATTTTGACAGTAGTAATTTTGTTGCTCGCGATCACGATTTCGCCGCCGTTATATGCCTAACAAACAACGGCGCAAATTGATAAATAGCGGTTTACCTCAGGTGCAGATGTGCTTCGCGCCAGTTCACGCGAAGGTGGATTGGGCGGACCATCTTCGGTGGGTGCACAATTGTCTGAGGATAGATCAAGGCGGCTTGATACTTCGCGCAATCCCTCGCCGGATGCGGTTTTCCAGTCATTGGAAGATTCACTGGCGACCTTGAAAGCAGAAACCGGTTTACAGCTCGGATTTGATTACCAGGCAACCTGGCAACTTTCCCATGACAATACATTGGGAACTCTACAGGCTTCCAGCGGCAAGGCGCGCATTTTGGGTAAGTGGGATCTGATAAACCGGGCGGTCTCATTCATATGCATGATCTGCTGCGTGCGGGTGTTGCATAGAACTTTTCAGATGACATGGATGATTTCGCTTATTACACGCCTATCCTCGACACGGGGTCTTGCGTGGGGTTGCGGGAAGTAAGGATTGATGCGCTTAATCGGGGGGTCGGTCAACCAATAGTGATAAGGCAAGGGCAGGTCCTCCTTCCCACTTGAACCACATCCTGCGCCAGATTTGAATCCCTGTGGTTGCGAATAACCGAGTTGCGGACCTTCTAGACCTTGACGAAAATTGAGCAGTGACTGCACCAAGGATAGCTTTTCTTGTTTCAGTTACTTGGGGGGCATTTTTTTGCCGCAGATACGAACCGAACAAGATGCTGAACTTATGCTGACATTCATACATTCACTAAGGGAGTGATAGTGCTGCGTTGCCCCATGACCCGGCTCTTTCGAACTCGACCAACCGATTCTGTATCCTACTTAATCAGGTGCCAAACGCTCGAAACCGCCATCCGAAACGTGCCAATAATTGCGGGACAAACGTGAAAGTCATGGCCAAGTATTGGCCCCTTAGGCTTCCGCTTTGGGTTTTTCCAATCCAACGACAAAGATGATCACAAGCAGGTCGCCGTGGTTTCAAGACGAAGGTATTACCGCTTGTAGAGGCCGGTGATGCTCTAACTCGGTAGGAGACATCCAATAGAATTTTCCATTGGATGCCCGGGCAAGTTCCATCCCATGCTTTCTGGGATCAAGCCCAATTCGCATCAAAAAATCATGAACAAGGTGCAAGTTAGGCTCGTCGTTTTGGCGCAAGTCTGTTGATCTGCTTTCTTCGCCCGTGGCAAACTCCCCAATTCTATCGAATGTATCCGCCATTTCTCCAAAGATGTCTTCGACACCCTCTGGAAGTTCAAAGGGGAGGGCCGACGCACCAAAGAAAAGTGCACTGATCTTCGCGACGGGAGCAAGAAACTTTAGCATCCCTTGATTGGCGGTGATATCTTTTTTTGCAACGAGCGCTCCGCTCAGTTCTGAGTGCAACCGCACCTGAAGTCTTGTCCGCCCCAAAACCTGCCAGCTTTTTATCTGGCGCCAGTTCGACTCAGAAGGAACAATGACGACACTTCGAGGGGCAGGTCGTTGCTCACGGTAGGCCATCCAGCGAATCAGATCGTTGGTGTCGTCTTGGCGCGTCCGATTCGAAAGGCCGTAAATCAGATCTCGTGGCGCGTATTCTGCATCGCAGTCTTGGCAGACAGCGCTATCCTGTTTTTTTTGAAGCCAACGCTCGATGTTTTCAATTTTGAAGCCCCCGTTACAAAATTCTCCTTCAGTGTCCCGTGTCGGGCAATTTACTGTATCGTGGCGCGTCATCCCTTTCCAAAATTCAATCACCTCAGCAATTGTGGTGTCAATCTGGTTTAAGAGAAAACCAGGCTCTTCTCCGAGTACGGTAACATCGAGAAAGGCACAGCTACGTTCGTGCCTTAATGATATTATTGCCTCGTTTTCGAAACGCCCTTGGTCTCGAAGGAAAATTCCATCTTCCCAGAATATTCCGAGACCGTTTTCGTACACGTGGTAAGGCTCTAAAGCGGCAATGAGCCTAGGCATGATGCCCTCAACATCCGGTTCTAATCGAGTAGTCATACGCAAAACACGAGCAGTCAGCGGGAGAGAACTGGCGTTTTGCCAATGTAGCTCTGGTAACACTGTGGGGATTAGTTGGGGGACCAGGCTCCTTTCGCCGTTGGAGTGTTTGGTGGGCAGTGCTACACCTTGCGCTCTGAGAATCCGCATTAGACGCTGATGCACTTCGACGGGGTATACCCGCCAACCATCTTCTTCCCGACCATGGTTGATCCAAACGTCGGACAGATTTGCATGATCAAGCAGACCGCCGGATGTTCTTGTAGGTTTGTGCTCAATCACCTCCATAAATGCTTGGGCAAGCCATGCCGGATCACGTACAATTGTGTTGCAAAGCATGGGCTCGTTTGGCCAGTCATTTCCGTACCATACTCCACGACCAAGGCGGTGAAGGAATGTCGCTGCTATCGAGCGCACGGCCTCTGCATCCCGAATACCATGCTCGTCGCAAATCGCCTCGAATTTTTCGTAATGCATCCAAGGATCAAGATTTTGAGAATCTAGGGCAGCTCGTCTGGCCGCGTCCCAATTCCGATTAATGGGACTGTCTATGCCCGGCAGGCCTTTTGTGTGTATTGCAATTCGGGACTTCAAATGGTTGATATTGTAGCCAGACAGACTATCAACATCGACCTGGTCGACAATCATATCGCGATGTCGAGTCTCCAGCCGTCCCAGATCGATGATGGGGTTGTAGTTACCACCCTCCGCCTCTGCATGAGTCGCCACAAGGATAATCCGTGCTTGCCCGCCGGAGCGTGCCTCGATCCTGCTAAGCCAACTATGTAAGAGACTCTGGGTTTCGCCAAGCCGCGGGTTCCAAACAAGTAAGTACAAACCCTGATCTGAATAGAAAAACTGCTGGGTGATTCGGTAAATGTCTTGGCCGCCAAAATCCCAATAGTTAAACGTAATTTCTTTATCAGACTCTTTTGACAGCGGTAGTTTCATCTGACCGCATTCTACACCCCAGGTCGTTGCCTGGTCTCTGTCGCGTGCCACGTCAATTGAACCGCAAAGTGCTTTACGTATGCAAGTTTTGCCGACCTTTCCTTCGCCAGTGATCATTAATTTTGCTTCGTGCAAATACCTGACATTGTCCGGGTCGATCAGGCTGCGCAAAAGAGCGACAAGCGTTGGCCATCCTTCACGATCAGCCGCAGTTATGGCACCGGGAAGAGGGTTGCCAGAAATTGACAATCCCCGGTGCTTGAGTCCCTCTAGACGTCCAATTCCAAAAGGCAAAGTTGTCAGTGCGTTATTTTCAAGCCTAAGCTCCATCAACGCCGTAAGTTGGTCAATCTCTGAGGGTAGCGAGGTGAGTTGGTTACCGTTAAGGCTCAGCCCCTCCAATGCCTTTAGCTGGCAAATCTCTGAGGGTAACGAGGTGAGTTGGTTGCCGTTAAGGCTCAGCCCCTCCAATGCCTTTAGCTGGCAAATCTCTCGGGGTAGCGAGGTGAGTTGGTTTCCGTATAGAAGCAGTTTCGTTAACGCTGTGAGCTGGCATATCTCTGAAGGC
Organism: bacterium; assembly: GCA_024228495.1. Lineage (GTDB taxonomy): Bacteria > Pseudomonadota > Alphaproteobacteria > Rhizobiales > JAKIUO01 > JAKIUO01. Next base: position 2,546 of record JAAETJ010000352.1, on the reverse strand, counting down.
AGTTTGGTGAACTTGTTGCGAGCGAGTACCAACTCCTTCAACGCCATTAGTTGGCCCATCTCGGGTGGCAGTGAGGTGAGCTGGTTTATTTCGAAATGCAGCTCCGTCAGCGCCGTGAGTTGACCTATCTCAGGAGGCACCGCGATGAGTTTTTGGTCGTTGACAACCAGCTTCTTCAACGCCGTGAGTTGACCTATCTCGGAAGGCAACGTGGTGAGTTTTCCTGTGTGGAGACGCAGCTTTGTCATCGCTGTAAGTTGACCTATCTCGGTGGGCAGCGAAGTAAGCTGGTTATAGCTGATGTCCAGCTCCGTTAACGCTGTAAGCTGACCTATCTCGGTGGGCAGCGAAGTAAGTTGGTTATGGCTGATGTCCAGCTCCGTCAACGCTGCAAGCTGACCTATCTCGGTGGGCAGCGAAGTAAGCTGGTTATGGCTGATGTTCAGCTACGTCAACGCTGTAAGCTGACCTATCTCGGTGGGCAGCGAAGTAAGTTTGTTATTGCTGAGGCTCAGCTCCGTCAACGTGGTGAGTTGACCTATCTCCGGGGGTAAATCGGGAAGACTTAATCCAGTTAAATCGAGCGTCTTCCGGCGAGCACTTTTCGCCTTGCTTATCAGTTCAGCCACTTTGAGTTGGGCTTCTCCTTCATCAACCGCCATCCGATGCTGTCCTTTTCGTCTTTGTATTTAACGTGAATTCGGGATAAGAGCATTCTAACCCGTTGAAATATTTGAAGGCACATTTTCAAACAGCGTGCTTTTGCCCCATTTTTACAAAGGACGCTACTTTTTTGCCTCTTCAGAACCATGCTGTCAGCGGAAAACCATTGTTTTCTCTGATTCCTTATCCCGAATTCACGCTGAATTATTGGTCACGAAGTCCAGTGCAATGTCAATAAAGCAGTTGTTTTTGTAAAATAACATCTTGAGATGCCTATGACGAGTCGGAGCTATTGGTCCTGTCCATCAGCGCAATACCAAGCGAGCGGCCGACGAAACGCGTAAAAATTGACATAGTTAAAAGAAGCGTTCCATTTTTTTCTTGCGTATTGATCGCGGCTGAAATGTTTCCAATAAATTCAACGCTACGCCCATTCAGTTGGCGCGGTAAGTGGGCGCTTGCCCGCGTTTGAATGTCCATTACAGGTTCAGGGTTCCAGGGCGTATCATGACACAGATCGTGGAGATGAAGGATGGATAGCGAGCCATAGTGGCGCCGCGCCTTCACTCAGCTTTAACTCGGTGCGTTACTATGCCAACTAGTCTCGCCCATGAATGGCAGCTTTTGGGAAGCGAGAGAAGGATTTAGGCTTAGCGTCAATGGTTGCAAAGTACGCCGTTAGCGTCGAGTTGCGTGAAATTGTCCAATTTCACTTTGGTTTCGGAGCCATCATTCGACATCTTTGAAATTAATGGGTCCTGACCCTTAAGTGATTGAATTTAACCTGGAACAACTGTGGGCAGCCCAGTTTAACGGTTTTCCGATATATAACGGTCGACTAAAGCCTGATTGATTTCTTAAACCGTTTCGACGATCAAAACAGTTCCTGCCTTTTGACCGGTAATTTTTACCTTTGTACCAATTGGTGCATCTTGTCCGGTGACCCGCCAGATGGTGTCACCCATTTCTATGCGGCCCATGCCCTGTGAAATTGCTTCGACCAATATTGCTTCACGACCGATCATCTGTTTTGAACGCTGATTGAGCAACTGGTCTTCACCTTCTCCCGATTTGTATCTGGTCAACAGTCGCTTGCCAACAAATACGAATATGATTGACAATATGACGAATGAAATCCACTGGGCCTGCAGGCTCCAGAATGCCAGGCCGGTCAAGGCCAGGGTGATAATACCGACGACCAGTGCGGCAATACCAAACCAGAGCAAAAAGGTTCCGGATACGACAATTTCGAGTATCAGCAGAACCAGGCCCAAAATCATCCAGCTCCAGCCACCCAATTCCGCAAACAGGGATTTAATCATCTGTGTTTCCCTTCAAATTATTGTTCATGAACCGGAGGTTGGGTTGTTGTTTGTCGGGTTGGGGGTGATTGTCGGTGTGGTACGGGTTCGTGAAACGGGAGCAGAACCGCCGCCCTTGCCGCCAAACAGGTCTTTGGATATTTCGCTGATGCCGCCAAGTGAACCCAGCAATGAGGTTGCTTCCAGAGGCAACATGATAACCTTCTGGTTTTGCGCGGATGCAATCTGGCCCAATGCCTCGACATATTTCTGGGCAACAAAATAGTTGATTGCCTGGGAATCGCCCTTGGCGATGGCGTCCGAGACCATCTGTGTGGCTTTGGCTTCTGCCTCTGCTTCGCGTTCACGCGCCTCAGCCGCGCGAAATGCCGCTTCCTTCTCACCTTCAGCTTCCAGAATTTGCGCCTGTTTGTCGCCTTCGGCTTTTAATATTTCAGATTGCCGCTGGCCTTCAGCTTCCAGAATGCTGGCCCGTTTGTCGCGTTCGGCTTTCATCTGGCGGCCCATGGCTTCGACCAGATCCATAGGCGGGTTGATGTCCTTGATTTCAATACGGGTAAC
>JAAETJ010000351.1 GCA_024228495.1 bacterium | reverse complement strand
GTTCCGATCTTGTCGTCAGCGATGGACCGGCCGATTACCCGCTGGTCAGTGAACTTGATTATCTGATAATTCTCGATCAGGTAGCGGTTGCAGAATCTGAAGGTATGATCAAGGAGGGAGCAATTGTGGTCACCGATTCAAAAGCCGTGAGCGAGCCACCCAAAGGCAATTTCCGTCTGGTGGAACTGCCAGTGCAGGAAACCGCCATTGCACTGGGCAACCGGCGTGTTGCTAATACCATTGCACTGGCAAGCCTGGTGGCACTTGGTGAATTATGCAGCACCGAGATACTGGAAGAAGCCGTGATCAGCCGCTCACCAAAGGCCTATGTCGACCTGAACAGGGATGCGCTCACCAAAGGTTTTGAATTGGCAACCAGCGCATAGAAATTTTATTTGAGAAGTGGCTCGGATTGTTGATCAGTTCAGCATCATAAATCCCGCTTAAACCAGATGAGCTACCCGCCGTCCACGAACTGCGGCCTGTTAACGAAGAACACGAATCCGCGGCGCATCAGCAGGCAAAAGACGAGCTTGCCGGATTACTCCGGCAAAATCACGCGAAACGCCGCGCTCAGCTCCATGCCGAAATCACGGCACTGGAAAAAAGGCGGGCTGTGGAGCGGTCGAAGATGCCATTTTATTGACGTCGCCATCATGCCATATTTTCAAGTGGTCGGTTATGCGGCAATCTTAAATCTGCAACCGCCAGCGCCGCGCCGTCAACCTCCTTAAGCGGGTAGATCAGCGAGGGGTCGCGGTTAGCGATCAGGGGTTGGCCCGCGCCATCAGCTCGGTATCGGTGGCCAGCTTGAACGCAATTACGAACTTCTACATCATTTAAGCCAGTTTACGTTTTCTGCGCCAGCCTATCAGCCCCATGATCGAAAGCGCTGTACCAAACAGTGGCAGAGCCGCTGGAAGGGGAACTGTGGTTATATCCACCGTAAAGGAACCACTGTTGTTACCGGTGAATGTATCATTCACGCCTAAAAATAACTTACCATCTTCGAGTGCTGTAAAAGAGCTGCTTAATCCAATGAGAAACAGTGCCGTTGATTGGATGCCCACGGTTACCAAATCTTCATCGCGCGCAACAAAGCCTGGATTTGCATTCAGGAAAGTTGCCGAAACAAAGGCTCCCATGAGGGCGCCGAAGTCAGGTGCCGCTCCGGGAGCTGTCCCACCTGCATCAACCGCCGCTTCCTGTAATGGGGTGTAATCTGTGACCAAAATAGGATCTCCTAAAAAAAACGAGAGCGGTATTCCAGCAGCATCGGTGTTGAGAGATGTAAGACCACCGCCTATATTAATAATCCCGGACGCCGAAATATTAATTGTAGTACCGCCCAAAATATCGAAACCAATCATCGCTATGCTTCCGCCATTTTGAGTGCCAAAGCTCCCATTGGCTTTTGAATCAACGATCACAGTTACCGCCAAAGCTGAACTGACAGCCATCAGACTAAAAGCAATTCCCATCATTGCACACAATAATTTTTTCATTTTGGATGTACCTTGTTTGTTTTGGTGCCATTAAACAACATATGTTGTTCATCTCACCTTGAACATTAAACGCAGGATATTTATTCGCAAAAGCATAGGCTGCGCCCAGTAATGAGTCAAATTACCGTACAAAAACCATCCAGATCTTCGAATCTCCCAATTATTTCAACCGTTTGTTCGTTCAATAGAATATCCCCAGTCACCCAGGTCAACAATTTCAATTGCCAATTACGCCAACGGTATGGACACCTCCTTTTTGCGGATTAGCTTAGCATCGCTTCCACTATTGCTCATTTATAAGCCTGACGCAGCGCCCACACCATTGCTGAATTTTCCAATACTAATTAGCCAAATGTTGATTTAACAAATTGCATCATAAACTCGTTTTCGATTTCATATGAACTCTCCAGACAATATTACCGGACCGGGTGCAGCCTCTGATCCCTGCTCCAGGTACGCCACTTTCGACCTGCCATATCAAAATACCAAATATCCACCTGTCGCGACATGCAGACGCAAACGGGCGATAAATAATTGCGTCTGGCGGGGTTCCCCGGTTGTTCCCGAAATTACGGTGGGATATTATCCCGCCGGGCAACTCATATCCTGACCGCAGCACATCGGTGATTTGATTTTGCCGTGGTCATTGGGGCATTTGGAGACCTGAACACTGTTTCCATCATCCAGAGCAATGCTGTCATTTACAAGTGGCGCATCGCATTTACCACATGTTGCATTTACACTCATTCCACAAACTTCACATTCATAAGTCGCCATTATAATCTCCAGTTTTGGTTTTATTCAGGGCAGC
>JAAETJ010000350.1 GCA_024228495.1 bacterium | reverse complement strand
CGCTGATAATCCTTGCGCAGGTCGGGAACGTCTTTCAACAGGCGTCGCAATCTGGTTCCCGGTTTGTTATGGCTGGTTAGTTCGCGAACCGGTTGCCTGACTTCATCGGCATTGGCGATGCCGCCCATTTCAGCTATTGAACCATCTTTGCCATTGCCTGCATTAATACCGGCTTCTTCGGTCAGCGCGACAAGCAGCGGGCTTGCATCTTCAATAAAATCGGCAACCAGATGAATAACACCATCGGCTTTTTGCAATTTGCCGCGCACTTTGACAAAACGTGACGCCATGATCACTGACCGATAGTGTTCAAATACTTTCGACCAGACAATCACATTGGCAATACCGGTTTCATCTTCAAGCGTCATGAACACCACGCCCTTGGCTGAACCAGGTCGCTGGCGCACCACAATCAGTCCGGCGATGGTTACCCTTCGGCCATTGGCAATGGTTTCAAGCTGGCCATTTTCCACCATCCCGTTTCGCCTGAAATCATCCCGCAGGAAGGAAACCGGATGGGCTTTAAGTGACAGGGAAAGATAGCGATAATCCTGAATGACATGCTCACCTTGCGGCATAAGCGGCAAATCGG
>JAAETJ010000349.1 GCA_024228495.1 bacterium | reverse complement strand
TACATCGCTTGTGCCGCGCCATTCGCCAATAGTCATGGGGTATTCAGCAAAGTCAGTCCGTTTGGGGATGGTCTCTTCCCGATCAGGCAATAGCTGGCCAACACCTGCCATAATCACGAGCAACACAAACGAGACATAAAATGGCGCCGAGAGCCTTCTGGTTTTGATGTTAATATCACTACCAAATGAAGCAGGAGCATCTAACGCAAATGCCTCGCTCAAGCTCATCTTGTTTTTACCGATTTTCGCCAGTAGCCACATTTCTAGTACTAATAGGCCTGCACAGGCAATGAAAACGACCCAGCCTTCAAAGTCATGCAAAAAACCTTCGGCCATGGACTGGCCCCAGTTGTCCACCAGAACGCCAATAACACCAATGCGGAAGCTGTTCATCAATACGGTGATGGGAAGGGTTGATAGAACAATCAGCACTTTTTTCCAGAATGCACCTTTGTAGATATAGGCGGCAATAAAACCGAGGGCAGCCAGAGGAAACAGATAACGTAGCCCACTGCAGGCTTCGACGACCTGTAGTTTATAGTCACCTAGGTCGATGACATTGCCTTCTAAGAAGACACTAATGCCAAAGGCTCGAATAACAAAAACACCCAGCTCGGATGATATCAGCTGCAGTGATGCGGAGAGATTGTTATAAAG
>JAAETJ010000348.1 GCA_024228495.1 bacterium | reverse complement strand
ATGGGATCTTTGTTCTTTAACATTTGATCCGGCGCCTTAAGCCAGTTTAGAAGCCATTGCATATCTCGCCGTTGGGTAACAGCCAGCAGGTCTGGTCCCAAGGCGTCTTTTGGCTCATCCCCGTTGAGAGAATGGCAGGTGGCGCAGCGCGTACGATAGATCTGCTCACCTCGGGGAATACTGCGCAACTTGGGTGCGTTCGCATAGTCTTGACCCTGATGTGGCGCCTTCCAGCCTGTGAGCCAATTGCCAATTTGGTCGGCCAATACATAGGGGTTTTCAAAGGGTGAACGCTTCATCCACCTTCCCGTGGCCTGATTACCGATGATCATATTCACATTGTGGTTGTTCGAGCCGTCCTGGATTTCCTCGATGTACAATCCCAGTTTCTTGCGCAGTTTGATGATATCCGCGCTCTTACCAGTTAGAAATGTCCAGCGCGCTCCAAACCTTTCTCTGTACTCCTTGAGGATTGAGGGGGTGTCGTTTGACGGATCAATCGAGATAGAGTAAAAGTACACATCCTTTCCCAGTCTTTCGCCCAGAATTTTTTGCACCTGGACGAGTTGTGCTGTCTTCAGCGGACGGGTGTCCGGGCAACGGGTGTAGATAAAGTTGACAGCCACCACCTTGTCT
>JAAETJ010000347.1 GCA_024228495.1 bacterium | reverse complement strand
GATGCCAATTATGATGAAGCTTTGCTTGAGCATTGGCATCAAGCGGGTGACCTAGATAAGGAAATCTATTATTTGAACCCCGTAGCCCGGCATCTGGTCGAGATTGCCGCCGATTATGAGCGCGCTCGCGTTTTACTGGAACGCGGCTTACAGACACTGCCCGCAATGGATGCCCGCGAGGTCGCCCTTCGCAATTGGCTGGCAACATCTCATGAGCGGCAGGGGCAGTATGATCAAGCGCAAACACAGGCGCAAGCGGCACACCAACTGGCGACACAATTTACTGACAGATTTGGTCTGGCGACCAGTCTCCATAATCTGGGAAATATAGCTCTGCGTCAGGGTGACTACCCACAAGCGCAAGACTACTACCAGCAGAGCCTCAGCATCAAGCGCGCCATCGGCGACCAGTACGGCATCGCCAATAGTCTCAACAACCTGGGAAATGTAATGTACTATCAGGGTAACTATTCTCAAGCGCAGGACTATTATCAGCAGAGCCTCAGCATCGGGCGCGACAGCGGCGAGTGGGGCATCGCTTCGAGTCTCAACAATCTGGGAAATATAGCCTACAATCAAGGGGATTATGGGCAAGCGCAGGACTATTATCAGCAGAGCCTCAGCATTTATCGTGACATCGGTAACCAGGCGGGTATCGCTGTTAGTCTCAACAATTTGGGGCGAATAGCCTACCATCAAGGTGACTATGGACAAGCGTGGGACTATTACCAGCAGAGCCTCAGCATCAAGCGCGACATCGGCAACCAGCAAGGCATCGCTGTCAGTCTCAATAATCTGGGCTTTGTGTATCTCAGAATACAGAGCGATCTGACACGAGCGACATTCCACGAAGCCCTCACTATCGCTCACTCAATCCAAACTATACCCCTTCTGCTAATGTCACTACTTGGCTTCGCCTGGCTCTATCTGCAAGGGACACAGCCGGCTCGTGCCGGTGAACTATGCGGACTGGCACAACATCATCCAGCTTTCAATAGCGAGGTGCAGCATTGGCTAGATGATCTGGTGCCCCAACTTGAAGAAGCCCTGTCCCCAGCCGAATTGAAAGTGGCCCTGGAGCGCGGTAAAGTCCTCGACTTGGATACTGTGGTGGCCGAATTATTAGAAGGATTTGCAGAGGACAACACATAATATCCCCGCATCTTTCATCTAAACGGGGGCTTATTTTTGCGGGATAAAGCTGGCAACATGTTGTCTTCTTATTTCCATGATCCGCCCCTCGAAACCTTCCTCCCCACTCGCTATCGCCTGGAAGACAAACTCGGCAAGGGTGGGATGGCGGCCGACCGCCTGACGAGCAGCGCCGTCGCTAGTGAGGCGTTTTAGCCATTGTCCTATCATGAAAAATGACTTGAATTCAAGTAGTTACTTAAGCGCTCACTTCGTACTATATTATTCGACAGTCACCGGTACAAAGCGCTCAATCTCATTGCCATCTAAATCTTCGACAACAAAACCGACGACGTAATCACCAGCAGCAGCATCGAGCACTTCCCAAACAAAGGGTTGATCCCCAAATGTAAGTGTGCCACCTTGCTGAACGGCCGTTCCCGTCACATTCCCACTTCCATCCAAATCCAACCATTTTTCTAGCACCGTAAAACTATCACCCGTGTTGGGCGTAATCTCACGTGGCGCACCTGTGCCACTCTCATCCGTAAAGCCAAACACCTGCCGCATGATGCCATCTTGGAACAACAACCGCGCATAACGACTCTCACCCCCATCCGCATAAGTGTAAATACCATCCACAATGTACGTCGTATCTTCAAACGTCGCCCCATATTCCAACGGTGCAAACAGCGCAACTTGGGAATCCACACCGTCACTTATCGCAAACACAATCGGCTCCCACTCAAACTCCATCGTAAACTCATCGCCATTCCCCCAATCTGGGTAGAAAACGCCATTCGCTTGACGGGTTTCAGGACTTTCCAAGTAATCGCTGTCCGCCACAAAAATAGAGTTTGAACCAGCATCCAAAAAGCCAACGAACAGCTTAACATAACCAACATTGTCGCCAGCAATATCGGTGCTCAGCAAAATCGTTTCGCCAATCCCCACTGAATTAGCAGATGCAGCTACATCCGAAACAGAAATGCCACCTCCACCAGGAGCAAAAATGTCACCCGCACGGTCTGGTAAAGCCAGCGTCTGTGCCGATTGCTCGAATGAGCGCCCTGTGTAATGGAACACCAAGAAATCATCCCACAGTGAGTTATTGGCAAACCGTTCAGCCACCACTGTGTATGAATCGGGCCCTGTTAACGGATTACGATAGAGCTGCGAATTGGGGAAGTAAATGGATAAACCTGTAGACCCTGCCTTTTTAGGCCCATGTCGTTCGCCAATGACAGTTTGCGCCAATGCAGATAGCACATCATTAGCTGCTTGTTCAATCTCACGACTGCCACTTTCTTGGCTGACAAGTTGTACAAAATTGCCCAAATCAATATATGACGGGGGCAAATCTTTACCAAAGACGCTGGTAAAGGATTGGGCATAGCTACGTGCTTGGGCGATGGCATGCTGATCATTAGTGCTTTGTAGCGAGTAAGCAAAATTGTTGAAGCTGTCCATCAAGGCAGGCAGGGTGCGTAGATCAACGGCCGTTAACGTAATATTCTGATCCAACTGCCGTGCGATCTGATCGGCCGATGGACCACCACCACCGAGAAGGCCAAACAAGCCACCTGTTGGCGACCCTTGCCGCGTAAACTCAGCCCGTGCCTGTGCATCCACAATGCGCTGATCTTCATAAATATAGCTATCGATGATGGCTTGACTCAAGCCCGCTCCATCCATGTCAGGATTTTGCACTAGATCGCCCAAAAAGCCTGTGTAAGCCCAACCTAAAGCTGGCTCAACCTCTTGTGACGCCACCCCGTACCGCGCATGAGGTTGAATGGCGCTGAACACTTCCAAATGCCCCATCAGGCAAGCATCAAATCCAATCAATTCAAATTGATCGATATCCGTCTGTGCCCGAATTTTACCCAATGCTTCATCCAATTCATTGAGATAAAGTTGGTCACCCAGTGCCTGTGCCAACGGTACATTGCTTGGGCCAGGGCCACCTGGCTCCTTATCACTCCAACCACCTGGCCAACCCATGCCATGATCAGACATGATGAGCACGTGTTTATCAGCTGGGAAATTCTCAGCTGCCCAAGTCACAAAATCGACCAGCGTCTCCCCATCAGCCATGCTCACCTCGCCCAAATCCATAAGTTGGCGAGAATTGACGGCATTGAGATCGTTGTCTTGCTCCACGTAGTAGCGGCGGGCGGATGACCAGTTGCCATCACCACGATAGCCTGCTTCATAGCGGTCAATTTGGGCAACGATGTGAACGCGGTCGTTGGAGCCAATACGTTCAGCTTCGTTTAAATCAAGATAAATATCCTGCTCCAGAATCTTGTCATCCGCATCTTGGTAAAGCATGATGAGCCAAGTTTGGCCATCACCACTGGCTGGCATGGGTGGCACAAAATCGTCATCAACGACGACGGGCTGTTGCTGAGAACTGGTATTGTTAGCCGGTTCTTGTGGGACAAAAACGTCCCCACCGCCATCATCTCCGCCACCAAAGAATTGACCGCCACCAAACACCAATAATACGATGACTATGATGATAGTGATCCACGGGGAACGGCCACCGCCACCACCACCTAACAGCTGACCAATAGGGAGAGACGGCCGTTGTCCACCACCGCCACTTGAAGACGGCCGTGAACTCGTCTTTCGTGAACTTGATTGTCGTCTTTGGGGAGCATCAGCCCGTTTTCGTTTTCCAGAATCATCGGCGCGTCGCCGCCTTTCTACTTGTACTTTCTTTTTACTCATTTGTCTCCTTATACTTTTTACTCACTCTCACAAATATTTCGAGTCTACCTGAGGTGAACAGTGACCGCAAAAAAGCATACACAAATATATAAATAGAGGATAATGTAGACAAATGAAAACAAGCAAAGTCTACCATGACCTACAAAAACATTACTATCGTCCCGAATTTGACTTCTGTTTAGATTGTGGCGCACCGCTTAAGCGAAGCCATACAGCTTGGTCCAAAACGATCGCCACACTCAACAAGACAGCCAAAATTTATAACCAAGCATACCGTTGCCGAAACCAAGAGAGGTGTGGACAACCAGAGCGAGTGTATCGCTCAGCTTATGCGGATGGGTTAAGCCTTCCCTATTATACCTATGGGCTAGATGTCATCGTCTACATAGGCCAACAGCGACTGCGCCAACACAGGTCAATTCCTGAGATTCACAAGCTGTTAAGGCAACGAGAAAAGGCAATTCAAATCAGCGAACGGGAAGTGGAGTATCTGTTTGATGTATATCTGACTTTGTTAGCGTGCAGTCATGGACAACGGCTAGAGAAGTATCGACCTGAGATTGAAGCCAATGGCGGCCTAGTGTTAG
>JAAETJ010000346.1 GCA_024228495.1 bacterium | reverse complement strand
TTTGCATGGCTGGGTATCAACCGCCGCCTTTCAAAGGATTTTGAACGATTCTCACAAACAACCCTCGCATTCATACAGACCGCCATGATCAAGCTTATGATACGCAGATTGGCTCGATACCAAACTTCTTGAACAGACTCTAAGTGTCTGTCCAAGAAGACTGTTGAGTGAAAGGCGCAAATCAGATTCTTCGTATTTTGCGACAAATATGGAGAATATTGATGGTTTGGACACCCTTCACCCGTGCTGAGCATAACAGGTCTGGATTGCGTTATCCAAGTGATTTGAAAGACAGGGAGTGGGAATTGATTGCGCCCTTGATCCCGCCTTGCAGGCCCGGTGGCCGCCCCCGCGACACTGACATGCGATCAGTCATTGCCGGGATATTCTATCTTCTTCAGTCAGGCTGCCCGTGGGGGTTCTTACCCCGGGATTTTCCACCCAAGAGCACAGTACATTACTACTTCAAGCGCTTCCAGAATGACGGCACATGGTCTCGTATTCATGATACTCTGTATCGCCAGACCCGTGATCTGGAGGGCAAAGAGGAGCAGCCCTCCTATGCGATTATCGACAGCCAATCGGTCAAAACCGGCCCTGAAGCGCGCGAAATGGTGGGGTTTGATGCGGGCAAGAAGGTGAAGGGGAGGAAGCGGCACATCGTTGTTGATACGCTTGGGCTTATTTTAAAAGCTGAAGTGCATTCGGCAGGAATTCAGGATCGAGACGGGGCCGCAATGGTGTTTGACAAACTGACGGCACGCTTTCCCTTCATCGAGAAAATCTGCGGCGATGGCGGCTATCAGGGACCGATTGCCCAGGCAAATTCGCCCCGACCGCTGGAAATCATCAAACGCAATGAGGCTGGTTTCGAAGTCCTGCCAAAACGCTGGATTGTCGAGCGAACATTTGCATGGCTGGGTATCAACCGCCGCCTTTCAAAGGATTTTGAACGATTCTCACAAACAACCCTCGCATTCATACAGACCGCCATGATCAAGCTTATGATACGCAGATTGGCTCGATACCAAACTTCTTGAACAGACTCT
>JAAETJ010000345.1 GCA_024228495.1 bacterium | reverse complement strand
CGCGCGATCCAGACCCTTGGTACGAAAACCCGAACCAACCATTAATACCAGTTTTTCATCCAATCCTAACTTCCAGCGCTGTCGGAAGGCGGCAATTTGCGGCCAAGGGTCAATTGGCGCGATGCGGTCTCGGGATATACCCGGCGGCAACAGATGAAAGCGCTCATCCGGTGTCGCATAAATACTTTGATAGATAGCTATCTGCCGCTCTGCGATCATCAAAATGTCTGTTTGTGTATCAGCGCTGAATACTGCCTTTTCATATGCTTCAAAATGACGCGTACGGGGCATAAGGTAATAAAAAAAACTACGCTGCTGATTTTTCTCAGCAAAACAGCCGTCCGCCGCATAATAAACATCAAGCTTTGGCATTTTATTGAAACCTACTACCAGGTCCGGCTTAAAAAGGCTGAGCATTTTGGGTAAATGCTCGGCAAAATGTTTATTCTTAGTATGATTTCCAAGCCCATGAACCGGATGAACTTCCATCTGCAGATCTTCCGGTGCGGCACCACGACTGGATTCCGCAAAGATTTTTACTTGATGCCCGCGTTGTTGGCACAAACGCGCAATGGCGACCAAATCCTTGGTCAGACCACCAAAGGGAAAAAAGGTAAACAAAACAAAAGCCAGCTTCATGGCTTTAAACCTAGGTTAAGGGCCGCGGAAATAATAAATTATCCCATCTTGCTTGTCTTTTTGCGCAGCCTCTGCGTTGCGGCAAGGGTTACATAGAACGGCTATGCGCCCCTTGCCGCGCCTTGAATCTGCACAAAAATCCCGCGCAATCTTGGAATAATTTACTATTTCCGTGGCCCTAAACAGTTTCGTCTCTGAATT
>JAAETJ010000344.1 GCA_024228495.1 bacterium | reverse complement strand
TTTGATTGCACGTTTTTTAGACTCATTGGCTTGACGGCAAAAGCCTTACGTAGAATAACTATGAGCGGCTTTTTAGTCGGCGCCAATGAGCCTAAAAAACGCACACTCAAACGCGTCCAACTGAGGATTCTAGGTTTAACGCTGGATTTGCAGAACGACGATGCAATGAACCAGCTTCAAGGCCACTCCATCACGTATCGAATCGCGGTGGGTCCTCAGCAGGGGCGTAAAGTCTTCACCTTGCAAACGATTCCATCCTGGGAAGATGATGATTATGGTAGCAGTCAGGTCGGCAAGGTAGCTGGTTTTTCGCTGCATGCGGGTGTGGCAACAAAAACGCCTGAACGCAAGAAATTGGAACGCTTGTGCCGCTATATCTCTCGCCCTGCCGTATCAGAAAAGCGCCTGGCGCTCTGACTCCCGGGGAATGGTGAAGTACGAGCTGAAGACTCCGTATCGGGATGGGACAACGCATGTCATATTCGAACCCCTGGACTTCATGGCGAAGTTGGCCGCACTGGTGCCTAAACCCCGGGTGAACCTTACACGTTTTCATGG
>JAAETJ010000343.1 GCA_024228495.1 bacterium | reverse complement strand
TATGCGGACGTTAGTCCAGTTTCTCAAGCTCTTTGATATCGCCAAATTCTTCACTCATGGACTTTACCGGTTTCTTTTTCGCCTGTGTTGCTGCATCAGCCTTGGCCTTGAATGCCTCCAGCGCGCGGCGCGTGCCGGGTCCGAATTTGCCGTCGGCGGAACTGCTATAGACACCTTCTTCTTTAAGAATTTTTTGAATGGCTTTGCGGGTGGAAGTGCTCAAAGTGGAGGATTTTTCGAAGAGGATTTCCCTTACATAGGAGTAACCTCCTTTGTAGGATTTCAGCAGATACCACGCCGCCGTCTCCGGTCCCTTGCTGACGCCTGTTCCGGCATCATACATGGTGCCCATATGGTACAGCGCCCGCACGTTGCCTTTGGCCTCCGCCTTGCGATACCATTTCAGGGCCTTTGCGTAATCTTTGCGGATACTAAAACCGAGTTGGTACATGTGCCCAAGCGATGCCATAGAGTCTGAGAGCCCTTTTTCGGCGGCCTTTTTGTACCATTTGACCGCTTTTTCACCGTCTACAACAACGCCTGGAATTTCCTGGGATTTGCCAAAACTGTATATGAAGCCGAGCCGATCCATGGCGGACGCATGTCCTTTTTCGGCCGCCCTGTGGAACCATTTCATGGCTTTCTTGGCATCCCTTCCAATGCGCTTGTCTTTGGAATAAGCATATGTATATCCAAGGCGATACATGGCACCCACATGACCTTTTTCCGCCGCCTTTCGATACCATTTGACGGCCTCAGCCCTATTTTCAGCGACACCGTCACCTTTGTCGTACATGGTAGCAAGACTATGCAGCGCGCCAGTATTCCCCTTCTTTGCAGACCTTTGGTACCAACTCACGGTTTCCGCAACATCCTTGGTGCCAAAAAAACCGTACCGATAAGAGTCAGCGAGAAAATCGGCCAGCGCTCCTTCTTCGCTGTTTTTTTCTTTTTCTTTCAGCCTCTGCACAATTTCGGCCGACGACTTGGCAGGTTCGAGAAATTTGATCTCGATCTGCTCTCCAGCTCTGTGACCAGCCACTTCACGGGCCAGGCTCCTGGAATCGGGGGTAACGACTCCATCGACAGAAATGACTATATTACCAACCGCGAGGCCTGCTTTTTCCGCCGCACTGTTTTTGAAGACGCTTGTAATGATGGTTGCTGTTGCGACTGGAATTTGCAGAGTGGCTGCGGCAACTTTAGGAAGTGTCGCTATCTTGACACCCAGCCAACTTCTATTCTTATCGTCCGCCCTCGCCCCCAGCGTTGCCGTGACTACTTTTTCCAGAAGTTTAAAGTCAATGTCGGCTTTTTCCGTGTTGTTCTTGCCAGCTGGCACAATCCTCGGTTCATCCTTTTGAGACGGCACCGGAGCGGCGGCCTTGTTTATCTTTAGTTTTTTTAGACGGATCTTGGCGAGTGGCGCAAATTTGCCGCTTGGAAAGGCCTGCAAATAGGCTTCCAGTTCATCAGCTTCCTTGCTGTCCTTGACGCTCTGCCAAAAGGTTATTTCCGCTTCGTCGGTTTGTGCAATCTGGGTGATTTGCGCCTGTCGATCTTCCGCGCCGGACGCGGGCAGCGGCAAGAACATCGCCACAACAGTGATGAGGATAAAGCGTGCTTTTTTCATAACGGCAATGTCTCCTTTTAATCCAGCTTCTCAAGCTCTTTGATATCGCCGAATTCATCCTTCATGGTCTTGGCGGGCGGCGCGGCATTTTCTATCTGCATATTACCAATCGGCAAAGCCACGAACTTTAGCTCTCCCTTGCGATCGGAAAGGAGGAATAGAGCATGTTTTCGACCTTTCCGTTTCAACTGCGTCAAATGCTTGACCACATCTTGTGTGGAGTGAACTTCCTCTTGTCTAACTTCGTTTATAACGTCTCCGGCCTGCAAACCTTTCTTCGCTGCTGTACTGCCGGATACGACACCCGTGACAACCACACCTTCTTTGAACTTGCCGGAAGAAAGCTTGTATTTCGTTCTCATTTTGGACGTCATGTTTTCGAGGGTCAGACCCGATACTTTGACGACACCGCCACCAAACTGGCCAGTTGACTTCGATTGTTTAGTAGCAGTGGGTGGTGGCTTCTTCCCGAGTTTGACAGTGAGCGTTTTTTCCTTGCCGTCACGCCACAATTTCACATTGACTTTGGTTCCAGGCGGAATTGCAGCGACCGTTGCTGCTAGCTCATACATGTCCTTTATTCTCTTTCCTTCAATTTCAAGTATAATATCACCCGCTTTGAGTCCTGCTTTACTTGCAGGTCCACCTGGGATGATATTGGCGAGCATGGATCCTTCGGCCCGGCTTAGCCCAAAAGGTTTTACCATATTCTCACTTACCTTTTGGATCTGAACACCAAGCCATCCACGTCGCATCTCACCAAATTTTCTCAACTGCATGATCACCGGCTCTATGGACCGCGCCGGCTGGGCGTGCTGCTGTTTTCCTGTGGGCCCTTTATGTTCGATCAGTTGACCAACCACTTCACCTCGCAGATTGACGATTGCTGCCCCGCTCATGCCTGATCCCGTATCGGCATCTGTTCGAATGAACCGGCCAAACACACTGGGGATGGCGTCATTGAGTTCTGTTGCGAAGGCTGGAACGGCCTTGATTTCCTTTCCAAGAGGATACCCGATGACGATAATTCGTTCGCCGAGCTTGAGTAAGTTGGGGGTGCTGAACTTGATCGATTTCAAGGCTGTAGCCGGTTCAATCTTCAAGAGAGCAAGATCGGTTCGAACATCCTTGCCCAAGACCTTTGTTACCACATGGTTTGTACCGTCCGTGAGCGTCACTTCGATAGAATCGGCACCGTTAACAAGACTGTAAGGAACGACAATTTCGCCATTCTGTTCGACGATGAAACCGGAGCCAACTGTTAATATGGGGCGGGCTTTCCCCGGCATGTCGCCAAATTTCTTGAAGAACTTTTTGAGTGGGTGGCCATCGGGAAGATCTGGAGGAAGTTTGGTTTTTTGGTCTGACTTGCCTCTTGTTTTAGTGGAAATAGAGACGATACTGTCTTTGACCAGATCGATAATACCAGGAATTTTTCCGGTGTCACCAGACGCTGGTGCGCTTGCAGTGGACGTCTTGAGTTTTTTCAGTCTTATCCTGGCGAGCGGTACAAACTGACCCTTGGGAAAGACCTGCAAATAGGCTTCCAGTTCATCAGCTTCCTTGGTGTCCTTGACACTCTCCCAGAAAGAAATTTCCGCTTGTGATGCTTGCTGCGTGTTCTGAGCCAGATTCTGTTTGTATTCGGAACCAGAGGCTGACAGCTGCAATAGTATTACCATTGCAGCAGTGATGAGAACGGTTATTTTTTTCATCAGGCAAGAGCTCCTTTTTAATCCAGTCTCTCAAGTTCATCCAACTCATTGGCGCGTTTGGGTTTAGGCCGTGATCTCTTCTTGGTGAGCGCCGTTGCCAGTTTTTTCTGCAGGTCAAATGACAGTTTACCCGTTTTCTGCAAACCCTGCTCGCGCTGAAAGGACATGATGGAATGGCGGGTTTTTGATCCGGGCTTTCCATCGATGGGGCCGGGGTCATAACCGAGCTGTGCCAATAGACTTTGCACAATTGCCGGATCGTGGGGGGAAATGCCGTTCTTGTTCAGAATGTCGATCGACTGCTTGTCATTTTTTGCCGCAGCTTGACGATAAAATTTGATCGCCTTTGTCTTGTTTTTTTTAACACCCTCTCCGTCCCAGTAGGTATTTGCGATAAAACGCCACCCAGCCGAATGTCCCATCGACGCGCCTTTATTCCAGTGTTCAAAGGCTTGTCCGGTATTGGCCTTGACCCCTTTACCTCGGGCGTAGGCGTAACCCAAATTTAAATGGGCCTGCGCCTGACCGAGTTTGGCCGCTTGTCGCAACAGGCGAATATACTCTTTATAGTCTTTTCTGACTCCTCTGCCATCATGATACATAACCGCGAGATTGGTTATGGCTCCGGTGTGTTTTTGCGCGGCTGCTTTTTTGTAGTACTCAGCGGCGATTTTATCGTCATGAGGAAATCCCTTGACGAAGTCATGGAGGCGGCCGAGATGAAACAACGAATCTCTGTCACCTAGATCGACAGCCTTTTGATACCAAAGTGCTGCTTGCTGCAAATCTTTGGTCGTGCCGCGCATGGCGAATTCATAGCTGACGGCGACAATGACGGTGGCCGCCTTATTGCCGGATTTGCTCGCCAGCTTGTACCAACGTAGAGCCTCTTGTTGATTTTTTTTAAATATGAAGCCTTGGTCCAGATATGAGGCGACCTTGGAGATCGCCACTTTGGATCCGTTTTGCGCTGCCGTATAATAATCTCTTGCCAGCGCCCCAGCCGCAAAGGTAATTTCCAGGTTCTTGCCGTCCCGTAAAATTGAGAGTGATACAGGTGACCCCGGTTTTATTTTCTGTATCCGCTCGACAAAATCGCGCGTGCCTCTGAAGGACTGACTGCCAATTTTGACAATGATGTCATTTTTCAAAAGATCGACGCTTTTAGCCGGTCCAAAATCGTTAATGCCACTGACCCAAGTACCTCGGCTGGCGACGGAGCCAAATTTATCGGCCTCTTTATCGGAAAGATCTCTGACGCTGATGCCGACAAATCCCTTGTCGTCCTTTAGCAATTCTGGCATCTGGGCATCATTGGGTGATCTGGGTTCTGTTTTTTTTACGACCGGAGAGGCGACGGGGTTGACCTGATAGGTTTTGAGTTTCTTCAACCGGATTTTCGCGAGAGGTGCAAATTTACCCTTTGGATAAGCCTGCAGATAAGCCTCCAATTCATCAGCATCCCGGCTGTCTTTGACGCTCTCCCAGAAAGATATTTCCGTCTGGTAAGCCTGTGCAATCACCATGATGGATTGTGAAAGTGAAGATTCGACGGTCAAGAGCAAGACAACAAGAACCGACGACAATAATAATGCGCATACAGATAGTTGTTTTGTTGTCAACTCCATAATTATATTTTTACCTATTCGTCTGTTTGCAAACAATTACTGCTACAGCACATGCCTTGTAGTTTATACAAAGATCGACGAATGAGGCAAGCGTGCCGATGTCAGACAAGAGGCATTTGTCAAGTTAGTAAATAAACCTATCTTAATTTTGCAACCGGAGTGCTGAAGTAATAACTAGGCCGAGGCAAAGACGGGCACCAGTTGGTGTCATTTTTTCCGCCTTCTTTTGTAAGGAAAGCAGTCGAATAAAGCATGAATTGTAAATGACAGGTTAGGGTCAATTTCCTCCTTGTCTCCTTGCTCAGAACTTTCTGCTATCACTTCAATACCCGACCATCATTTTCTCGCCAGCCACTCCGATTGGTTGGGAAAGTCGACATGGCGCTCGTAACCGCGTGTCGACTTGCCACCAGCCAGTTTGAACTTTTTCGGCCCGACCCATCCCAGACCTCGCATCAAATTTCCCAACCGCTTGGGGTGATAGGCGTGGAGATGACCGCCTTTAATATCGAGATGCTGTTCAGCTAGTTCCTGCGTGCTGATGCGATTATAATCGCCCTTGCGATGACCCTCGACCTTGCCGAGCACTTCCAGCCACGGGTCCGACCCGGAATGAGTTTGTTTATCTGGTCGGAGTTCTTCCGGGAAAACCAGTTCACCTGCTTGGCACTCCAGGTGGGCAGCTTCAGCCCAGAGTTGGTCGCGGTCATGCTCCAATCCGTCGAG
>JAAETJ010000342.1 GCA_024228495.1 bacterium | reverse complement strand
GGCCGGCGGGGCCTTCACCCCGGATCGGCTGGAAATGTTGAAGTTGTTGTCATCACAAGCGGCCATTGCTTTGGAAAATGCCCGGCTACACACCGATTTACAGGCCAGTGAGAAAAAGTATCGCACCATCTTTGAAGACTCCAAAGATATGATCTTTATCAGCAGCACTGAGGGTCAGATTATTGATGTTAGCCCGGCCTGTGAAACGGTGCTGGGCTACAGCCGCCCGGAAATGCTACAACTCAAAGCCACTGCCCTGTATGCTCAGGTCAGTGATCGCTTCCGCTTCCAGGCCGAAATGGCCCAACATGGCTCGGTACAGGGGTTTGAGGTGATGATGCAGCACAAAGATGGGCGAGAGATTGCGGTTATGATGACGGCCACGATCCGCCGGAGCGAAGATGGAACCATCTTGGGCTATCAGGGCATTATCCGAGACATCACCGCCCAAAAAGAAGCGGAAGCGGAGCGGCTGCGGGCCCTGGCCCTCCAAAAAGGCAAAGAAGCGGCAGAAATGGCCAAAGAGGCGGCCGAGAGTGCCAACCAGGCCAAGAGTGCCTTTCTAGCCAATATGAGCCACGAGCTGCGCACCCCGCTCAATGCCATAGTGGGCTTCTCCCAAATATTGCTCCAGCGCAGCCAGTCGATGGCCCTGCCCCGAGAGTTCCAACAGTTTCTGGATAATGTCAGGCTCAGCGGTCAAAACCTGTCGGAATTGATCAACAATGTGCTTGATTTATCAAAAATTGAGGCCGGCAAAATGACGGTGGTTGAGGAAGAGCTGGATCTCAAACTGTTGGTGCAGGGTATCTTTCATATTAATAAGGGCCAGGCCCTGCAAAAAGATATTCAGTTTGATTACAAGCTGGATCCCCACCTACCGCAGACCGTCCGCTCTGATCGGACCAAACTGAACCAAATCTTGATGAACCTGGTCGGTAATGCTCTGAAATTCACCTCAGCCGGTCAAGTGGTGCAGCTCAAGGCGGTGCGCGAGCCAGACACGATTCTGTTTCAGGTGAGCGATCAGGGCATCGGGATTCCCAAAGCCCGCCAGCCAGCCATCTTCGAGGCCTTTGAACAGGTTGATGCCACCACCACCCGACGCTTTGGGGGCACGGGGTTGGGCTTGTCCATCACCAAACGGATGGTCGAATTGTTAGGGGGTGAAATCTGGGTGGAGAGTACCCCCGGTCAAGGATCGTGCTTTTCGGTTCGCCTGCCCTTGGTAGAGGCGACCAGACCGGTCGACCACCAGGAAACGTTCGATATCACTCAGGTAAACTTTGCCGCAGATAATGTTATCTTGCTGGTAGAAGATAATGAGCTCAATCGAGATATGATGTTGGCTCTGTTGCATACCCTGGATTTGGAAGCGCAGGTGGCCGAAAATGGTCAACAAGGGGTAGCAATGGCCCTGGCCCTCAAGCCGGATTTGATCTTGCTGGATATCCATATGCCGGAAATGGATGGCTTTGCTGCCTTGAAGCAGATTCGGTGCGACCCGGCTGGAGCCGATCTACCGGTGGTGGC
>JAAETJ010000341.1 GCA_024228495.1 bacterium | reverse complement strand
GGCCGGCGGGGCCTTCACCCCGGATCGGCTGGAAATGTTGAAGTTGTTGTCATCACAAGCGGCCATTGCTTTGGAAAATGCCCGGCTACACACCGATTTACAGGCCAGTGAGAAAAAGTATCGCACCATCTTTGAAGACTCTAAAGATATGATCTTTATCAGCAGTGTTGCCGGACAAAATGTTGATATCAGCCCAGCCTGTGAAGCATTGCTGGGCTATACCCCACAAGAGATGCTGCAACTCAATGCATTAGCGATCTACGCTAACCCAGCCGACCGAGCTCGTTTTCAAGAGACTATAGCCCAACACGGCTCGGTGCAAGATTTTGAGGTAGCGCTGCGGCACAAAGATGGTCATAAAATTGAGGTGATGATCAGTGCCACCCCGCGTCACGCGGAAGATGGGACCATTCTGGGTTATCAAGGGATTGTGCGGGACATCACCACCCAAAAAGAAGCAGAAGCAGAACGGTTGCGGGCTTTGGAACTCCAAAAAGGCAAAGAAGCGGCAGAAATGGCCCAAGAGGCGGCCGAGAGTGCCAACCAGGCCAAGAGTGCCTTTCTAGCCAATATGAGCCACGAGCTGCGCACCCCGCTCAATGCCATAGTGGGCTTCTCCCAAATATTGCTCCAGC
>JAAETJ010000340.1 GCA_024228495.1 bacterium | reverse complement strand
TTACGTTTTGCCAATCTATCAATTTTATGCAAGGAGGAAGTTATGGGATTAAATTGTAACCGGATTTGCGCTCTACGGTCAGGCCCAGCCTGGTGGGTTCTGGAGCAACTTGACCAACTGGATGTTCCTGATAATCGGTAATCAGCATATGCGCTTAACCCATCATATGGTGATGTGGTTACTGATAGTCTTTGCCTTGCACCACATTTATAGCACCTTTCTGGTTGACACCGAGGAAGCCAACGGCTTGATGAGCAGTATCTTCAGCGGTTGGAAATTTATTGTGCTAGGAGCTTGTCGGAGAAGTCCTTTGCCTCAAAAGCGAAATGAAGTAAACTACCTCCACAAACATTGATTTGGAGGTAACAAAGATGGCCCGAAAATTCAAAACAGTTGATTATGAAGAAGCCTTGGAAATGACAGTGAAGGTGGGAGATGTATTACCGCCAGAGCACCTGGTCCATTTTGTTGTTTTTGTGATAGCGCAATTGGATTTGAGCGCGATATACGAAAAGTATAAACCTGTGGGTGCGCCACCTTATGAGCCGGAGATATTGTTGGGACTGCTATTTTATGGCTACGCCACGGGGGTCTTTAGTTCGCGGCAGATAGAAAAGAAGAGCAAAGAATCGATCCCCTTCCGTTTTATTGCAGGTGGCTATGAACCGGATCACAGCACCATAGCCGATTTTCGCAAAGACAATCTGGTCGAAATCAAAGAGTTATTTGTACAAATTCTGGTGGTGGCCATAGAACTGGACATATTGGAATTGGGCAACATCAGCCTGGATGGCAGCAAAATCCACGCCGATGCCTCCAAAAGTAAAGCCATCAGCTACAAGCGGTTGCTGGAATTGGAGAGCCAACTGCAAGCAGAGGTGGAAGAATTGTTTACCTTGGCCGAAAAAGCAGAAAAGGAGACAATTCCGGCAGGAATGGTGCTAGAAGATGAAGTGGCCTTGCGTCAAGAACGGTTGGCCCAGATGGCAAAGGCCAAAGCGGTCTTGGAGGCCCGTGCCGAAGTCAGATATGAAGTTGAAAAAGCGGAGTATGAGGCCAAACTGAGGGAAAGAGAAGCCAAAGAGAAGGCCAGAAGGCGTAAATTGGGCGGGCGGAAACCCAAACCACCCACCCCAGGACCACGAGACAAAGACCAATACAACTTTACTGACCCGGATTCGCCGATAATGAAGAATAGCAACAACCAGGGTTTTGACCAGCATTACAATGCCCAGGTAGCGGTCGAGCAGAGCAGTATGTTGATTGTGGGCAACCGCCTGTCTGACCAGGCCAATGACAAACAAGAAGCTGTCCCAACCTTGGAGGCTATCCCAACCGAGCAAATCGGTCAGCCCAACGCGGCTGCAATGGACAATGGCTACTTTAGTCAGACCAACATTGAAGCCTTCCAGAGCCAGGGGGTCGAACCTTATATAGCCACTGGTCGTGAAAGCCATCATCAAAGCTGGCAAGAGTTCTTTGCCGGGCAACCTGAGCCACCAGCAGAGGAGGCTAGTCCGAAGGAAAAAATGGCTTACAAATTGAAAACGGAAATCGGACAAGCCATCTATCGTTTGCGTAAATCTACGGTGGAACCGGTCATTGGCATTATTAAGGAAGTGTTAGGCTTTCGTCAATTTTCGTTGCGGGGGTTGGTCAAAGCAGCGGGTGAGTGGAACTTGGTTTGCATTGCTTTCAACCTGAAAAGGATGCACACCTTGTATTACAGTTAGGGCTTAACGTTTCACCCTGCCTACTGATCGAAACG
>JAAETJ010000339.1 GCA_024228495.1 bacterium | reverse complement strand
TTCAGCACCATCTCATCTTCTTCGGTCCAGCGCAGCGCCTCGACCACAAACAGTAGCAGGTCCACGTCCGCTAGGGCTGACCTTGCCGTGCGGTT
Organism: bacterium; assembly: GCA_024228495.1. Lineage (GTDB taxonomy): Bacteria > Pseudomonadota > Alphaproteobacteria > Rhizobiales > JAKIUO01 > JAKIUO01. The sequence continues at coordinate 452 of JAAETJ010000339.1, read as the reverse complement.
CAGGTATTTATTCATGGGCTGGCTACCGCGTGTATGTATGCCCGGAGTGTCGACGTAGACTATTTGGCCACAGGAATCGGTTTTTACACCCAGGATACTGTGGCGTGTGGTTTGGGGTTTATGGGATGTTATGGCAAGTTTTTGACCGATGATACGGTTTAGCAGGGTCGATTTGCCCACGTTTGGGCGTCCGACTATAGCGGTAAATCCACAGCGATTTGCTCTCTTAGACATTTTGTAATAACTCTTGCAGCAGCTTATCTGCTGCCTTCTGTTCTGCCTTGCGGCGGCTTGAGCCAGAAGCGACTGCCTGGATATCAAGATCATCAATTACACACTTGATGGTGAAATCCTGATCATGTTGTTCGCCTGTAACTTCGATGACACTGTATATGGGCAGGTTGTGGCGTTGCGCCTGCAGGTACTCTTGCAGCCGGGTCTTTGGGTCTTTG
>JAAETJ010000338.1 GCA_024228495.1 bacterium | reverse complement strand
GAGGAAGGGTTCATCAATTTTGTCTTTTCGTAAAACAGCAGCCCGTATGAGCGCATGGATAGCGATTTGATTGATTCTTCTTGGAAGGCCTTTTGCCCGGTGAAAGATGGCTTTAATGGCATTGTCGGCAAACAGTTCAGGCGGTGCCTCAGCCCTTTTGAGGTGGAAGTGGATGTAGTTGACGGCGTCATCAAGGGTAAGGCCGATCAGATTATGGGCATATGCGATACGTTGTTTCAACGATTCGTTTTGAGGCGATCTTATGGTAGCGGCAAGCCTTTGAGAACCGGATAAAATAAACGAGAAGCGGTCTTCAGAGTCCATGGCAAAGTTGGCCAGGCGTCTTAACAGTTCGAGCAGATCATCGGAGAGGCCGTCGCAATCGTCAAACACGATGACCGGATGTTTACCGGATCGTTCTTCATACTGTCCGAGGTGGGCGTTGAGAGCATCAAACAGGTCGGCCTGATGATGGAGGACTGGCACTGCCAGAAGGCGTGCCATGCTCCGTAAAAATCCCAAAGGGGTCACCCGCAGGTTAAACAGGTAGAAGATATCGTAGCGTCTTTCATCAATATCGGCTTTAAAGCGTCTTAGAGTAATGCTTTTGCCCACACCGGACGGCCCGCACAAAAGCGCGATACCGCGGGTTTCGAGCCATAGATTGAGCCCCTGTAAAAACTCTTTTTGCGAGGCAGCCTCGAACATTTTGCTGGCCCACATGTATTTGGTGAAGGGCATTTTAGCAAAGCCAAAGTAGGATTTAAGGTGGATGGTTTCCGTATTCATAGGGTGTCTCCCATCAGGTGATTTTTAATGTTTTCAAGATAAAAAGCCGTGTGCAGGTTATTGGGGTGCACGGCAAGCAATGTATCAAGGATGTGCTTGATTTTTTTGATATCAAAGGGACCATAGGAATTAAAAAAATCGGTACAGAGCTTTTGATCAAAGACCTTGGGGTCTATGTATTCACGCAACAGGGCAATAAATTCGGCCAACACTGCTGAAGAATCTGATTTTGGATTCTCTTTTGTGATGTCTCTTTTCTTTTTGTGCTGTTGGGTCAGCCAGCCCAGGTAGTCGGTTTTTGCTGAAGGTATTGTCGGTTCCGTTTGCGCCAGCGTCTGTTTAGGTGCACGATGAGGTGTGATGCGCAGCGGTTTGGCCCGTTGCACAAAATTGCCGTTGACATAGATTTCGATCTGATCAAGCCGTTCCGGATCATAGCGAACTTCGACCCGTTTTTTTACAAGATCTGGTGCCACTTTGTACTTTTTGTTGAACAGGCGTATGACGCCGGTTTTGTCGGCCGTTCGAAGTTCGCGCCACAAGAAAGCCATGCGGATTTTTTCCTCTTGCAAATAAGTGATGCGGGATGCATCCTTTAACCAACGTTGTTTGGGGCTCATCTTAAGCTCACTGTGTCGTCTACGGTTGTACTCGACATCAATAAAGGCAAAGAATGCTTCGTTTAGCTGGTCGAGGGTTCGGATGGTTGATGCCTTGACTTCGGCAATGAAGTTGGTCACACAAAACCTATTAAAGGCTTCGATTTTGCCATGGCCTTCGGGCCGGTAGGGTTTGGTATGGATGGGCCTGTGGATGTTAAGCTCGGCGCAGATCAGCTGCATATGGTTGGCCCGGTAGACCTTG
>JAAETJ010000337.1 GCA_024228495.1 bacterium | reverse complement strand
CTAAGCCCTTGATTTATAGTGGCTGGGGATCCAGGACTCGAACCTGGACCGACGGAGTCAGAGTCCGTTGTCCTACCAATTAGACTAATCCCCAAAACGCACAGCCGCTCTATAGCTTTCAAGGTAGCGTCGAAAATCTGTCTAGCAGAGAAGCGGGCAGATCTCAAGGGGGCAAAGCAGATAGTTAACTCGCATCGTTTAAAAACATCGCGCCAGCGAGAATATAGAAACTTTAGCTGTCTAGCCCCATCTATTGAACGCCAGACAGCAATTCGGGGCGATATTCAAAATGCATGGTGTCATAGTGATACCACTTGCCACCCCAGATGAAACCGTGGCGTTCAAAAATTTCGACGATCTCTAAGGGAATTTTATTGCGCCAGTGATACAGCCCCCCCTTTCCCGGTTTGGACCAGCGCCAGTAATGAGCCTGTTTGACATTGATATCAATCGCCGCCCCATATGCATGAACACTATAGCGCTCGGTGCCAGCAATCAGACGGCAATTATAGATCCCTGAAATAGGTGACAGGAATTTCGTCATACCTGGCTGCTTGTTGATTAGCAAATCAAGTTCATGGGATATTTTTTGTAATTGGTCAGCAACCCCATTGACCGAGGTGACCTTGACTTTGCTCCCCCCATGCCCTGGCAGCCACACGATGGTCTGTAGTTTATTATTCACCTGGCGCTTGCGGCAATCCCCGTACATCTTGTTGAAAAACGGCTGATAGCGCACCCGCCCCGGATCATGATTTTTGGCGGGAGGCAGTCCTTTGTCACCTTTAAGGTAAGGAGCGAAAAACTGATCTTGCAGATCGGGTGCTTTCAGCCTGCGCTCAAAACTTTTACCAGATTTTCCATCGTCAAAAGGCATGGTGCTGCCATCACGCCAGATCACCCTGGAACCATCATGGCCGCTCAAAAAATCTGGATAGGCTGCGACCAACCGGTCCAGTAACGGAGCATGTTTACCATTGAGAACTGAAGATTGATTTGATTTTTCAGACGCTTTGAGCGGCAAGCAAACAAACAAAATGGAACAGACCAGACACACAAAACGCCAACTCATTGTTTGTTTCCTCTTAAGTCTTCACACACTTCATTACTTAACGAGCTGGCTTTGCACGGATGCACACAAAACAATCAAGCGCCAGTGTGGTACTGCACCGATTAGCATATAGCTGCGCGTGCCCTGCCGCCATCGGACATAGTTTTCATCTCCGCGATAACCTCGTTCCAGTGTCAATGAGCCACCGCTCTGATTGCCCACATACAGCCCGACCGGCACAGCCCCATTGCTCTTGTCACGATATGCTAGCCTGGCATATTTTTGGCCCTTGATCTGCACTGGCGATGCGCCAACAAAGGTCATGCCCTCGTCACGCAATATCGGGATCAGGGACGGGGAGATTTGAGTATCGGTAAACTGAAACAGGGCCAGTTCATAATTGCGACTTTTACCAGTATATTGATCAAGCAGGCGCGCCGCATCACTTTTATGGCGAGCGGCAACAGATTCATACCATTTTTCCGGCGATCCAGCCTTTCGACGGCTTGTCGCCGCGGTTGTTTTGGGCTCCATCAAATCTTTCGTTAACGCCTTCGAGCGCACCTGTTCAGTGCTCACTCGTTCATTATTCCAAAAGCTGTTGGCAAAGGGATCTTCGCCCGGCCCACCGCTGCCAACAGAATTACTGGCCAGATAACCCCCAACCGCACCAAGCGATACGAGCACTATGCCAGCTGCCATTGCGGGCATCAATATAACTTGTCGGGGGGCTTGACGAGGAGCCTCAACCGGTTTTTCTGCTCGTACGGGGGCATTTGACGCGTGATCAATCGCCACTTGCTTGGCTTCCGCCTGCAACATGGAAGAAAAGGCCTGTGACAATCGCCGACCAGTGGATTGCAGGCGTTGAAATTGCTCGTGCGTTGCATGATCAGTAGCAAACACCTTGTCGACGAGACAAATTTGCGCTGCGCCAAGCTCACCATCACCATAAGCTATAAGGATTTCATCGCTAAGTTGCGTCATGCGCCACCCCCTCAGCTGGCTCTGCCATCGATGCGGTGCACATACCCGTTAGCGGAGGATCTTGTTCACTAAACCGCTGCTGCGCCGATGCCAGCGCCCCCATCAATTCCTCAATGGAAATATCCAGAAGCTGCGCCGTTGCTGCATAAGAAAAATTCTCGCCATAGATGAGTAATAGCAAGGCCCGGTGCAGGGTTGGTAACTCACCCAGGATTTTTGCTAAAGAAGGGTCAAGCCCTTTTTGGATGGCTTCATTTTCGTATCCGGCCTGAAATATAAGCGTGCTTTGTTCGATGTCTTTGACTTCATTGACCCAAAGTTCATAGAGCTTTTTCAATTGATAATATTCAAATGCCGAGGACGAAAGGTCTGAATTTGGTGAGCGGCCGCCCATCAGTGTCAGGCGCTCGACAAGCATATTCGCAGCGCGATCATCTCCAGACAAAACAAGTGCAAAGCGTTTTTGACGCAGCCAGTTTTCACGCTGCCATCCCTCATGCTGGTCAAATTCTTGTTCGCGTGGCTGCATTGCAAAAGATACCCCTAAAACCCGCCATAGGTTCCCGCTTGCCTAGTTGTGGCAAGGAGAATCATCTCGAGTATATTATCTTACACTATCGCGCCATCACCAAACCAGCCTTGTGGGCACCTCGGGGAAAAGCATGACATATACAGCTTGAAATGCCACATCAGGGCGTGAAACGCAAAAACCAGCTACGCCAAATTAGTGCGACAATTGTAACTTACACTGTCCTAAAAAATGCTTTAAGGTCAACAACCAGCATTTATTTTATTTCGAGTGCGCCCGTTTACCGTCTGTTTAGACCCTGGATTGCATAAAAAGGTTCGCGTCATTTCCAATGGGAATATTGAAAAACATAACCTCCAGCCTTGCTTCAGGGAAAACAGACCGCATGCGACCGAGCCAGGACTTAGTCCCGACAACAGCAAAACAGCCATCTTCTGGCCTGATGAACCACTTGCGCAATCTAGGCCTGAAACCTGCTGCTGTATCCCTATTCTTTCATCGCCTTTTGAAAAAGGAATCGACACGCGCGCTCATTAAAATGGGCCGCACCGGCCTCAGCAAAAGCCGGACAGGTATTTCCAGGGCCACCGAAATCACGGGGCAGGAACTTTCGAGTCGCGTCAAACAGACAGCTCGATCCATCAAACACCATTCCAAGCCCGAAAATCTCAACAAGGATTATCGCAAGCTCCTACATCTAACTCAGGAAATGAGTTATGACCATGCGATTGAAAAGCTGTTTTTTGTGCCTGCCAAGGGTTTTGTCTCTCTGGATAAGCTGACGATTGACAGCCCCAACAAACCATTCGGCCATAATTATCATCCCATACACCGCCTGAGCTTTAACTGGGCCATGGCGCAAATACAAGATCAACTGAGAGACTTTACCTTTGTCGATTATGGCGCTGGCCGTGGTCGCGCCCTGATATTGGCCAGCCTGTACCCGTTCCGCAAGATCATCGGCGTCGAGTTTGCCAGTGAACTGCATGACGACGCCAATATGAATATCGCCCAATTCCCACGCAGCTTGATGAAATGCCGCGATGTAGATTGCCTGTTGATAGATGCCGTCGATTTCCCCATTCCCGATAGCAAGGGTGTCTTTTTGTTCAATGACAGCTTCGATCGGGAAGTGCTTGAGACAGTACTGGCGCGAATCACCTCGTCCTATCGCGCCAATCCGCGTCGCATGTACCTGGTTTTTGTCCGACCACTGAACGCAGCCGAACTCGATAGCCTGATGGAGCGCACGGTCATTTTCGAACCGACCTATCATTCCCGATCAGAAAAAATCCGTATGCAAATCCTTAGCCCGGATCAAGTGCAAATTTTCAGAACACTTATTTAGATCCTCACCACGAACACCGAACAAGTAGCATGGCGAACGATCTTGGAGGCGGTACTACCAAGCAGGTAGTCACCAGCTGTTTGTGGTGCATGAGATGCCACGACAATAACACTGGCATCAATCTTTTGGGCAAGCTTTATCACTTCGTCATAAGGTGAGCCGTGCTTGATGATGAGTTCATAGTGATCTTTTGCCAGACCCTTTTCTTCAAGCCTTTGATTAAGTGCTGCTCTGGTCTCGGCCAGCGCTTTTTCTTGATAATCGTTAGCTATGTAACTGTCGACAATGGCAGGAATGGCCGGCAAAACAGTCATCAAGACCAAATCGGCACCTCTGCGTTCCGCCATTTCGCGGGCCGTATCCAGTACCTTGGCACCTGCATGAGAAAGATCGAGGGGGACGAGAATTTTTTCGCTCATTATACTCTCCGATATTCTTTTGTTTCGACTAACAGACAGATAGGATAACCTAGGGGTAATTACCAGTATAAATTAGCATGACCCCAAACTAATTTATGCAGGTCACGAGGCGCAAAGAATGAACAAGAATAAAACCGGCCTATACTCCCCTCTCACGATGCTAATATTGCTGACTATTGCCATGCAATTATCGCATCAGACATGGCATACGCTGGTCAATAATTTTACGGTTTCAGAAATTGGTTTTACCGGCCGCGAGATCGGTATTGTCGGTTCGGTGCGCGAAATTCCCGGATTTCTGGCATTTGGCGCCATCTTGCTCGTCCTGTTCTTGCGCGAGCAATATCTGGCTTATGTGTCTTTGCTGGTGCTGGCGGCTGGCACGGCGATGACCGGCCTGCTTCCCAATGAATATGGATTTTATATCACCACCCTCATCATGTCGCTAGGGTTTCATTACTTCGAGACCATGAACCAGTCTTTATCCCTGCAATGGCTGCCCAAGAATGAAGCAGCCTATGGGCTTGGCAAGATTGTCGCGGCAGGTTCGTTTGCATCCCTTATAGCCTATGTGTTGATCTATCTCACCTGGAGCCTTCTGGGGCTCCCCTACTGGCAGATTTATCTGATCGCTGCCGCACTGACTGCGGCACTACTAGCCTTTGTCATGATCAAATACCCGTTGTTTCCGCAACATGTGGAACAGCACAAAAAGCTCCTCATGCGGCAACGCTACTGGCTCTTTTATGCCCTGACCTTTATGGGCGGGGCGCGGCGTCAGATTTTTATCGTCTTTGCCGGTTTCATGATAGTGGAAAAATTTGGCTACTCGGTTGGCGCCATCACCACCTTGTTTTTGATCAATCACCTGTTCAATATGTTTTTTGCACCAAAAATCGGCAAGCTGATCCGACATGTTGGTGAACGCTCGGCGTTGACGCTGGAATATATTGGGCTGATCATCATATTCTCCACCTATGCCTTTGTCGAGAACGCCACGCTCGCGGCGGTTCTATATGTGGCCGATCATGGTTTTTTTGCGATGGCTGTTGCCATCAAAACATATTTCCAGAAAATCGCTGATCCAAAGGACATAGCCCCAACCGCAGGTGTCGCGTTCTCGATCAACCATATCGCCGCCGTGTCTCTACCAGTGATGCTCGGCTATGTCTGGTTGCAAAACCCCTCGGCGGTGTTTCTGATCGGTGCCGGCTTTGCGTTCATCTCGCTATTGCTAGCCCGCCTTGTGCCCCGCCACCCCGAACCCGGCTTCGAGCATGTCGGCCTTGCGCCCAAAGCCAAAACGGTGGAATGACGCCAATTTATCGTGGCCTGGCGATGCCGCGATAGTTGAAGCCGAGCAAACCAGGTACGCCAGACATGCGCTTTTTTTCAATCTCCGCAATCTCAAACCCCTCACCCAGCAACAAGCTCTCAATATTGCGATTCAGATGGCAACCACCAGCTACCTTCCCCCAAATACCATTGAGACGGTTCTGCCACTTCGCGGTGCTGACCTTGTCGCTGATACCATGCTCGCTAAACAGTAAACGGCCGCCTGGCCTTAAAATCCGTCGCGCTTCACGAACCGCGCCCGCATTATCCGGGATGGTGCAAAAGCTGTAGGTGACCAATACCGTATCGACGCTTTGGTCTTCGAGCGGAATATCCTCAGCGCCAACAATGTGCAGGTCCACATCGAAGGACATTGTTTTGGCGATCATGTGCGCCTTGTTCATGAGCGCTGCACCCGGATCAATGCCGATCAGCTTTTTTACCTTGTCGGCATCGTAAAACGGCATATTGAGCCCCGAGCCCATGCCAAGCTCAACGATCACACCTTGCGCCAGTGGGACTATTTTTTGCCGTTGCTCTGCGATGGGCGACAAAGAACAAGCCCTATGCACCAGCCACGGGGAGACAAAACGGTCGAAAAGGCCATCTTTGCGTGCGTGATCGGCACAGACATGAACACTCATTATTTTTCCTTACATTGTAGCAATGATCATCAAAACCAGCAGGTCTTTGACACATCAACACCCTTCGACGTGATTAATTCATCTTATATCCAATTTAGCGATCAATTCTCGATCACGGATATATGAACTCATATGATATGACTGTGTTCCCCCTTTCTCCTAAAATATTGATGTAACTCGTCTGTTCCATATCAGACCTGTCGTCGATTACGGGTTTGTCCCGTCGTAGAACCTTTAACAGGAGCGAAACTTACTATCATGAAGAAAACAAACAAGCTTGCGTTGGCAGCGATGGCTGCCCTCTTTTCATTTACATTCGCGGCTTCGTCCGCCCCGTTCGGAAATAAAGATGATATTTCTTTCGCGAAAAGCCTTTGGTCCACTCTTGAAAAAGTGGAATTTGTTGGCCCCAGCCGCATCAATGTGCGCCCATTTGAAGGTAATGAGCCCCATGGTGCCATTCAGCAAGTCCTTAGTAAAACAATCACTGTTGGCGGAAAAACCGGCAAAGTCCTCGTCAAGGTCAATCATATTGGCAAGGAGGCTTCAGTCGCCACTGTCTATGACAATCCCAACAAGTTCCTTGGTGCCTATACTGTAATGTTCAAACGCGAAGCTGGCTATGACACCAAGAACAAAGACTGGTTCTGGGCCAAATATAACAAAGCCGGCGCGCTAATGACCAACCCCAAAAAGATGCAACTGGCTGGTCGTGTTGCGAAGGGAGCTGAAAAGGGCTGCATCTTCTGCCATACCGCAACAGGCGGCGAAGACCTTGAAACTCTGACAGAAAAGTAGAGCCCTCTCTACCTATCCCTCCCAGGGTGCAATCTCGCTCTTTCCCACTTTCTTCTCCGTGGGGCGCAAAAGAGCGAGATTGTTTTCTGGCATTTTGAACCAGACTAGTGATTGAGACGTAATCGATCAGTGCTGGCGTTCAGGGACGCGCACTGTCATACCATCCATGTCGTCAGTAATATTTATCTGACATGACAGACGGCTATTGTCCTGAACGTCAACGGCAAAATCCAGCATATCGTCTTCCATATCACTGGCTTGGCCGGTTGTTTCACGCCATTCTTCATCGACATAAACATGGCAGGTTGCGCACGAACAGGCTCCTGTACATTCGGCAATGATCCCGGGCACTAGATGTTTGATTGCAACTTCCATCAAGGTCTGGCCCGTTTGCGCTTCAACGGTGTGCTTTTTCCCTGTGGGGTCAATATAATTGATGGTTGGCATTGTGATCCTTTGACACATAGCTCGGTCATATCCCTGAGAGACAAGACAATTGATTGAGTGACAGGCATCTGGATCAACCCAGGACCTGTTGAGGGTTACGATCATAGGCAAAAACTGATTTTAAGTCCATAATCCGTGGCCAGGACATATATCCGTTAGATCAGTTCCTAAATCAAGACCGCATCATCGCTGACTTCAAGATGTCTTAATATGGCGTCTTTGGTTTCTTCCAGATCGCTTTGCAACAAAGACAAGATTGCTGTGCGAATTGAGGCGTTGAGCGGCTCGTCAACCTTTTCCAACTGTGCCGCCCGCTTGCCAACGGCAAAAGCACCAATACCACGCGCTGACCCTTTGAGAGAATGAGCCGCTTCAAACCAGTCTTTGGGGCTGTTAGGAGATTTCAAACGCTCTAGATACAGTGCCGACTGATCAACAAACATCAGTAAAACTTCTTGTTCAAGCTCAAAACTTCCAAGTGTGAACTTGGCCAGAAAGCTGGTATCTAGCAAAACAGTTTCATCAATTTTCGCGCTCATATACAAATCTCCCAATGTCTGGACATCAATCATAGGGCATTTTTCATAATGGAGCGTTAAACGTTTCACTTTGTGTGTTTAAAATGTCGACAAGTGCAAGCTATTTACCATTGTGCAAAGAAATCACTTTTTGGCCCTAAAGAAAGGGTAGAAAAGAACCAATAAGAGCTGATGCTCATAGCCTTGTCGAGCGCCGACCTAGGGGCCCTAACATGTGCTACAGGGGTTATTCGCCGTCTAACGGGTTAACAGCGACAGGTCACCCAGGATCGAATATAGTGAGTTGAGTGACTGATTCGGCATGAATTTCAAAAAGAAATCATGCTCAGTACATAAGCAAAAGGCAGTGTGGTAAATGACGAGGGATCGCAACAACCCATCTCATTCAGGGAATCTGGCAAGCAGAACGCTTAACACCGGTCCCACTAGTTCGCACGATCAAAATATCGCTGCAAAACCCCAGGGGAAACCATCTGGAACACCGCAAAGAAAACCGTCCCCCTTACCAACAGCAAAGCCAGTGCAAAACCCCGCTTCACTGCTATCTCGACTGACACCCGAGCCGCAAACTAGCCCATCTCGCCCCCCGGTTTCTCCTGTCATGGCATCACCAGCCAAAAGACCCGGCAGCCAACCAATGTCCGCACCGGCTGTAGATCCAGGTGTTCAAAAACCTGCGGCCCCCATTGCGCGCCCTGCGCCTGCCCCCCAGCCAGTACCGAAACCGGCCGTCACGCCAGCCAAACCAATGCCAGCTTCCGGCACCAGCCAACCTGCAAGAATTGCTCTGCGCTTGCGAAAATCGGTAGCTGGCGCCGCTCACAAAGCACAAATGGGGCAACCCGAAAGCGCTGGACCGCGAGCAAGGCAAGCCCGGCCCGCTTCCTCGCCGTCTCCAAGAACAGCTCCAACTCCAGCCATCAATCTTTCAGAACCCAATGCAAACAATCCGCAGAGCGCGCACCAGAACGCCGGTACTGCCAGCCCTCGCGCCGATACACCATCACATGCAAATCAACAAACATCTGAAGCGCCAAATCAGGGCCTGGCTTCAGATCCAAGTGCGTCTCATACCGAACAAAGTTTTCACAAACGAAAGCCTGCTCCTCAGCAACCGAAGCTGAAGCGCCAATACCTACCAACCGACAAGCCGCGTCCACGCGCTTCCTTGCATGAAAAAAGCAAGGCTCCCTCGATTGGCGGCCTGATACACTCAATGCAGGCCGAGCCGAGCAAAGCGCCCTATTATACCGCCACTATCACCTCTGTGATCTGGCTGTTTATCGGCGGCCTGCTTGGCTGGTTGCTCATCGGCCAAAGTCTGAGCGATTTTTCGGGATATAAATCTGTACTGGGCACTTCATCAGTTTATATTCTGGCGGCTGCGATCCTCGTGCCGATTGCCTTGTTCTGGTTCATTGCCCAGCTTATTGTACGCTCCCATGAAATGAAACTCATGGCCTCAGCCATGACTGAAGTAGCGATCCGCCTTGCAGAACCTGACAAGATGGCAGAGCAAAAAGTCGCCTCCGTTGGTCAGACCATTCGCCGTCAGGTCTCAGCGATGGATGATGCCATTTCAAGAGCCATTGGACGAGCTGGCGAACTCGAAGCCCTTGTTCACAATGAAGTCGCCGCGCTTGAGAGATCCTATTCGCAAAATGAATTTATCATCCGTAACTTGCTCAATGAACTCGTCAATGAACGCGAAGCCATTACCCATAATGGCATACAGGTCAAACAGACATTGCAGGGTGTCGGCGCGCAGGTATCCAAACACATCCGCCTGGCAACCGACGATATCGGCCAAAACCTTGCTCAACACGGCAGCATGTCGGCTCTTAAGCTGCAACAGGCAGGAGACCAGGTTACCAAAGCACTGCATGCGACCACCGAGCAAACAGTTGCCATCAAGCAGAAAATCTCTGCTGAATTACCGCAACTTTTAAACAAAATGAACGCCGAACAAAAAAAACTCGGCAGTGTCATTGACGGAGCCGCTCGTAATCTGGGGCAACTCGACACGTCCCTTTCCAAGCGTACAACGGCGCTTGACCACCAACTGACCACGCGAACCGGCGAAATCGATGGCATGATTGCCAAACATTCTGGTGAACTCAATACCAAGCTTGTCCAAAAAGTAAAAGCACTGGACGCCAGCCTTGCCATGCGCACCAAATCGATGGACAAAGTTTTGAGTGCCAAAGCTGGTGATCTGGATCAAACCTTCCTCACTCATCGCGAAGCGATTGATAATACAATGCAACAAAAAGCCGTCGAGATCGATGAGGCCATCGCCACGCAGGCGCAAGCTATGGACGCCTCTTTGACCGAAAAGGCCCGCACGATTGATGCGGCCTTTGATAAGCGCCTTGCCGGTCTCGACAATGCAGTTCCTATGGTGCCGCAACCAGTTGTTCAAAACATCACTGCAAAAAAAGATCTGTCCATGCTGCGCGGCTCCGAAGCCCTTGAACGTGCCATGCAAGACCAAACCAAAAACCTACAAGCCAATCTTGAAAATAATCGTGATGACCTTGATCAGACCATCGGTAAACAGAACCAGCTCTCACCAAAAATTACGCTGATGACAAAAAAGCATGATCAACTATTGCAAGATCATGCCGACCAGATCATGATCGTACGTGACCAGTTCGCAGCACAAAGTAGCGATCTATCCGCAACAGCCCGCCTGCTGACCGGTCCCGACATGAAAATGAGCGCCATGATGGGGCAACAGCAAAACAAGGCGCGTGCCATTCTGGGAGACCTTGTCTCGCGGTCTCGAGAATTCGAAAAAAACCGACTGGCTCACACGCAAGCCTTGCAGAACTCCCTGATGCTGATCGACGAAACTGCTGAGCTATTGAAGAAACAGCTTTCCGGTAATGCCAGTCCGCGTGCCCAAAAAGCCGCGCAAGATGTGGATCATGGAACAGCGCAAAGTGTCTTCGATACGCAAAAGCTCATACGGGAAATGGAAACCAATGCAACCTCTGTATCACAACAGATCGTCGAAACAGTTACCCGCATGTCACGTTCGAGCAGCCGCACTAAAGTTCTGCCCGGTGACGTTGCCAACACTTCAACCGATATCAAAAAGGCCGTTGACACCCAGATGCAAGCGCTTGACGCACTGGCACAAATTTCGGGGGCCAATATCGGCAGGGGATTAGCCAGCGCCACCAGCACCGGTTCTGTGAGTGGCCAGTCGACAATGGGACGATCTGCGCATGGGCAAGGCCAGCTCCCAACAGGAAATAATATGGGCGCTATGCCGCCATCGCTGCCCACCGCAAAAGGTCGTATGGCACTTGGCGACAAGCAGCCAAGCCAATGGTCATTTGGGGACCTACTCGCTAGGGTTGCTGATACCGATAGCGAGCACGAAGAGCAGCCTCTTCCCACCTATCGTCCCTCCAGTAATACAGCACTTGGCAACGGTCCAAACCCTGGCAATGCGGGGGGGCGCAAACCCAATCTCTCACTGGATCCTCTCGATATTTTGCGGGTCGATGATATCGCCAGAGCGCTCGATAGCAACACGGCGGCACTGGCTTGGAATCGCTCACAAGCTGGCGAACGCAACGTCTTTACCAAAGGACTTTACACAAGCGAGGGGCAAGCGACCTTCGATCAGATTTCCGAGCGCTACGCTGCCGATGAGACCTTTCACAACACCGTCGAAAAATATGTCCTAGATTTCGAGGGACTGCTGAAAGAAGCCGATGAAAAAGACCCTAGTGGGCGCATCATTCAAAACTATCTGACAACTGATGCTGGCCGTGCCTATCTGATGCTGGCCCATGTCACAGGACGGCTTGGCTAGATAAAACCGTCTGCTTCAACATCACCCAGATAAAATTTTTCTGCCTATTGGATATTCCTCTCCTAACGTTTATAAAGCTGTGAACAATATCAACTAACAGGAGAGAACTGTCATGGCAAAAGTAGCTTGGATCGGGCTTGGCGTGATGGGTTTTCACATGGCTGGGCATCTCGCCAGCAAATCCGACCACGAACTCACCGTTTACAATAGAACAGCACAAAAATCTCTCGACTGGGTTGCCAAATTCGGCGGCTCTCATTCTCCCGCTCCCTTGCAGGCTGCTGAAGAAGCCGATTTTGTCTTTTGCTGTGTTGGCAATGATCACGACCTGCGCGAGGTAACATTGGGACCAAACGGTGCCTTTTCGTCTTTGAAACCTGGTGCCATCTTCATCGATCATACCAGCTCCTCGGCGACGATTGCACGCGAACTGGAAGCGCAAGCGCAAGACAAAGGCGCTCATTTTCTCGATGCGCCCGTATCAGGTGGTGAAAAAGGGGCGCAAGACGGCATCCTGACCGTGATGACAGGGGGGCAGGAAGACTCTTTTGTACAGGCAAAACCATTGATCGATTACTTCGCTGCCAACTGTAAACTCATGGGACCAGCTGGCGCAGGACAGCTTACAAAAATGGTCAACCAGATCGCCATTGCGGGACTGGTGCAGGCGCTGGCTGAAGCTGTTCACTTTGCCGAAAATGCCGGGCTTGATGTCGCAGAAGTCATGTCGGTTATCACCAAGGGAGCGGCGCAAAGCTGGCAAATGGAAAATCGCTGGGAGACCATGAAGGACCGCAAATTTGATTATGGCTTCGCCGTCGACTGGATGCGCAAGGATCTCGCCAATTGCCTGGATGAGGCCAGGCGCAATGGTGCTCAATTGCCGGTTGCGGCGCTTGTCGATCAGTTCTATGGCGAGATACAGCAAATGGGTGGCAATCGGCTGGATACGTCAAGCCTGCTCACCCTGTTGATACCCAACCAAAAGACCTGAACATCTCGCTGAATGATAGGCAGGATTATTCCCCTGCAAACTCAAGCGGCAGCTTTGTCGTAAATTTGATTTGCTCCATGGCAAAACTCGAGCTCACATCTGTCAATTCAATGCTCGATATCAGTCTTTTGTAGACGACATCATAATGGGCAATATCAGACACGACGAGCCGTAACAAATAGTCCACCTGACCGCTCATCCGGTAAAATTCCACGATTTCAGGTAGCTCTTCCACAGCCGCATGAAAACGCTCCAGCCATTCTTGTGTGTGCTGACTGGTGGAAATAAAGACAAACACTGTCACGCCGACATTGATCTTTTGCGGGTCGAGCAAGGCTACCCTGCCCTCAATGACCCCATCGGCTTCAAGCTTTTGAATACGCCGCCAGCAAGGCGTCGTTGACAGCCCAACCTGCTTGCCAATTTCCGCAACCGGAATGGTGCAATCCACCTGCAAAATCGCCAAAATCTGCAAATCAACGGAATCAAGCATATTCACACCTCAATAAATTAGAAATATTTTTTTGTATTTGATGATTATCATACACTATTTTTCTTATTTCACTATAAAAAATGTGTTTTTTAGTTTTATTTTCTATTTACTTGCCGTTTTCACTTGAACAAGAGACCTTTCCAACCCTAAATAACACTTATTGAAACTAAGAGACCAACGAAAATCAGGATCTGCGATATGCTGAAAAATAGTAAAATCGAAAAGAGACCCACAGTTTTCAGAAAACTGGATGATGATTTCTGGTTGTCCGGTTGCCTTAACGAGAGCGATCTTGAAAGAGCCGCCAGCGAAGGCGTTGCGACCATCATCAATATTCTGCCTGAAGATGATGAATTGTGCGAGCTAAGCGATAAAGACGCCAGAGCCGTTGCAGAGCGAGAAGGTATGGACTATCGCCATATGCCGATCTATGGCCACCAGCTGAACAATGAGTTTTTCGCCCGCGCCTTTGGCTATTTGATTGCCGAAACAAAAGGCCCAAAGCTGATCTATTGCCGCACTGGCATGCGTTCAGCGTTTTTATGGGGCATGATCCACGCGGCTGATGTGGGCGTCGAAGAGGTACTGGATCGCACTCTTGATATTGGCTTTGATCTGATGGTTATCGAAGACGAACTGGGGAAAATGGCGAACAAACCATCACCTCTGGTCGATCTCGCAAAAGTTGCCTAACGAAATCAAATAACGAATCTCCCCTCCGACGAGCATGGCCTCATCCTTAATGGATAGACCATGCTTTTCTTTGTCTGACGAGATTTTACCGCCCCAAAATCATCCCATACATACGCTCTATCGAATTGTTCATAAAAAACATCTTGCCCTGTCATTTAAGCTGGGTGAGAATAGAGTTTCTGGTAGATAGGACACAAGGTCATAAATTCGCTGACTTATTGTCGAAAAGGGTTCATACAATGATCGGCTTGGTTATTGTCACACATGGAGCGTTGGGACGAGAGTTCCATAGTGCACTTGAGCATGTGGTCGGCCCCCAGACGCAACTTGAAACTATTGCCGTCGACGACGACCTTGATCACGAAATCCTACTCCGCAAGATCCGCTCCAGCGTCAAACAGGTCAATGATGGCGATGGCGTCATTTTACTCACTGACCTTTTTGGCAGTACCCCCTCCAATCTTGCCATTGATGCCATAAATGGCTCCCCTATTGAAATGATCAGCGGCATCAATCTTCCCATGCTGATATCCCTTGCCACCAACCGCCAAAAATTGAATTTAAAAGATACTGTTGTCGAGGCAAAATCTTGCGGGCGCCGCTATATTCATGTGGCCAGCGACATGTTATGCCAATTTCCAAGACCAAATTCGAGGTCATAAGTTCCAAGCGAGTTTAAAATGATTGCCAGTGCTCCCAAAACTTCCGCAAAAAGTAGCTCCATCGATATTCTTATTTGCAATAAGAAGGGACTGCACGCACGCGCTTCCGCATTATTCGTCAAATGCGTCCAGCAATTTGACGCAATTATAACTGTCACAAGAGATGGGGAAACCGTTTCTGGCAGCTCGGTCATGGATTTATTAATGCTGGCAGCCGGCAAAGGCACATCGCTAACCATCAGCGCCAGCGGCAGACAGTCAAATGAAGCCCTTGAGCAATTGAATGCCTTGATCACTGCAAGGTTTTATGAGGAGAGTTAGAACGCCTACCAGGGCATAAAGCTATTCATGAAATTCATGGGACGACCAACAGTCCTGTTCATCTGGGCAACACTACCCGTCATGACATACATCCGACTGTTCATAGTACTCATTTGCTGGTTCATGCCCTCCATGTGAACATTCATGAACTCCATACGCTTGTTCATGACCTCAACTTGAACACGCATGGCAGTCATTTCGGACAGCTTTTCGTTCATTTCCGGCATGACCTTGGCAATGACGTTCATATCCTTGCCCATATTTTCGATGCTACCGGTGAGATGCCCCATCTTCTTAGTCAAAACGGACATATGTCCCGCCATTGGTGCAATCTGCTGAGCAATCACGCGCATATCATTGGCAAGGTTAAACATCAAAAAGAACCCATATGCCATGACCAGCACCATCACGAACATGGCGGGGTAGACAATGCGTTCCCAGCGCCGGACTGCGCCCTCAAACACATCCGCAAAACGCTCGAAAGCTTCTGGAGAAAGATTGATTTGAGTGGTATGCAGGGCCGCTTCGCCGCTTTCTGTCACGTCAGAAAGCCTGGGGAATTTTCCGCCCTCGTCAGTATCAGACATTTTTACCATGAATTCTCGCTTATGGATGTATCCTACTCGGACACGCTACGCACAACAGTCCATCCTGCTGCATATAATACGCCATTTTCACTAGGTACGCAATCAATGTCATTGATCCAGCGATGGTTTTTAAGTTTGAGCTTAATATAACACTAATATGCAGCTATTACTCCTTGTGGTTCAATTATTCCTCAACAAAACTTTTTTACTACTTATTCACCCTGGTCAGCGTCGTGCGGCACAATCATATAAAAAAAACTTTATGTGCTTGTTGCGCATACATCATCAAAGCGGTATGTAGGGTGCAAACAGCCCTTCATGGCTGAAAACAAGACAACAACAAGATAATTAAAGGAACATTTCATGGGTGATTATGTCATTGCTGATATCGGGCTTGCTAATTGGGGCCACAAAGAAATCGAGATCGCGGAAACCGAAATGCCGGGCCTAATGGCCTGCGTAAAAGAATATGGTCCATCAAAACCACTGCAAGGCGCTCGGATCACCGGCTCGCTTCATATGACCATCCAGACTGCCGTACTCATCCAGACCTTGCAAGCCCTTGGTGCGCAAGTGCGCTGGGCGACCTGTAACATCTTTTCAACACAAGATCATGCCGCTGCAGCCATTGCCGATCAAGGTACCCCGGTTTTTGCTGTGAAAGGAGAAAGCCTTGAAGACTATTGGGACTATGTGGACAAAATCTTCGATTGGCCCAAAACTGATGAAAACCCAGACGGCACGCCAAATCTCATTCTTGATGATGGTGGTGACGCCACTATGTATATCATTCTTGGTGCCAAGGTAGACGCTGGAGAGGAAATCATTCCCAATCCTGGCAATGAAGAAGAAAAAGTTGTGAAAGCGCAGATCCTCAAACGCGCAAAAGCCTCTCCTGGCTGGTTCACCCAACAGCGTGACAATTTGCTAGGCGTTTCGGAAGAAACCACCACTGGCGTGCATCGTCTTTACCAGCTGCAGGAAAAAGGAGAACTGCCCTTCCCCGCTTTCAACGTCAATGACAGTGTCACCAAATCGAAATTCGATAATCTTTATGGTTGTCGCGAAAGCCTTGTAGATGGCCTACGCCGCGCCACCGATGTGATGATCGCTGGTAAAGTCGCTGTGGTTTGTGGCTTTGGCGATGTTGGCAAGGGATCCGCCGAAAGCCTGCGCTCGCAAGGTGCACGCGTCATCGTTACTGAAATCGATCCCATCTGCGCCCTGCAGGCCAGCATGGAAGGCTATCAGGTTGCGACCATGGAAACCGCCGCACCACTGGGCGATATTTTCGTTACCACAACTGGCAACAAGGATGTCATCACTGTCGATCACATGCGCACCATGAAAGACCGGGCCATCGTTTGTAATATCGGTCATTTCGATAGTGAAATTCAGGTAGATGGCCTGCGTAATTTTAAATGGACCGAGGTCAAGCCACAGGTCGACGAAATTGAATTTCCAGATGGCAAAAAGCTCATCCTTCTGGCGGAAGGGCGTCTCGTCAACCTCGCTTGTGCTACCGGTCATCCAAGCTTTGTGATGTCCGCCAGCTTCACCAATCAGGTGCTGGCCCAGATGGAACTTTATGGCAGTTCCGACAAATATGAGAACAAGGTCTATATCCTGCCAAAAAATCTCGATGAAAAAGTCGCCACCCTGCATCTGGAAAAACTCGGCGTCAAACTGACCGAGCTGTCTGATGAGCAGGCCGAATATATCGGCGTTCCCAAAACCGGGCCGTTCAAGCCAGAGCACTATCGCTACTAGGTAAAAATAGTGTCCTGCACAGACATTCTTGATGTTCTACCGCTTACATGTTCGAAGAGAACCTAGTCGTTGCAAGGTTTGTTTGTTACCAAGGAGGAGAGAACCTCATTGCATAGCCCTTGAAGCGACCGGCAAGTTGCACCGGTGCGTGTATCGCTCATCGCATGAATCCGGTTTGCCAGCCGGCTTCAGGGGTGCAGCTCAGCACAGAGATGCGCGATAAAACCCTTGACCCCGCCCACCAAACCGGCGAACCAAAACCATATTCCATCAGTAAACAGAGGTTACGTTTGATTGTTGAAACGGGCTGTAGTAACGAGGGCTGATCATCCTGTCAATTAGTTTAAATGGTAATCTCACCATATTTGATGGCCTTCACAACGGCATATGTGCGATTGCAAGTGTCCAGCTTACGCTTTGCATTTTGGACATGGAAAGTGGTGGTCGTCGTCGCAACGGATAAAATTTCTGCGATTTCATCATCCGTTTTTCCTGCAGCCACCCATTGCAGGACTTCACGCTCCCTAGGTGTCAGAGGCTGATATGCCAGATTTTGATGTCGCTCCTTAACCCGTGCTCTTTTGAGCGCTTCGAAGCCATACATCCCGATAATGTCGAGGGAGATACGAGCATTTTTCGATAGATCTGGATCTTCACCGCAGGGACTGAAAATGGAAAACTCTCCAGACGCGGAACGAATGGGTACAACAACGCCGTCAGTCGCCCCAAATTCCCGGCCTTCATCGATGATATGTTTCTGCTTTTTAGTGAGCACGCGAGAGCGCCGCACATCTCCCCACGAATAACTATCCATTGTCAAAGATAACTCCAGAACGACAGGGTCTTTGGCCAAATAGTTCTCGTTTGCATAGTGCTCGGTATATTCGTTGGGCCGCGTGTTTAACAATATGCCATCTGTAAACGAGCTCGTGGGCCCAGGGAGTTTCATTATCGTGACGCAGGTCAGCCCGTACCATAATAATTCTCGTTCTATTTCTTGACAAATAAGATCGTAATTATCAAGCCGACCAACCCGCTCGATAAATTCAAACGTCCGTTCTTTGTAAATTTCTCTGGATTTTTGCAATTAGTCCTCCAAGCAATCTGCGCCAGAACCTCCCATCACTAACATAGTCGTATTGTCTCTCTTTCTCAACTTCGACTCGTCGATTTTGTGGAGAATTATCTGAGGTATATGGTCACTCGGGTTAAATAGTCCACGCTAGAGAAATTGATCTCGACTACCCGATAACGGTAGAAGCAATTGATTGCACTGGCCAATTTTCTTGAGCCAATAATTAATCTTACTAAACATTCAATGAATTCGCAAATACCACTTTTTAAATTTTTCGAGCAGATCGTGCCTGAAAACTAGCATAATTTCCGCGACCGCGTCAGCAATATTTTCCGCGTAATCCTGCACGATGATTTTCGGATTTAATAGCAGGATGAGTATAGTTAGCTGGGACAGCCCTAAATTTTGGTCTGGTAGCTATTGCTCCAGGCCAATGACCGCATTAGTTTGCGGTCTACGTTTAATAAAAAGGGGCGACAGGATTGATGATCAAAATAAAAAAGCTTGGTTCAACAGGACTGTTATTTTTTGTCCTGCAAACCTTGTCCGTTCAGGCGCAAATTATTGAAGATTGTATCCAGCACGCCAATCCGGAACGCGCCATCGCTGCTTGTACCGAGCTGTTGAAAGACAAGACCCAAACCCGCCCCCAGCTGGCCGCACTCTATCAATTGCGTGGTGTCGCCCATGACAATAATGGTAAATTTGGCAAGGCTATTGCCGATTATAGCCGTGCCATCCGCCTCAAGCCTGATGATGAAGTTCATTTCAATCGCGGCGAAGCCTATTTCAATCAGCAGCAATATAGAAAGGCGATCAAAGATTTTTCGCGAGCCATCCGCTTCAATCGCAATATGGCCAATGCCTATTATACTCGCGGCACCAGCTATTTCCACTTGCGACGGTTCAGGAAAGCCATCAAGGATTTCAGTCGCACCATCCACCTTAACCCGCAATATGCGCCAGCCTACCGCAATCGCGCTGTCGCTTATAAAAGCAGGGGCAAAAACAACAAGGCTGCCGCTGACTATCGCAAATATATGGCGCTAAAATAGCCCGTCAGGTAGAAGGACCAAGCGGCGACCGCTGCTCGCTCAGATTTACCGGACGCAACTGGCAATAACGCGTTCAACGCGGCAGTTCCGATCATTTTCATTATAGCAGTAGCAGGTTACGCCCTGATCAGAATGATAGGTTTTGCCGATATTACCTTTGCCGATGCAGCTTGCCTTGCCGATTTTCGTTCCCGGTCCACAAGATTTACTACATAGCTTTTGCTGATTGGGACCGCAAGCATCGTTCAGAGCCTGACCGCCCATCGAGGACCCACCAACGCCGGATACAGCACCACTTCCCTGCATCCGCTCAATGCGCATTTTCAATTTCTGAATGGTCTGGCGTAGCTGGTTTAATTCCTGCTTGACCCACTGGCTATGAACATGACTCTCTTGATGTGCAAGAACGCCAAAAGAGGGAGTGAGAAACGCCACGCAAAATAATAATGCTAGTTTCTTCATACCAATAACTCCTTTTATAACAATGAGATATTTTACATTATAGAGCAAAGAAAGCAAACGATCCAGCACCAGTCACTAAACTTGATCGCACCCCCTCATCGCGTCATCCCGTTGCATGTCACTGGGATGGTATCGTTTCAATATCCGAGCACTTAAAACACCTGATCGGGTGCAGCTGTATCAATAACCATCTGCGCAATCGCCTCTTCGACCGACATGACCTTTTGATGCTTGTCGCCAAGACGGCGCACCGAAACGGTGCCTTCACCGGCTTCACGCATGCCAACGACGAACATCGCCGGTACTTTGGCGTGAGAGTGCTCGCGCACCTTGTAATTGATCTTTTCATTGCGCAGATCGATCTCACAGCGCAGGCCAACATCAAGACATTTTTGTTGAAGCTCCAAGCCATAGTCGTCAGCATCTGAAACGATAGGGGCAACGACAATCTGGATCGGGGCCAGCCAGAGCGGAAAACGTCCGGCATGCTGTTCGATCAGGATACCGGTGAACCGCTCCAGTGAACCGAACATAGCACGATGCACCATCACGGGTTCATGCTTTTCCCCGTCCGCACCGATATAAAAGGCACCAAGACGACCCGGCAGATTAAAGTCGAGCTGGGTCGTGCCGCATTGCCAGTCCCGGCCAATAGCGTCCCGCAGCACATATTCAAGTTTTGGCCCATAAAAGGCCCCCTCACCAGAATTCAGCTCCCATTCAACGCCCGCTGCGTCCAGCACCGCTTTCAGCGCCGCTTCCGACTTGTCCCAGATCTCATCAGAACCAACACGTACGTCCGGTCGGTCAGAAAACTTGATCTTCACATTCTCAAAACCAAACTCCTTGTAGATGGTCATCATCAGAGTATTGATCTTGATGCACTCTTCGGTGATCTGCTCTGACGTACAAAATACGTGAGCATCGTCCTGAGTGAATGAGCGTACCCGCATCAAACCGTGCAAAGCGCCTGAAGGTTCAAAGCGATGTACCTTGCCAAATTCGGCGATTTTCAATGGCAGATCGCGATAGCTTTTAAGACCGTGCTTGAAAATCTGCACGTGGCCAGGACAATTCATCGGCTTGCAGCAGAACACTTTTTCATCCGGCGTTGTCGTGGTGAACATATGATCACCAAATTTTTCCCAGTGACCAGAAGTTTCCCACAGACTTCTTTCCATCATGTCGGGAGAGTTCACCTCAACATAACCAGCCTCAGTCTGACGGCGGCGCATATAGGAAATCAATTGCAAGAACAGTGTCCAACCCTTGGCATGCCAAAAGACCGAGCCCGGTGCTTCTTCCTGAAAATGGAACAGATCCATCTCGCGGCCAATGCGACGATGATCGCGTTTTTCCGCTTCTTCCAACATATGCAGATGGGCTTTGAGACCCTTCTCATTGGCAAACGCCACCCCATATATACGTTGCAACATGGGATTATTGTGATCGCCGCGCCAATAGGCGCCGGCCAGCTTGATCAGCTTGAACGCTGTGCCAACCTTGCCCGTTGAGGGCAAATGCGGACCACGGCACAGATCAAGCCAGTCACCCTGTCGGTAAATGCTGACCTCATCGCCCTGCGGGATCGCCTCAATCA
The DNA here is from genome assembly GCA_024228495.1 of bacterium. Classification (GTDB taxonomy): domain Bacteria; phylum Pseudomonadota; class Alphaproteobacteria; order Rhizobiales; family JAKIUO01; genus JAKIUO01. Next base: position 12,451 of record JAAETJ010000337.1, on the reverse strand, counting down.
GCTCGGCCTTATAATCTTCGCCCTGCTGCTTGAAATGCTTGATAGCCTCGTCGCGGCCCCAAACCTCGCGCACAAACTTGTCATTGCGCTTGACGATCTCGCGCATCTTCTTTTCAATCTTTGGGAAATCTTCGGTAGAGAACGGCTGCTTGGGATCGAAGTCATAATAAAAACCATGCTCGATTGTCGGGCCAATCGTTACCTGCGTGCCAGGGAACAATTCCTGCACCGCCTGCGCCATGATATGCGCGGCATCATGACGGATCAGCTCCACGGCATCGTCATCATCACGCAGTACTATTTCGACGACCGCATCTTTTTTGAGCTGCTTCGATAGATCGCTCAGCTCACCATCAATCTTGACGGCAACGGCTTTCTTGGACAAGGATTTGGAAATGCTAAGGGCAATGGCAAAACCATCGACACCGGCTTCATACTCACGAGCATTGCCGTCAGGAAACGTAATATTGATCATATGTTTTTCGGATCGATCTCAAGGTTGCAACAAAAACCGAGGTCCTGCTTACATCTCCTGGACCGAAACCGCCTCTCACTCTCTGCAAACCAGGCAGGTAAGCTAATGTTTCGTTCAATCGGGTAGGTGCAAGATATTTGCTGTTAAGCGTCAAGTGTCAAGGCTTATGTGGCGAGGCTGTGCAAATGAATGCGTTCACCGCGCGGGCAGCTTATGCAGCTGGCACCAAGGGCTTGCCCTTGGAACCCGTTTATTGATACCCTACCCACGATCATATGTTACGTGAATTTAGGCCGGATTTGCTACCACATCCCGCATGGCATTGACTATCCGTAGAAGGAGTGCTATTCGGAGCGTTTTCTGGAGATATCATGAAAAAAGCCCTTCTTATTCTGCCTGCGTCTTTACTGTCTGCATGCGGTGGAAATACACTGGGAGCACTTGACGTTACGGAGATTGGGAAGGAAAAAGGCTCAGTTGTTTATGAAGCTTATTCCACGACCGGTCGTGGCTGGCTCAGTCATAATACGCCTCTTTTTGCCGGATCTGCGAAATTCAAGGCCTACAAAAAACTTCCCGCAGACCAGCAGAAAATGACTGATGTAGAATGGCGGAAAGCTGAACTGACACAACTTGCCAGAAAAAATGCCCCTCCGGTCATAAAATAACAAAGCCATTCGCTCCATCCAGCTATATGCGCAGCAGCAGTTGGCAGTATTTTTGGTCGAAAATACAATTCATCTGCAAATAACGGATTCCAAGGGCTCGTCCTTGGCGTTGTGCGCGTAGCACGCCCATCTGGCGAAGACATTTTTGCGCAGCAAAAACAAAAGGCGGGGAAGTATTACACTCCCCCGCCCCGCTAATTTCTCAACATATCGCTTACAGCTAGTGAGCGAGAACCGCCAATAGCAACAACGCGACGATGTTAGTGATTTTGATCATTGGGTTGATGGCGGGGCCAGCTGTATCCTTGTAAGGATCACCGACTGTATCGCCGGTTATCGCTGCAGCATGAGCATCTGATCCCTTGCCACCGAAATTACCATCTTCGATATATTTCTTGGCATTGTCCCAGGCACCACCGCCGGAGGTCATGGAAATCGCCACGAACAGACCGGTAATGATCACACCCAGCAGCATGGCACCAACGGATGCGAAGGCCTGCGCCTTGCTACCTGAAATGCCTAGCATACCGAAGTAAAGAACGATCGGAGCCAGAACCGGCAGGATCGATGGGACGATCATTTCCTTGATCGCGGCAACGGTGAGCATATCAACGGCAGCTGCGTAATCAGGCTTGTCCTCGCCTTTCAGGATGCCAGGTTTTTCCTTGAACTGGCGGCGGACTTCTTCAACGATCGCACCAGCAGCGCGGCCCACGGCCATCATGCCCATAGCGGCGAACTGGAATGGCAGCAAACCACCAAAAAACAGGCCCGCAACCACATAAGGGTTTTTCAAAGAGAAGTCGATTTCTCCGATCCCGGCGAAATAGGGGTATTCGCCTGGATTAGCAGCAAAATAATCAATATCTTGGGTAAAGGCTGCGAACAGCACCAGAGCACCAAGACCAGCTGAGCCAATGGCATAACCTTTGGTGACAGCCTTTGTGGTGTTACCAACGGCATCCAGCGCGTCAGTTGTCTTGCGCACGCCTTCAGGCAACTCAGCCATCTCCGCAATACCACCTGCATTATCAGTGACAGGGCCAAAAGCATCAAGCGCCACAACAAAACCAGCCAGCGCCAACATGGTGGTCGTGGTGATGGCGGTGCCGAACAGGCCAGCGACCATATAGGTCGAGATGATACCAGCGATGATAATAATCGCGGGCATGGTTGTGGATTCCATGGAAATCGCCAAACCCTGAATGACATTGGTACCGTGACCGGTCTTTGAGGCTTCCGCGATGGAGTGTACCGGGCGATAATTGGTACCAGTATAATATTCCGTGATGACGATGATCAGCGTTGTTACCAACAGACCGATCACGCCACAGATAAACAAGCTCATGCCAGTAAAGGACAAGCCTTGTGCAACCAACTTGGTGTCCATGCCGATCAACCCGTCAGTAACAAGATACAGCGCTGGAACAGACAGTATACCTGTCCAGATAAAGCCCTTGTAAAGAGCACCCATAATAGAGTTATTCGCACCAAGGCGCACAAAGAATGTGCCGATGATCGAAGTCACCACACAAGCGGCACCAATTGCCATTGGATAGAGCATCAACGCATCAATATTGCCAGCATTGGCAAAGAAAATTGAAGCCAGCACCATGGTGGCAACAATGGTCACCACATAGGTTTCGAACAAGTCAGCGGCCATACCGGCGCAATCACCAACATTGTCGCCTACATTGTCGGCAATGGTTGCAGGGTTGCGCGGATCATCCTCGGGAATACCCGCTTCGATTTTGCCCACGAGGTCACCACCAACATCAGCGCCCTTGGTGAAAATACCACCACCAAGACGGGCAAAGATGGAAATAAGCGAGGCACCAAAGCCCAGCGAGACCAACGCGTCAATGACTGTGCGAGAAGTCGGCGCATAGCCCATGACAGCAGTCAGAATATAATAGTATACAGCAACACCGAGCAGGGCGAGACCAGCGACCAGCATGCCTGTGACAGCACCGGAGCGAAAGGCGATTTCAAGGCCCGCACCGAGCGAGCGGCTGGCAGCCTGACAGGTGCGTACATTGGCACGAACAGAAACCAGCATGCCGACAAAACCTGCCAGGCCGGACAAAAACGCTCCGATGGCAAAGCCAATAGCTTGCAATGAGCCAAGCAAAAAGGCCAGAATGATAAAGATCACCGCACCAACAATGGCGATAGTCGTATATTGCCGTGTGAGATAAGCGGTAGCACCTTCTTGAATAGCGCTGGCAATTTCCTGCATGCGCTTATTGCCAGAATCGGCGGCAATGACAGCGCGGCTCGCCCACACTCCATAAAGGACGGATAAAATGCCCCCCGCAATAATTAGATACATCACATTGTCAGTCATTCAATGCCCCTCGTTTTTTCTTAATTAGGATTTTCATATATACACAACAGCCTTTACCCTCCGCACGGGACCGTGCGGAAAGTTTCTTACGACACATCACAAAAAACCTGCAGTGACGTATATCAAGCCTGCGTTTTATAACAGGCTTGGCGGCAAATTCAAATATGAAAATATCACAGGTGGCTCGCGGAATCTACACAGTCCCTAAAAGTGGTTTTATGGCCGGTAAATCGACATGATTGCCGACAACACGAAACCCTTTCTGACGAGACGAGCACGCAGAAATCACACCCACGCTTTTGAATCCAAAGTCGCGCATGAAGCGATCAAGGGTGAAAAGATCTTGAGCGAATTGGCGCAGCAATTTGATGTTCATGACAACCAGATAAAGCAATGGCGCGACCAGTTGCTGGCCGGAGCAAAAGAGGTTTTCAATAGAGAGACCAAGTCTGCGAAGCCTGAACCCACTCCATTGACGCCAAAACCCTGCACGCCAAAATCGGCGAATTGACACTGGAAAATGATTTTTTAGAAACGACGCTCACCAAAGCAGAATTGCCGAGCGCAAAGAAAAAATTGATCGCAAGCCCGAAATACCGCCACTTTCTGTGGTTTTTACGGACTGGCTATCGATCACGCCAGCACTTGGTTTTTCATTTCGCCTCTGTCTTTTTCTCTCGATCGCGACCATTGTGTCACTGATTTGTCGCCATGTGTCGTCATCGCGCCACTTGTAAAAATAATATTGAACGCTTTGAAACGGCGAAAAATCTTTGGCCAACATGCGCCACTGACAACCCGTTTGCGCAATATAAAAAATCGCGTTCGAAATGGCCCGTAAATCAACCGTGCGAGGCCTGCCTGTATTGCTTTGTTGCGGCAAAGGAGGAGAAATTGCCAGCCACTCAACATGACGCAAATCACTCTCATACCTCAAATCATTGCGACAATAATCGCCACGGTTTTCTATCGTCCAAGCCATGATTTCCTCCATCAATTAGTTATAAATTGATGGAATCGCAAATAACTGATATTGTTAAGGATACTATTCGGTCAAACACTAAGAGGCTTGCAAGGGGCATCCCGGTTCAATAATAAAGGTAGCCATGAAAAATATCATCCACGTCATATTGCTGCAAACCCTACTCACTTTTGCGTGCATCTGGGAAGTAGCCGCTAGCCCTCCTCCCGCCTTTGAAGGAAGAGGGTTGTATGTTTCCTACTGCCAGCTATGTCATGGAGTTACTGGTAAAGGGAATGGCCCCCTTGCAAAAGCAATGAGGATTAACCCGGCAGACCTGACCACAACCGTACGCTCCAGGAGTGATACCATCCTTGTGAAGATTATTACCGGAGAGGGGCGGCCGACTATAACGGGGCGTAATCGCCATGACATGATCAGTAATTCCATGCCGGAATGGAAGAATATATTTAACAAGTCTCAAATCAAATCATTGATCGCATATCTTCGCTTCATGAGTAGAGCCAAACATAATTTGATGGGCGATCCAAAAATTGGTCTTCAACTCTATAATCAGTATTGCCAAGTCTGTCATGGTGTAGAGGGCGAAGGAGATGGCGTCATGACGAAACTTATAGGGATAGTACCGATGGATCTCACTAATCCCCTTGAGACCGACCGCCTTGACAATAAAGAGCTTATTAAGAGTATCCTTGATGGCAACGGGCGGTATATGCCGGCTTGGCGGGACATTCTAAGTCAGGGCGATGTTGAGTCATTGGTTAGCTATATTCGACTTCTCGCTCACTGAATTAGTGGAAAAAAGGGAAATTGATGAAAAATGCTCCCTTTAGCCCCACACTGATTTTGTGCATTTGAATGTCTCAGTCGGGTCAAAACTCACCGTCACGCCAAACCTCTGATCTTTTGCTAACAGATCAAAAAGCTTCCGTAGAGGCAACTGGCTTGCGAATTTTTTGTTGGTGCTGAGGCCACAGAATATAACGACCAAGACAATGACCGCTGTCTCTGCTTATCGGAATTGGTACTTTTCCCCATACCCGCCAGCCGTTCCCCATGAGGAAAGCTGGGTGTTGAGCAGACGCGGTGCCGCCACAATAGGCAACAATGTTGGCATTGGAAATGCCAATCAGTGGGAGATCAATCCTCTCTAAAAGCCCGGTTGAACTGATCGAAGAGGGGTTTCATCAGATAGCTGATGACTGTACGTTCAGAGGTTCTAATCATTACTTCTGCGGGCATTCCTGGCGTAATTTCCTTACCTTCAATTTTTTGTTGTTCCTTTGAAGAAATACCAATTCGGATCTTAAAAAAAGCTTCATCGGTTTTCTCATTCTGACTTTGATCGGGAGCTAAAAATGTTACCTTGCCTGCGACCATCGGTGTGGTTCGCTGATTAAAGGCTGTAAAGCGAATATTGGCTTTTTGGCCGATGGTTATTTGATCCACATCAGTTGGCAATATTCGGGCTTCAACTGTAAGCTGGTCGCTGTCCGGCACAATATGCATCAAGGTTTCCCCCGCCTGGATGACACCATCCAGAGTGAAATATTGTAGCTCATGCACATATCCCTCTTGCGGTGAACGGATTTCCAGCCTGTTTAACCTATCATTTGCCGTGATATAGCGTTCGCGCAGCTCCAGAATGTCTCCTTCAATTTTCTCTAGTTCTTTCAATACATCACTGCTCTGGGATTCCTCGATTTCAATAATTTTCAGTTGTGCTTCGCTAATGCGCCCCCCGGCATTGGCGATCTCGGACGTAAAACGCCCAAGATCGCTCTCAATTTCATTTTTGGTTCGTATGAGAGAATTGAGGCGTTGCAAAGAAACCAGTTTTCTACGATGAAGTGTTTTCAGTCCACGAATTTCACGATTAGATAGTTTCAGTGCACCGGACTTGGCTTTCACTTGCATTTTAAAACCGGAAATTTCTTTTTTTAACTGAGCGATGCGCTCACGCAACTGCTGCTTCTGGTTATGAATGCGTCTTTGGGTAGTTTTGAACAAGCGCTGCTGTACGGAAAGAACCGAGTTCAAATTGGTATCACCTTTGGCCTGTCGGCTCAGTGTTTGATCCACTTTAAAATCGGTTTTTCCATCACGGGAAGCACGCAATCTTTGGCGGCGTACTTTCAGCTCAAACAAACGTTTACGTACCATATCAAGTTCGGCTCGAACACGCGTATCATCAAGGGAGATAAGCAGTTCGCCCCTATGCACACGTGTGCCGTCTTTGACGTGGATTTTCCTGATAATACCACCATCACCATGCTGGATACGCTTATTCTTGGAATCTTGCACGACAGCGCCGCTGGCGATAACCGCTCCGTTAATGGAGGCATAAGCCGACCAGCCGCCAATACCACCAATCAATAAAAACAAAGCTATCACACCTGCGCCCAGGTAGCGACGGATAGCTCCTTTCTCAATTTTTTCTGGATCAACCGACAATTTTCAGTCCCTTTTTAGTACGTTTTTTGAGTTGTTCCTGCATATAAGCAAACACTTTTTCCTTGGGTCCAAATACCTGCGGAAGACCGCCCTCCAGCATCAGCAGCTTGTTGGTCTGGGCGAGTATCTTTGTTCTGTGAGCAATGACAATGACAATAGCTCCTTTCTCCCTCAGTTTTGCGATGGAGTTGGCCAGGGCCTCGTCACCATCAACATCAAGATTGGAGTTTGGTTCATCAAGTACAACAAGGAATGGATTGCCAAACACCGCCCGCGCCAGAGCAATGCGCTGGCGTTGCCCGGCGGAAAGCTGGATGCCACCTCTGCCGATCCTTGTATCATAGCCATCGGCAAATTGCAGGATCATACCATGACACTCCGATAGCATACCGGCGGCGATTACCTCATCAAAACCTGTATCCTCGTGAAAGCGGCAGATATTTTGCGCAATAGTGCCGTCAAACAGCTCTATATCCTGCGGCAAATACCCCACATGGCGACCAAGAATTTCTGGGGGCCATTGATCAAGTGTCGCCTTGTCGAGGCGGATGGTCCCGGCCAATGGCGACCAGGCCCCGACCAGCGCTTTGCCCAGTGTCGATTTTCCACTGCCACTTGGCCCCAATATACCAAGGCCATCACCAGCTGCCAGCATAAAGCCGACACCTTTGACAAGTGGTTTTTGTTCGCCGGGAGCAGCAACCGCCAGCTCCTGCACAGCGAGGGTTTCTTTTGGTTCGGGCAATGTCCCGGCATAGTCTCTCTCGCCACTTGCATGGGCGAAAACCTCTTGCAAGCGCTGCCAGCTGAAACGAACTTCGGCGATAGAGCGCCACTGAGCGATGGTCTGTTCTGCAGGTGCCAAAGCTCTGGCAAAAATTATCGAGGCGGCGATCATTGCACCGGGGGTGATTTCCTGAGCTATGGCCAGATAAGCCCCAAAACCCAGCAAAAACGACTGAATGGCCAACCGCATAGTCTTTGACAAGGCGCCGAATAGGGATGAGACCTTGCTGGCTTTTCCGGCCATCTCAATGGCCTTTATGCGCTGTACCAGCCAGTGTGCCTGCATGGTTTCGCCCATGCCCATAGACGCCAGACATTCGGCATTACGGACAGAAGCCTGAGCAATACTTTGTTCCTCAAAATCAGCTTGATTAGCTTCACGCATCCGGTTTTTACTCAACAACTCGTTGAGAACCGCCATGATTATCAGCGCCACGGCCCCTGCCAGGGCGAACCATCCCAGCAGGGGGTGCAGGAGAAACACCACTCCGAGATAAAACGGCAGCCAGGGCAAATCAAACAGGGTGACGGCACCCGGCCCCGACAAAAACCGCCGCACCTGTTTGAGATCGCTCAACGGATTGAACGCCGCCTTGCCCCGCCCTCTCAAGGGGGAGCTGGTATAAAGATCAAAGGCCTTGTTCGACAGCTGATGATCAAGCAGGTGGCCCATATGTGCCATGATCCGTAGCCGGATAAAGTCCAGCACGCCATAAAATGAAAACAGCAGCGCCACCAGCACTCCCAGCACCATCAATGTGGGCACGCTTTGTGAGGTCAGCACCCGGTCATAGACCTGCAACATGAACAAGGGGCCGGTGAGCATCAAAAGATTGGTCACCATGCTGAACAGGCCTACACCCCACAAGATACGATAATTTATGTTAAGCATTTTTCTCAACCAACACTTTAATCTGATTATTCACCCTCCCCTAACCTGGAGGTTAGGGGAGGGTGATTGTCCTTTAACAGAATGAAAGGACTATTTCTTGGAATTTTCTTCAAGCCACAAGGAAGTCGCCGCCATAAACCACATAACTCGCCCCGGAATTGCTGCCGTTGGGGTCGGCACTACGTGCACCGATAATGAGATCGTCATATCCATCGCCATTGACATCCCCGGCCCCTGCCACCGAATAGCCGCTATTGTCATTTGCATCGATACCGTTCAATACAAAGCCGTCGCTGCCATCAAGCGTGCTCAAATCCATGCTGGAGGCAAAGCTTCCCGCTTGTCCGAACACCACATAACTCTCCCCGGAATCGACGCCGTTGGGGTCGGCCGAATTGGCCCCGATAATGAGATCGTCATATCCATCGCCATTGACATCCCCGGCCCCTGCCACCGAATTGCCGCTATAGTCATATCCATCGATACCGTTCAATACAAAGCCGTCGCTGCCATTAAGCGTGCTCAGATCCATGCTGGAGGCAAAGCTGCCCGCTTGTCCGAACACCACATAACTCTCCCCGGACTCGCTGCCGTTGGGGTCGGCCCGATTTGCACCGATAATGAGATCGTCATATCCATCGCCATTGACATCCCCGGCCCCTGCCACCGAATCGCCGATATTGTCACTCGCATCGATACCGTTCAATACAAAGCCGTTGCTGCCATTAAGCGTGCTCAAATCCATGCTGGAGGCAAAGCCGCCCGCTTGTCCGAACACCACATAACTCTCCCCGGAATCGACGCCGTTGGGGTCGGCCCGATTTGCACTGATAATGAGATCGTCATATCCATCGCCATTGACATCCCCGGCCCCTGCCACCGAATAGCCGCTAGTGTCACCTGCATCGATACCATTCAATACAAAGCCGTCGCTGCCATCAAGGCTGGAGAGTTCAAACGCGTCTGCGAACGCCGAGGTCGGCACCGTTATGGTCAGGCCGGATAGCTCGGCCGATGTCAAAATCACACTGCCATCTGTTTGTACCGTACCGGCGCTCAGGATTGCTCCTGGCGGCAGATCGGAAACCCTGATCTGGGTAATGGTTTCAGAACCATCCGTGTCGTTGAGCAGTGCCGTAATATCAAGGGCCACCGTCTCGCCCGGTTGCACGCTCGTCTGACCAAGACTGGCCGTCACCGTCGGCGCATCGGCCACCGGCGTCACATCAAGGACCACTGTCGCTGCCGCACTATCTTCCTCGCCATCACTCGCCGTGAAATCAAACGAGGCATAACCTGTGCCGCTGGCGTCCGCCACCGGCGTGAATTCCAGCGCCCCGGCATTGAGTTGCGCCAGGCTCACCTGCGCTCCGACACTCACCGCCACGCTGTTGAGCGTCAGCACCCCGGCCCCCGGCAACGTGGTGATGGTGATATGATCGAGCGCATCACTGTCGGCATCCGAATAACCAAGATCACTCAGCATCACCGCATATGAACTATCCTCATCAAACGACACAGTACTACCGGTCACCACGGGGGCAGTGTTATCCGCCGCGCCACTAAAGGTAATGGTCACTATTTGTGTATCCGTGCCGCCATTGCCGTCATCCACGCTCAAAGTGTAAGTCTGCATCAGCAAGTCTCCCGCTGCCAGATCATCAAGATCAGCATCATCAACACTAAACGTCCAGCTCACTTGTCCCGAACCATCATTTGTAGAGGGGTCGCTAACATTGGCGATCAACTGACCGCGATAATTGATACCATTGGCGCTCACCCCGACACTATGCCCGTCAGCAAGATCAATATCGCTAAAATCAATAGTGCCAGTGCTCGTATGCGTATCCTGATTTTCTCCGGGGTCATTGTTCGGCAGCTCGCTCACAGAACCGGAAATAACTCCACCGGTGATTTCAGGCTCGTCATTGGTCCCCGTGATGGTGATCGTAACGGTTTCGCTATTCGTGCCGTCAAACGAGGTCACTGTGAATGTTTCGCTCAGCGTTGCTCCCGCTGCCAGAGCCTGCACAGCACCATTGGCATTGTCGAGCGTATAGCTCCACGCGCCTGCCGTTGTGACATCAAAGCTGCCATAGGTCCCGGTAGTGCCAATCTGCGCCTGCGCCGAGGATTCACCACTATCAATATCAGCAACCGTCAGCGTGCCGGTGGCGACAAGCACGCCGTCTTCGGTAACGCCGCCACTGATATCGCCGGTAATCGTGGGAATGTCATTGGTCCCCGTGATGGTGAGGGTGACTGTTGCTTGAGAGGTGTCGCCATCTGCATCTTCTACTTCATAGGTAAAAGTCTGGGTTGTGGTCTCACCATCAGCCAGGGCCTCGAATTCACCAGCTGTATCATAGGTAAAAGAACCATCGACGTTGAGAGTCAAGATGCCTTTGTTCGGACCGCTGATCAGGGTCACACCTTGCAATAGATCGGGGATATCATCATTGTCGGTGACATTATCTGAAACAGAGCCACCTTCCAAAACATCAACAGCATCATCATGGGCCAATACAGCTTCATCTGCAGGGTCGAGAATAACGCCATCAACGATGATTTCAAGATTTTCAAACTGGCTCGCTGTCAACCCCAGAGCTGCAAAATGAAAATGCCGATAATCAGCCTGTCCATTGCTTCTCGTATGATCTTGTAAAAATTGCTGATAGGCAGCGATATCGGTCTGCACATCGGAGCGTAGCCATTCGTCTTTCGTCAGAACCAGACGAAGGGAGTCGACGCCGCACCCTCCTTTATAAATATCGTTATTTCCTACATTGTCTGCAAAAACGTAGATAGCCGTATCATCTCCAGACCCGGCCATGATAAAATCATTCCCGGAGCCTCCGGTCAAAACATCATTGCCCCTGCCACCGGATATATAATCATTTCCTTCTCCACCATCCACTATGTCATCACCTCTACCGGCAATCACACAGTCATTTCCAGAACCGGCATCAACGACATCATTACCTCGGCCGCTGAAAATGATATCATTGCCATCCCCTGTGCTGATCACATCATCCCCCCCACAACTTATTACAAAATCTCTGCCACTGGTTCCCGTAATATTATCGTTAGCATTTGAAGTGATGATGAAATTGAATATGGGCATGATCGTAATCCTCTTCTTACATTTTACATTCAGAAGCCAACAAGACAGGCTAACAACGATGATTGCGACTGAGTGAGCAAAGCTGTGTACTACTCAATTGCTAAAAAAAATTTCATTCTTCTGAGATATTCACTCAATTTTTTCAAAAAAAACAGACGTATGCCTTTGAAATAAAGCTGACTTATATACACATACGTACATAGTCACACAACCCTTTAAAGGGGAAAATTAGTTAATCAAAATCGATAAAGGGAAAGATTAGTTAATCAAAATCGATTCCAAAGAGTGCATCCGATTCTTTTAAGGGAGGTGCTTTTAAAGTCCCCCATCGGGGATCAGTAAATCCCACGCCTTTGTATGTATTAGCGGCACGGGTAGAAAAAACTGAGCGCCCCGGGCTTGAAACGGGGTCCAGGAGCAACAGGGTACGGCCTTTGTTTGTGGCCCCTGGTCCCCGGTTCTGCCAGTCTGTTGCTTTCTTCTTTGCAGCGAGATTACAAGCCTTGCGCCAGACCTGCTTGGTTTTTTCTTCGTCGCCTGAATAAAAATAGCCCTCGCCAAGACTGTGGCGTTTCCCGGCTCTTCATGCCGTCCTATTTTGCCGCCTTCATCGATCCGTGCCGGAATGGTCATAGCATCTGGAGCCATCAGGGAGCGGATGTAATCCGGATTTTTATCACGCAGCAAAATGTAGGCGATCTCGTGATCCATCAGACGGTTTTT
>JAAETJ010000336.1 GCA_024228495.1 bacterium | reverse complement strand
GGAAGCTGCGACACTGGTAGCTGGGACACTTGATACTGGGGTTCGACAAAACTTTTGTGGGCCCGGCGGTACCACTCCCCTCCCCCATTAGCTGGATGCGCTCCTAGGCATCACTCTCCAAAAAGCAAAAAGTTTGTCGAATATCCGTCCTCACTGTCATACATGCTGGATCCAATTGGGCAACTCGGGCCCTCCTCTGCTGATAGTCACATGGCAGGGACTGATCGTGGTCTTATCCTTAGACAGTGGCATCTCACCAGAAAGGTAGTCAACTGGGAGGACAAAGCACAAATGTGGGGCAGCAAAAGAATCGCAAACCAAAGTCAGGCTCAATGTGCTGCACGCCGCCACATGATTCAATTACGCCAACAGGTAAGAATCTTGTGCTCGTGAACCGAAAACAATCAATAACTGCGCACGCGCTGAACGCGCTCAATCGTGGACAAAAGAAGAACAACTAGTATGCATGCTTCGCGAGCAGCACGCCACCAATGCCTCTCAAGGCTGAATCGCACTTCAGAGTGAAAATGAATTCTGCAGAAATCCATTCACAATACACAAGCCTCATCAACCTGGGCTGAGACCTCTGTCCACCGTGCGCGGTCTGCTGCGCTCTGAATGTGTCGTGGGCTGGTTCCTCCCATCTCTGTCACAATGGTCTAAATTTCACGCCCAACGTATCCAATGTATATGC
>JAAETJ010000335.1 GCA_024228495.1 bacterium | reverse complement strand
TGATAGACTTATTTTGCATGTGCAAATCGGCTTGCAGACTGAGGAAAAATGCCGGTGTCAAATCGTTTGGCCCGGCGTTTTGGGTGACCAGATAGCGGTTAACGGTTTTAAGCGCCCAGCGCAAGTTGTCGGTATCATAGCCCAGCTGGTGCCGGTAGGTCATGTAATCTTCAAACTGTTGTGCCAAAAAACTTTCAAAGCGGTTCATCTAAGATTACCTCGCGCATCAAGTCGGTATGGATGTGAAGATATTTGCGGCTGGACTCAATATGACGATGCCCCAGCATCTGTTTGATCTCATAGATCGAGGCCCCGGAACTTAGCAGGTGCTGGGCATAAGAATGGCGCAGCCAATAAGGCGTTGAGGTCAGTCCAGCCTTGTTCATGGCCTCTTGAATATAGCGGCCCACCAGGCCGGGGACAATCGGTCCATGGGGGGCCGACAGGCTTAAAATAAGATGGCGGTCATGGCTGTTGGGCCGGCCGCCGACCATGTAAGCGACGATGGCCTTCAGGGTTTTCTCGGGGATAGGAAGCGTTAGCGGTTGTTTGTTTTTGCGATCCTCGACGCTAACTTGTTCTTTTTTAAAGGCGATATCATCAAGGGTGATGCGGCAGATCTCACAGGGTCGCAGCCCCAG
>JAAETJ010000334.1 GCA_024228495.1 bacterium | reverse complement strand
TAATGAGCATAAAGCTTCATGATATGCCACAAAATAGGTCGTCCGCCGATCTCGATCATCGGTTTGGGTTTGAGATGGCTTTCTTCGGAAATCCGCGTACCATAGCCCCCGGCTAGTATCACTGTTTTCATGGCGGTTCTCTTGACTAGATAGTTGATCCAATTTACATCGGCATATTCAAGAGGAATTTAGCTGACACCTATCTTATATACAATAAGGAATGTGATCTAATTGCAGTGATAGTTAGAGGGATGAACCGCCAAAATGCCCCTGGTAGATATAGCAATTATTTGGGGAGCAACCGGACAGGCTCAAATCGTCAGGCCAATATTGCAGCAGATGGGTATTGAGCTTGGTGCTCTGTATGACCGCTCACAAGATCTCATTACCCCATTTGAAAGCATAGAGCTTTTTCGAGAGCAACATCAGTTGCAGACCTGGATTGCCAGAAATCAGCATAAATCCGTAGGGTTTATAGCTGCCATAGGGGGCGATAGAGGCTCCGATAGGCTGACTATTGATGCAGAGCTTTCTGCGCAGGGTCTTCGCCCCATAAATGCTATTCACGAACGGGCCTGGGTCGCCGAAACGGTGAAAATCGGTGAGGGATGCCAGATAATGGCGATGTCCGCAATCTCGGAGGATGCTGTTCTGGGGCGTCAGGTTATTGTCAATACGAGCGCTTCAGTTGACCATGAGTGCCATCTTGGCGATGGTGTTCATGTCATGCCTGGCGCTGTTTTGGCCGGATGTGTTCAAGTTGGTCGATGCTCCATGATTGGCGCCAATGCAACAATATTGCCGAGGGTGCGGATTGGTTCGAATGTCAAAATTGGTGCGGGTGCAGTCGTTACTCGTGACATTGCAGATGGGAAAACCGTGATTGGCATTCCGGCCCGACCGATTGGTTGATTGATTGATTGATTAATTGATAAGTTTGGGAAATTGAGTGTTTAGTTTTTTCTCTGGTTGTTTTGTTCCTGAGAAAAGTTTAAAAAGAGATGTCGTTAGTCAGCGTCATAATGAGGAGTTTGCTAGGTGATGGTTGAGGGTGGTGATGATCGGGAATTTGAGGCAGAAAATCGTGCCGACATCGCAAATATGTCGAAAGATGAGGAACTTAACAAGGCCGCTCTCGATTTGATGATCAAGGCGCAAGTCCATAAATATTCCTACCATTTCAGGTGGATGGGACGGCCCATTATCCAATATCCTCAAGATATTGTGGCGATGCAGGAAGTGATCTGGGAAGTGCAGCCAGAACTCATTGTTGAAACCGGTGTTGCCCGTGGTGGCTCCACTGTGTTTCATGCGTCCTTGCTTAAACTTCTTGGCGGCGAACGAAAAATAATCGGCATAGATATCGATATTCGCGCTCACAACCGAAAAGCGCTTGACGACCACCCCATGCGACCGTGGATTGAATTGATCGAGGCTTCTTCGATAGATCCGGTGACGGTTGCCCAGGTAAAAAAGCTTTGTGAAGGCAAAAACGTGCTGGTCATTCTTGATTCCAATCATACGCACGAACATGTCCTTGCCGAATTGAAAGCCTATGCACCATTGGTCAATAAAGGCAGCTATCTGATCGTAATGGACACGGTTGTTGAGGATCTACTCAAGGGTTCTTTTCCTGATCGTCCTTGGGATATTGGTGATAATCCCAAGACAGCCGTTATGGAGTTTTTGAAAACAACTGACCGTTTCGAAATCGATGGAGCACAAGATGCCAAGCTGCTGCTGACGGTGGCGCCAAGCGGTTATTTACGCTGCATCAAGGATGATGTGTCTTGAAAAAAATTGGCGTTGCAGGCCCCTCTATTACGGAGCTTGAAATTTCCTATGTGACCGATGCTGCGACCAATGCGTGGTTTGCCGACCATTCCATATATCACCAGCGTTTCGAGGAAGCCTTTGGTAAGAAAATCGGTACGAAATATGCGATGGCCCTGCCGTCTTGCACATCCGCCTTGCATCTCATTCTCGCAGCCCTTGAGGTCGGCCCTGGAGATGAGGTCATCGTACCGGATGCAACCTGGATCGCTTCTTCCGCTCCTATCAGCTATGTCGGTGCAACTCCCGTTTTTGTTGATATTGACCCCAAGACCTGGTGTATGGATGCGGGTGCCTTTGAAAGGGCTATCAGCGAAAAAACCAAGGCAGCCATTGTCGTTGATCTTTATGGCGGTATGCCCGAGTGGGATGCGCTGGAAAAAATTGCCAATACGCACAATATTCCCCTCATTGAAGATGCCGCCGAGGCGGTTGGATCGCAATATAGGGGGCGCATGGCGGGCAGTTTTGGTGTTGTCGGTACATTCAGTTTTCATGGCTCTAAGACCATGACTACGGGCGAAGGAGGTATGCTGGTTACCGATGACAAGATATTATTCGAGCGGGCGCAGTTTTTGCGTGATCATGGTCGGCCCGCCGGAGACCGCTTCTTTCAAAATACAGAAGTTGGCTTCAAATATAAAATGAGTTCTATGCAGGCGGCCATGGGGCTGGCGCAAACCGAGCGCCTTGACGAGCTGGTGGAACGCAAACAAGAAATATTTAGCTGGTATAAAAGAGCTTTGTCGGGGTGTGATGATCTCGTTCTGAATTATCAACCGGAAGATGTTATCAATACTTATTGGATGGTCACAGCGATTTTGGATCAATCAATTGGATTCGAAAAACTGGATCTGATGGAACGCCTGTCAAAACACGGCATTGACAGTCGTCCGTTTTTTCATCCTTTGAGTTCGCTACACGCCTATGAAAAGACCGAGCAAGCAATCAAAGCGCAACAAATCAACAAGATCGCCTATGACATTTCTCCGCGAGGCATAAATCTGCCGTCAGGGTTTCAACTCGATGAAGAAAACGTCAAATATATCTGTGAAAAACTGCTGCAGATTATCGAGTAAATTAAATCAATCAAAAGCCTATCAAAAACAGTATTTGGACCATACGAATGAGGTTGGAAATTGAAAAATATTTTTACTAAAATTTCGCTTCGCAGTCACTATCTTGCCTTGGCTCTGCCTCGCTATTTGCGCGGGCACAAAAAACAGCCACAGATCATATTCATTCATGTTCCCAAAGCCGCAGGCTCGTCGATTAACCGCTACATACGACATAGCGTTGCTCCGTTGTTGAGGAAAAGTCACGCTATTCTCAATGAGTTCGATTATATAGATGGTCTTGATCTGCGAGATCAGCAGATTTCCAAGGCGCGTCAAGCCTGCTATGTTTATGGCCATATGGCATGGGAGACAATGGAAGCTGTACGCGAGGGACACAGGGCCTATGTCTTCACCATGTTGCGTGAACCAGCGAGCAGGTTGCGATCAAATTATTTTTTTATCAAACATTTGGCGAAGGAGCGGCTGGCTATCGCTATCGGGGATGAGGAGCTGAGTGCGCAACTACCTGATATTTCGCCTCTGGAGTTTTTTACCGCTCAGCATCCTCGCATGCGTTTGGGGCTGGATAATTTCATGGTGCGCCAGTTTTGTGGTGATTTTTACAGCAAACCGCAATCAGACGATGACTGGCGCGGTTTGCTGGAAAGGGCCAAGACTAATTTGCAGCAACTGGATTATGTCGGCTTTCAGGAACGTTTTGATGATGATTTTCGGGCGATTACCATTGGTGCGGGACTGCCTCCTGTAAAGTACATTCCAAAAGTTAATATTACCAAGAGTCTGATTTCCCGAAAAGCGGCCAGTTCAGTACCTCACGAGGAATTTGATGATGATGAGAAAAGGGCTATTGAACCCTTGATCCGCTGGGATCGGCAGCTGTATGATTTTGCCCGTGAGACCCTTCCGGTATGAGGCATCCTCTTTTGTCTGCCAGCCATGCTGTTTTTGTTGTGAAGCCCGTCTCGAACATGAGCTTTCGGTCTTTGCAATTTTGGCCCATAAGCTTGTGAAAACTATTTGATATTTCTGGAGATACTGTATTGAGTTCACATCCTAAAAATAAATCCACGCCACTTTTATCGATCGTCATTCCGACGCGAGAGCGTGCGCTCTATCTGGAAAAATGTGTCGAAACGGCGCTGATTTGTGATGATGACGAGATTGAAATTGTCGTCAGTGACAATGCAAGTATAGACAATACCAGAGCCGTCATAGAAAGTTTTGATGATCCACGTTTGCGCTACGTAAATACGGGGCGGCGAGTCCCCATGACCGAGAATTTTGAGTTTGCGCTTGCTGCTACAACCGGCGAAAATATCCTGTTTATTGGGGATGATGATGCGGTTTTGCCCAATGGTGTGTGCGATTTGCTGGTTCTTTTGCGCACAAAACAACCTGACGCAGTACGATGGTGGACTGGAGATTACATGTGGCCTAGCGATCCCCCGGATTCTGATGACGGACTGTTGTCTTTTAAACCGAAATTTTTTGTGGGCGGTACTCGTGAATTGGATCCCGAAAAAGTTTGGGAGCTTTTTTGTACAAGGCGCATGAAGAATTATCGTAGCGGAATAAATATCTATCATGGCTGTGTTTCGCGGCGCGTTATAGATCGCGTTACAGATCATATTGGTCGATATTTTTTTGCCACAAGTCCTGATGTCGGGGCATCAATTTTAAATCCACATTTCTGTGACAACCTGATTGAAATGGGGCGCCCTGTCTCTATTTCAGGAACGTCCACGGCAAGCACCGGTTGGTCAACAACCACATTTGTTTCTTTTTCAGAACAAAAAAAGTCGCCTCATACGCTGTTCGCCAATGAGTATAAAGAGGCAGGTCTCAATAAATCGCTGGCCCGGGATGTTCGTTCGGTCCGTGCCATCACTTTTATAACCCTGCTGGAAGTATGTGACTTGCTGGAACTTGATACGGCTTGCGTTGATATAAATGCCTGGCTCTCCTGGATTGAGGCTGACCTTATAAATATTCCGGAACCTCACTATCAACAACAGGCGGACCTGATCGATAAAGCGTTAACCAATTGGGGTTTTCAAGAATTAAAGCGCCGTAAAGAAATGCAACAGAACGAACAGCCCTCCCCTCGGAAAGAAAAAAGTCGAAGGAAGAGACTAACTGTCAGCCCCAATAGAATTCGCATTGGCACTCGCGAGAATTTTTGCGAAGATATTGCCTCAGCAACAGTTGTTGCGGATAAAATAATTGGTAATACTCCCCTGGACCGCCGTAGATTATGGCCTGCTATTGTGCTCGCCTGGGGAATGGCTGTGGGGAGAGCAATACGGATCGTTCGCACGACGTAATCGTAATATCGATGATGCATTTGGCGGTAGGGCAACATGTGCATCATGAGCTGTCGATAATCCCCAATCAACCCACGTTGCAATAACTGTAATGGTTCAGACTGTGCGAAAACACCGCCCGGCCTTGGTTTGCAGTCAACGGTCTCCTGCTCCTCAAAAATTGCGTGCGGACTGATATTCCGGCGGGGGATCCACTTATTGACGATCCCTGGGTGGCTATGACGGCTTCTTAGGGTCTCATTCTGCATGGTTTTACGCGAAATCGCCAGTCCTGATCAAAGCATTGCGGCTATCAGATCGTTGAAGCTGACAAGGTTGAGCACGCGGCGCAGATTATAAGCGATGGCGGTGAGGCTGAATTCGGCTCTGACATTTTCCAACTCACGCATCAAAAACATCCCCTGGTTCATCCATTGCTTGATTGATCCAAATGGATGCTCAACCGGCCTTAAAACGGCTTGAGCCGTGTACTGGGAAACTCGCATGCAGGGTTCTTAGGAGAGGGAGGGAGCAGCCGAAAGGCTACTTCCTTATCCGACAGATGCCCTATACCGGTAAATGAGACTACACGGAAACAAACGGACAAGAAAATGTGCTGGCCATTACATCTTTTGCCAATGAGCGTAATGCGATATATAGGGAGTGAGGAAAATCATCAGGTTTGGGGTTTATTGGACAAAATCAAATGCGCACATTGATAAAGCTGGCTTTGCCCTTGTTGGCCCTTTCGCTGTTCGCTGGCATTTATGTCATCAAGGTCGAGACATGGCTGCTAAAGCGTGAAGCCAAAGAACTGGAGCGCCAGATTGACAAGGAACATCGCTCTATCACCGAGCTACGCGCCGAATGGGCCTATCTGACCCGTCCGCAACGCATCGAAAAACTGGCGCGAAAACACCTGAAGATGCGCCCGCCAAAACCAGAGCAGATTATTGTGCTGGGCGAGTAGGTATCTCTTCTCAATTTCGGGGCATACGCCAACATTTGTATTGTGACCGGCGACTACTGAGGCCTAGCTTGATGAGGGCTTGCAAGGGGTTGGCACGTCCTAGGCAGAATATAGAGCCCATCAAAGCCGCTCGGTAACATAAAACTCAGGTCGCGTGCTTCGTTAGAAGCGTAACGGCTAGAAAAATCCTCGAATTGAAATTCTGTTCGCTGAATAAGCTTAGATAACGGGTCTTGGAACCGAAAGCGCAACTTCCCTGCCGTCCCTCCATCTGAGCGTTGACTGAATGATTCAGAAACTAGTGAAACTCGCCCACTACCAGAAAGCGACATGCCACTGAAAAGTTTCCATGTTTTATGTCCAGTTACGTCATACAGGCCGTGCCAATTAATTGTTGCCTGCATCATCAGTTTTCCTCGGTCACAATAGAGTTCCAAACGATAGTCAGCGTCTTGTCGAGTAAACTTGACCTCTGCTATCCCAACGCCATTCTTGTATCCTCTTATGAAGACCTGCTGAACCATCCGATTGTCAGCACGAGTCCGAAGCAATTCTGCATCGGTTAAATAGTGCATGTCTTTCGGATGAGTACTGCCAGCCAGTTGAAGAAGTTCGGCTGATACGCCCATTCCTGACAGGTAACCTAGCAAGACTGCCATCACTTTTTGGTCTTTTATGCGGTCGTGAGCTGTTAGTGTCTGAGCGTCCGAGTCTGCTAAGGAAATTCTGTCGTAAAACTGGTGGACACCTAGTCGTCCAATGTTTTGAAAGCCAATTTCGCGCTTTGGAGTTGTTCGGGAAGCATATCTGTTTATGCCGCCAACAAAGGCGAAAACGCAAGCAGAACTACATTGCGACTTAACAACTTGGTTTAGAGATACCTTTTGGATTCCTCCTTCCCAAATTTTTTCTGTAGCACTCCCTGACACGACAGTGTTGGCCTTGTTGTTGTGAATTGCGATGCCCAATCTAACGCCACCGATTAGGTCGCCACCAGGAGAGTTTAGGTGAATGTTCAAACCTTTCGTCTGAGTCAGTCCTTCACGCCGGAGAAACTGCAGGAATTCATTATATGTGTTGGCTGTAATCACGCCTTCGGCTGCAATCCACTGGCATGTTTCACAGTTTCCACCAGTTGTTGCGCGATAGAAAATCATCGGATCTTTGGAATCTGCGACCGCTTTCAGCGTGGTCATCCAATAGAGGCAAATAGCGATTAGGAGTGCAGCACTATAAAATCGAGAACGCATAAAAAATCCAAATTGTCTAAAGTTGCTAGCCCCGCATCATATGGTCCCCATGATAGCGATGGGTCAAGAGTAACGATCAGCGCTATGATAGCATTCCATCTCTTGCCGGGTATATAACAGAATTCAAGCCCTTCTATTATCTCGTATCGGTATACTGAAACAAGGCACTCCGGTAAGACAAAATAATCGTCTCAATAGGGTTGATATTACCATTTCGAGACACTAAGTTTGAAATGTCTAAACCCATATGAGGCAGTTTTGGAGTGTTTGAATGGCAATCTATGGCTATGCGCGAGTTTCAACATCTGATCAGGATCTTAGCATTCAGATTGAAGCGCTGAAGAAGGCTGGCTGTGATATCATCCGGTCGGAGATACCACCGGATTGCTGGTTGGCGCGATCATTCATGCCGCCGATATTCAGGACCGTGATCCTCATGCTTTAAGTCGTCCTTCGCCACGCAATGGCTCCAATAATATACCTGTGCCAAGAAAATTGCCGTCTTTAGGTCTCTGGTCCTGAGGGAGCGACGTTTTTCTCTGTGCTTATTCGCTTCCCCATCCAGCATAGATTTCGGAATTCTAGCTCTAAAATAGTAGAT
>JAAETJ010000333.1 GCA_024228495.1 bacterium | reverse complement strand
TTTCTGAGAGGCTTCCTCGGCTTTCTGAGAGGCACTTTCGACTTTCTGAAGGGATTGTTGGGTGTGCTCAATGGCTTTCGCTTGCATTGAACGCCCCTTTTTGATTTCAGCATCGGCTTGTAACGCTTGTTTTTGGGCCTCAGCCATAGCCGAGGCATAACGGGCCTTAGCCTCACTTTCGGCACGCTCAGTGCGTTTTTCAGCGTGGTTGGCTCGAACTTGTAGATCAATGATCTGCAACTCAAAATCGCGTCTCTGCTGCGCTAACTCGCGGTCATGATCCGCTTTTTCGGCCCAATGATAAGCCCCGATCACCCCTATGATCGCCATCAGGCTGGTAACAACCAGGCTGGGCATGAGAAAAAACCAGCCCTGGTAAAAGACCTTCCAACCTTGAGCGAGCACGTTCCATTCCTGACCGTCCAGGACCGCCAGAGCAAAGAGAGGAACATGGGTGTAGAGCCAATAGCCCCCCAACGCCGTAACCGTCAGCAGAAAAGCGAGTAACCCATAGCGCCAGCTCATCGCAAATAAACTTCCGTAATTTCAGGGCGAAAATGCCCCATTTCTTGGGATACCGTTTCAAGTGCCACCGTTCGGCTCAACCCCGAGACTTGCAGCTCATGCATCCGCTCTTGAGCGTAGCTATGGCGTAATCCATGCGCCCCGGCTGACCAGCCCAGCGCGCGCTTCGATGCTTGCCCAAAGGAACTCGACCACTTCTG
>JAAETJ010000332.1 GCA_024228495.1 bacterium | reverse complement strand
TCCAGCCGCGCGATATCGACTTCCCACAAGTCGAGTGGCGCCTCGTTGTCCCGCACCCACTCGGCCATGACCTTGCCGACCCCGGCCGACGACATGATGCCGATCGAATTGAATCCCGCGGCAACGAACAGGTTGCGACAGCCCGGCGCCTCGCCCATGATTTGCCGGGTATCCGGGGTAAAACTCTCGGGACCGTTCATGAAATGGGTAATACCCTGTTGGGCGATAACCGGTGCGCGATTAATGCCGGCATCGAGCATCGGCCGGGCGTGATCCCAGTCTTCGTCGAACATCAGAAAGCCGGCATCGCGCGGATGCGGGATCCAGGGCTTCGGGTTCGCTTCGAAACCACCGAGCACGAACTTGCCGCCATCTCCCTTCAGGTAAATCCCGCTATCGAGATCGCGCACGATGGGACAGGGATCCGGCATACCGTCGACCGTATCGGTGACGATGATCTCCGGAACGGGCATCCCCAACACATCAGCCCACATTTTTGCCTTCGTTTCAATATCGGCCACAATCACACCCACCTGCGTTATGATGGTTGTCCCTAATGCTTGATCACTCATTACCTAGATTCTCCTTTTACTTTGGTTTTCCCTAAGAGATGTAAAAAAAGGGAGGACAAAGTAGATGTTTTTTGGGAAAATAGAGTGTATGAAAAACATCAACCCAAAAACACCTACTCAAGCAAATTATCGCATTTTAGACCTAATCCAACAAATGGTAGCTGTGGCAGCCAAAGGAACAGCGCTGGGATTATGTGACCTAGTCAGCGCCATGCTCAGTGGCTACTTTATCGAATCGGGGGGAGCCGTAACGCCGGCAATAGAGGCATTTTTGCAGCGAGAAGTAAAAGACGAGAAAGAACGAGAAGCCCGAACGCGACGAGGGGCAAAAGCGCTTACATATGGCAGTTACAATATGAAAGAACTCATGGACAAGTTGCGGTGTATCGTTGAGGAAGAAGGGCAGTGGCAGCCAACGGTGATTCAAGAGTATCGCATCGCTGCTGTTGATTTCACAGCGTATCGACGAGCCGCCGTCAAGAAATTAGAAGCGAAAGCGTATGTTGCCGATGCCGATAAGGCCGTCTCAGCGGTACCAATGGGAATGATTGCATCGATAGGTCAGGTCAAAGAACAACGAATCGCCTTGTTGAAAAATGTAGTCATGGCAGATTTGAGAGTCAACGATGGTTCAGGGCACAAAAAGCAATTGTACAAACAGGTGGCCAGGGAGTTAGCTGAAGATGAGCTCTCTGTATGGGATGCTGGTTTCGGACTGGTAGAGGCCGTGGCCGCAAATATCAGGCGATGTCTCATCCGTTTGTCCAAGAATGTGACCTTTGGCAAAACAGCGGGGCAGATTCCCGAACGAACATCAATCAAGGGACCTGAACCGACCCAATATAAAGCTGAAATTGTACGACCCCTGGCACGCACACACGGAGACAAAACGCTACCCGCAACGGCAGCAGACGAAATCTACACAAGAATAGACGAAATCGGTCGCGAAATAGAGATACATGTTTGGCATAAATTGTACTTTCTTGAGCGGCAATTGAAAAAAGTAACTGACCTGCCTAAAAAGAAGAAGTTGCGCCATACGCCCATAAAAGTGATGGCCATTTATGACCCTGACTATGATGACCCCCTCTTGCTTGGTACCCCGTTATTAGACCTAACGCCGGAATCTGCCAGCAAAGTTTATGTGGCCCGCTGGCCGATTGAGGGATTGCCCCAAACTGGAAAATATATTCTGTCTGGTGGTGGCGGGACTCATTACGTCCACCATCCCACGGCCATGCAACGCTTACCTCTATTATCACTCATCTTTGGCTCGTTGCTCAAATATGCGGCCGCAACATTGCCGCCTTTTCGCACCGGCTTCTGGGACCGCGCTGCTAAACCCACTTATGGACGTTTATTACGGCATTTAAAAAAAGTTGGTATCCAATTATCTGGGCAACTTTTCAAGAAGAGGTCAGTTACCGCCCATTTGCCCGTTGGTTATGAGGCTATCAGCTTAGCAAAGCCCTAATTCCTAATAATAACGCACTATTTTGCGTTTTTATCTACTACGCTCAGGGAAAACTAAAGTTTAACCAATCTAACATAATTCTTATTTGACGCCTATTTTAGGGCATGATATGATAATTGAAGAGTGCTGTTAG
>JAAETJ010000331.1 GCA_024228495.1 bacterium | reverse complement strand
GGCTCGGCTAATTCTTCATGAAGGCCTGGGCTTCACCTTCGCGGTCGCGATAGTTGTCGGCCTGGTGGGGCTGATCATCAGGCGCCTGACCAATCCGCGACTAAAAATAGTCACAACTCGTATGGATCTTTTTGTGGAGTTTTTTCTGCTCGCTCAGGTCCTGCTGGGATGCTGGATTGCATTGGGTTACCGCTGGGGATCGTCCTGGTTTGCCGCCGATCTGTCACCGTACCTCTGGTCAATTCTAAAGCTTAGCCCGCAACCCGAGGCGGTCATTGCGATGCCACTCGTGATCAAAGCACACATTATTGGCGCTTTCTCCATCATTTTGATTTTTCCGTTCACTCGCCTCGTGCACATATTGGTCGCGCCATTTCACTACCTGTGGCGTCCATATCAGGTGGTGATCTGGTATTGGGACAAGAAACGCGTTCGCGATGCCAATACCGAATGGTCCAAAGCACGGCCGCGGAATAACTGACATCTCAGGAATCCATGCTCAGCGAGGCAAGGGAGTGTAGG
>JAAETJ010000330.1 GCA_024228495.1 bacterium | reverse complement strand
GAGCGCGTTAATCTCGAATCGGGCTAACAGGCATTCGGTTGTCGCTGTCGTTCATTGAACGATTGTAAAATTACTTACCGTATTTCTATGTCTGAATTTGATGCTACTGCGGAAGTTGAGCGTCTCAAGGCACAGACTAAAGCTCGGCGTAAACGGGTTTATTCCCGCCGTATCTCTAAACTCGATGCTTACAAAGGTGAGCTATTGAGCCTGCATCGTGCGGGCGCTTCCGGCGCTGAGTTGCAACGCTGGCTGAAAGAAAAACGGATCACTTGCGCCCTCTCCACGGTTCTCAGATACCTTCAAAAAAATGGGTAAGTATGCCCAGCCTGAAAAGCAGGCCAGATCCGTCACCAATGCCTTACAAAAATCCGGTGCCATCAAGTCTTTCGGTACCGCCAGAGGGTACACCTAGGGTGTTGATTTTGCCCCTTTTAGAGCCTGATTTTTTCATACAGTTTTCGCGTTCTTTTTGAGGGCGCTAAACGCCTCAACCCGCTTGGCCAACTGGGACTTTCCGCAGGTCTCCT
>JAAETJ010000329.1 GCA_024228495.1 bacterium | reverse complement strand
CTATGGGCTCCTTACGCGCAACGCCATCCCACGCCCCATGCACAACCTCACAATGTCAATCTTACAAACCCCACAAGTGGTGCACTTTTACGCCGCCCCGCCGGTGCATTTTTACTCCGGCGTTGACACACGACCATGGCCGTTATCGCCTATTCAGGCATATGATCTTCAAGCAATCGACGGATGCAAGATTGATCCTTGGAAATCGATTATCGAATAACCCCCTAATCCTTATGTGCGAGGGAGCTTACCAAATTGACAACTTACCAACCATATATTGAGTTTCCGGCACAGAGCCGAGCAACTAGCGCACTCGGTTTGATATATGCGCAACTTGAGCGCGAAACACTTCCTAAAGACATGCTTTTGCCCCTTGTTGTCTTTCTGGCCTTCTCAATCGAGGCATATCTAAATTCAATTGGATCGAAACAACTTTCCATATGGGATGAAC
The DNA here is from genome assembly GCA_024228495.1 of bacterium. Taxonomy (GTDB): domain Bacteria; phylum Pseudomonadota; class Alphaproteobacteria; order Rhizobiales; family JAKIUO01; genus JAKIUO01. Next base: position 7,391 of record JAAETJ010000329.1, on the reverse strand, counting down.
TAGAACGTCTTCCGTGGAAAAAGAAGATTATTGTTCTTCATAAAATTGCCGAGAAACCATGCGATTTTGGAAGAGACCCACTACAATTTGCTGCCGAGGTCTTTACAATACGCGTTAAGCTTGCACACGGGAAACCGGAAAAAGTATTTGGTCCTATTTTCGACAAGGAGCAAGACGCCCACAATTATCTATGCAACATTAATATGGAGCCCGATTGGTACATAAAAATTACGCCAGGGTGGGCCATTATTGCCAAAAATCGACATAGGCTTCTTATGACCTATCTTGGTAATTTGTATGATCTCCATGAGTCTGACCACCTAGTCCATTCTACTGGTGGGATCATAACGGATGATCAGAAAAATGAGTCGCCGTGAAGAAAAACTAGCCACCCCCACTTTAGAAAGCAAATTGGGTTGTTGTAGAAAATAAAACTCGCCGCCTGATCGGGATGGCGAGCCACATAATATAGGAGGAAAATCAAGCCAAATAAGGCTTACGAACACTCACGACCGATAAATTCGATAACAGATAGGAATCGCGGTGGGTGGTGAAGCGCTCAAAACTATCTCGAACATCATCGAAAGCCTCTTGTGGGCTTGGCAATGGGCTGGCAATGGCTTGAGGCTTTGTGTTATGTGTTAGTCTTGGTCATGGCGTTGCTCTCCTTTTTGAGATAAGACACCTCGAGCTTACACGCTCAAGGCGGGCAACGCCGCAACACCTATTTCAACATTCTTCGGGACATTCCCGGAAAACCCCCAAGGGACGAAACCGCGGTTATGTACATTGAGCGTTCGTCAGACTATAGGGAAAGTAGCACTGAACCTGAGGATTGTGAATGTGGGGTTTGAAATGCCCTAGAGCTGAGTATTAGCAATATAACTTTCGGCAATTCGGTTTGGGTTTTTCATCAACCGGTCTTTCCAAACACCGAGCTTTGTGCGGGACTGAATGAGGCCGCGCAGGATTCCGATATTCTCGGTGCGTCCAAGGGTCAATGCGCCGACAAGACGATCACCCTCAAAGGCAAGGTGCGTGTAACGTGAGTTTTCCGCATCAAGCGACTCGGTTGTCTCTCCGCCTTCAACACCTTGCCATTGTCCAAACGAGGAGGATATCAGTCCAGCCGTATCGAGGACATTCATATTGAGGCTGCCTTTATAGTAAGCTATTCGTCCTGTCATGTTGAGCGCTGCAATATGTCCATGTTCCGTAGCTGTTGGCTGAATGGCATGAACCGACCAGTATCCGGTCGAAAAATCACGCCCTTCGGCACAATCACCGGCTGCGTAAATATCTTCGACATTGCTTTGCATATGATGATCTATTTTTATGCCATCATTGACCTCAATATCCGTTCCGGCAATGAAATCGATATTCGCTTTTACGCCGGTTGCGACAACAACAAGATCAGCTATTTGGCTTTGACCATTGTCCATGTCTACCTTCAGCTTGCCGTCGACGTCACTCAAGCCGGTCACACGCGTTGATGTGAGAATGGTCATGCCTTTCTTCTCGCACCATCTCTTGAGCAGATTGCCAGCCGTTGTATTCATCATGCGTGGAACCATGCGGTCTTCGGCCTCAACAACCGTGAGCTTGGCACTGCACGCCACAAGCGCCTCCAGAATGATGCAACCGATAAAGCCGGCTCCCATCAAAACGATATTGGCACCGTCTCCCGCCCGGTCGGCGATCGCCTTGGCATCATCCAGTGTCCAGCAATGCTCAACGCCTGGCAGATCGAGACCTGGCAGTGGCGGCTTGACTGGTGAGGCACCTGTGGCAATCAGTAATTTGCCATAACCAAGAGATGCACCGCTTTCCAGATGAAGGAGCTTTTGACCAGCATCAATACTTGTCACCGTGGCATGATAGATTTTGATGTCACGGTCCTTGTAATAGTTCTGGCCTTTTCGCAGATAGGTGCCGTTCTGATCAATCTGGCCCGTAAGCACATAAGGCAGAGCCATCCGGGAATAGGGCGGGATATTTTCGCGGGATATGAGCGCAATCGACTTGTCTGGTTCAGTCTTGCGAAGCGTTTCCGCAGCCGCGATGGCGGCGGGGCCGGCGCCGACAATTACAAAGTCTGCTCTAACCATTTAAAGGTGCTCCCTGAATGTTCCTGCCTGGCGCAACGCTCAGGATAGATTGAATTTCGTCAGCGTTTCGCCGGTCGGAACACCTTCTGGCGACCAGCCGCGCAGCGAATAATATTCAGGCAGCATCTTGTCGAGCTCATTGACTTTACCGGTTGCCGGACCTGTTTTGGCTGCATCCTTCAACAGGCGTGCGGGCAGGGTGTCATCCGCACCTGTGAATCCGGCCGCCAGATTGAACTGGCGTTCTAAATTCCAGATGCGCTCCCCAACTTCGAGGAGTTTCTCGGTAGACCATTCTCCTTCACAGGCAGCGTCAAGTTGTGGCGCGACATCGTCAAGGGTCCAGGCAAAGGAACTGAAGATACAGATCCCGGCAGAATCAAAGGCGGCCGTTGCGTCCTGGAACGCCTTGACCAGCCCGGCCTTGCCTTCGGTTTCCAGAGGATCGGTTTTTACCGGGATCCCCAAGACCTCGGATGCGATGGTATAACCTCGCAAATGACAGGCACCACGGTTTGATGTGGCATAGGCCAATCCGATGCCCTGAATACCGCGACCATCATAGGCTGGAAATTCCTGCCCTTTGACACCCATGGACAATTCAGGCTTGCCATATTTTTCGCAAAGGCGTTTGGATCCAAGTCCAAGCTCAACGCCAAACCCTTCGGACTTGCAGGTCTGCTCGAGCATTGTCGTCAAGGCTTCCGCGCTACCAAAACTAAGTTTGACACCGCCGGTTGTTTCGTCATTGATGACACCGGTTTCATAGAGTTCCATGGCTGCGGCAAGCGTTGCCCCGAAGGTGATCGGATCAATGCCATGTTCGTTGCACAGGAAGTTTGCAAATGTCAGTGCATCAAGATCGTTGACCCCAGTTGCTGCCCCAAGCGACCAGGCGGCTTCATATTCGAGCCCGCCTGAAGCCTTGTGATATTCGGGACGCTCCTTCACCGTATAGTGTGTGCGGTCAATCGTTGAAACGCGCTGACAGGCAATGGTGCAGGCAAAACAGGCGGCACTGCTGACAAGGTTCGGCTTGCCATCAGACTTGCGCGGCTCATGCATGGCTTCACCGGAGATATCATGCGCCCCATCGAACTGAACATCCTGGTGATTATTGGTCGGCAATGCACCCACTTCATTGATGACGTTCATGAGAACCTGCGTACCGTAGGTCGGCAGACCTGAGCCCGTGACAGGATTGTCGGCAAGCACTTTCTTGCCATCGATAACCGCTTGAGTAAATTTTTCGCGGTCCTTGACTGTGACACCCAGCGTGCCTCTTATCGCGACAGCCTTGAGATTTTTCGAACCCATTACCGTGCCAACGCCGGAGCGCCCGGCGGCGCGGTCCATATCGTTGACAATACAAGCATATTTGACACCTTTCTCTCCGGTAGCGCCAATCGAGGCGACACGAATGAACTGATCGCCATGCTTGGCCTTGATGCCCTCCTCCGTGTCCCAGCAGGAGGCGCCAACATAGTCGGCTGCATCAACAAGTTCGGCTTTGTCATCCTGCAACATCAGATAAACAAGCTTATCGGACTTGCCTTCAAAAATGATAATGTCCCAACCGGCATTTTTCATTTCATTGCCGAAAAAACCGCCCGAATTTGAACAGGCGATAGCGCCGGTCAACTCGCCTTTCGTAATCACCGAATAGCGGCCTGCTGTCGAGGCGTTTGTGCCTGTCAACGGCCCTGTTGCCATGATCAGCTTGTTTTCTGGTGAAAGCGGATCGACTTTGGGATCGATTTCATTCATCAGATATCTGGTTGCCAGTCCACGCTGGCCGAGATATTCAGCAGCCCACTCCATGTTGAGCGGTTCAGAAACACATGTACCAGCGGTCAAATCGACTCTTAAAAGTTTTCCGGCCCAAGCCATATTATTATTCCTTGTAAAGTTAAGCTGACTGCTGTGTGCCGGCATCTGTTTTGCCAGCCCAGTTACGCATCTTGTCAAATTGTGCCGTATCGGCATTCACAAATGTAATGGCATCGGTTGGGCAGGCCTTTGCACAGGCAGGGTCTCCACCGCAGAGATCACATTTGATCACCTTGCCGCTGCTGGCATTATAGTTCACCGTTCCAAACGGGCAGGCGATGGTGCAAACCTTGCAGCCGACACAAAGCGCATCGGAAACCACTTTCGCTCCATTTGCATCGACGGAAATTGCGTCAGTAGGGCAGGCCTTCTGGCACCAGGCTTCGTCGCACTGCGTACAGGTGTAAGGGACAAAACGCCCTTCATCCTCAAACTTGAAAACCTGAATGCGGGACTTCATTGGATTGAAGCTCTTGTCATGCTCATCAGAGCAGGCCAGCACGCACTGATAGCAGCCTGTGCAATCGTCTACATTTATATGGAGTGTTTTTTGCAATTGATTTGTCCTCTCTGACTTATGGTGTCATATCACTACTGAAGTGATTGGAAAGAATTCTAAACCCAATTGAGTGGCATTTCAAAGAACAATTTATATAAATGCCATCTGTATTGTAGTATTGTAATATCTACATTTTCTGATGCAATACAGATGGCTCTGTCTGCGTTAAGTGTGGGGTTCATCCGATCACGGCGTCTAGGCAGCTGTTCGGCGTCAGCGAAACGCCTGATTTTTCGAGCATGCGCCGCCAGCCGAGATCACTTGGCAGATATTTCGTCGCCACACCGTTGAACGGTTTCAGCCACGCCTTGAAACGGCTCACATAAGCGTTGACGTTCTGGACCTCGTCCCCATCGCCCCGTTCGCGCAGCGCTTCGATCAGTTTTTGCGCCTGCGCCGCTGTCAGTTCATCAATGAGTTCGTTCACGCGCTTCTTGAATTTCCGGTGTTCCATGGCCTATCCTCCTCGGTGAGGGACGAGGATAACGCCAGATTGTGGTCAAATCCCACACCTAACGCAGACAGAGCCATACAGATTGACACAGGGATAGTAATTTCTGACAATCACAGTTGGGCAATACAACAGGAACAGGCTGCCAAAACCATGCACGAGATCAATATAAAACTGTTTGCGCATCTGCGAGAATTCATGCCCGGCCCTTCCATCAGGGGGGAGGCGCCGTATGATTGCCCGGAAGACAACACCATCAACATGGTGCTCAATGACCTGAATGTGCCTTTGGAGCATTGCCACCTTGTCCTTGTTAATGGCGTTTTCATTCATCCAGAGGAGCGCGATAATCAAACGCTTGAAAAAGGCGATACGCTATCGGTATGGCCCCCGATCGCTGGCGGATAACCTTTCCTGGAAAGTGCGTTATGACACCAGAGCTCATTGAGATGGATATGACGACGACCCGGCCCGAATTTTTTCGCTGCCTGGAGGTCGCGTTGCGTGGTATGCCTTGGAAGATCAATGGCGATCACATTATTGCCGGGGAAGAGGGTAAGAAAATCGACTTGAAGCTCTCGCCACTTCCGGCCCGCCAGCTCAGCCAATTGCTTGCTCTTGAGCGCTGGAAACTGGTGATTGAGTTTGGCCATCACAGCGAAGAAGAACGCAGTGCCTTCATGACAAAATTCAAACAGGCTTTTCACCGTGGTGGCGGATAATATCTGAGCGACTGTCCAACAAGCTCCAGTGAAAAATATTGGGTTGGTCTTCAAAGTCCAAAGCTAGAGAAGGGGATGAAATTGACGAGGTCCCCGGGTTCAACGCTCGTGACTTTCTCGTCAAGTTCGATAATACCGTCGGCTTCGGTGAGCGAGCAACTGTCAGTCCTGCGCCCATCATAAACCCTAAAAGGCAGGCAATGGTACAGGCAATCAGTGAAACTTTGAGAGAAAGAAGTGCGATGGAATAGAGCTCAGCATCAAACGACCCCAGTAATTTGAAGGCGATAGAAAATGCGTCTGTAAACTCGCCCACAGGCTTACTCCAAACCGGATTGATGCTCACACATTAGCGCGATCCTCCCAGACGGTTGAGCATTATATTACCCGCACCATCACAGGGCTTATTTATCATCGGGGATATTGTTATTGTGATGAATTTTTACTGTATTGCAAGCATCAATTGAGACCGGATTTCTTGGAGATTAATAACCAAACCCCACGAGGTGATCCAGTTGCAATGTCAGTTTATCCCGATCTGAACCGCAACCCATCTTGGTCGAGCTTTAGTTCATCGCAAATTTGTCTGAGTGTGATCGTGGCTTTCTCCTTTGCCTTGGATACATAATACGAAGGTGGGGAGGAAGTCAGTGGGAAACTTGAGAATTGAATGTAACGTACTTTCCGGCGATAAGGAGGCATGTCTGCTATGCACCTGACTACAGGCTTCTGATTTCAGACATGCGCAACGGGAAGGTTACATTATCCCATGAGGATGCAAAACATTGACATTTTAGCCATTTTGGGTTATATTGTGCTCAATACGGCTGGCCCCTCTGCACCTTTGAAGCTTCGGCAACATGGGATGTACGGGTCAGTTTTTTATTGATAATGACAAAAAATTATAACAAACCTTACCTCACCAAACCCAAGCAACTTGCCCTTCTTCAAGCAAGAGGCATGGTCGTTGAGAATGAGGGAAAAGCGGCGCACTATCTGAAAACAATCGGCTATTACCGCCTGTCTGGCTATTGGTTTCTCCTTTTGAAAGGAGCATCGCGATGCCCCAAGTTCAGCATGCAAACCGAACCCAATGGGCAATTCCGAATCTAAGCCTGTTTCGAGAAATTTACAAGATAAACATACCTACCCATAGTTGCTTACTTTTAGCTACACAACCAAATTAGGTGCCTTGCCCACACCTCGACCGTGCCATGCATTTTATCGAAATATTAGGGGGTCTGAAAGGTGGCCTGCTGTTTTCGTTTTATATTTTTTGTACATATTTCAACGACTTACAACAGAGATTGGTGCGGCCGAGAAGACTCGAACTTCCACGAGCAAAAGCTCACAGCGACCTCAACGCTGCGCGTCTACCAGTTCCGCCACGGCCGCACACTAATTGGCAAGCTCGCCGGAAAAACGACAAGCTGCGAGGCAGGCCGTACATGTATCAAAAAAATATGGGGGGAGCAAGCACGCACTGGTGCCGTGCACAACATTAGATTTTTGGGTGATGTTTATACCCCTAAAAAAGGGTGTAAAAGCCGGAGCAATACTGCACCACGGTAGCGGCGGGATTCTCTCGTCGCGGCGGAGTAAAACTGCGCCACCTGATAACGTCTTTGTTTTGATTCGGAAGCGGTCGGAACAAGGGTGGGGATATGAAAACCGTGGAGCTATATCGGAAGGTCAGACAGGCCTGTCATCGTGATGGAATG
>JAAETJ010000328.1 GCA_024228495.1 bacterium | reverse complement strand
TTATATCGTTGCTTTTCGATCTGGATATCTTATGCTGATGTTGATTACAAAATAATCAAACACCTACGGCGAGCGGCAAAAGGAAAAGGCAACATGAAACGGGTTGTGTTTAATCAAAAAGGCGGGGTTGGGAAGTCTACCATCAGCACGAATCTGGCCGCGGAAAGCGCCCGTCGAGGTCTTAAAACATTGCTAGTTGACCTGGATGCGCAGGGAAACTCAACGCATTATGCAGGCGTGGATATTACCGACGACACCTTAACCGTGGCGGATATGTTCAAGCAAATCGTCGGCTGGTTCAGCAAGCCTCAACCCGCTACCGCATTTGTGCAGCCAACAGCGTTTGACAATTTATTTGTTTTGCCCGCCGACCCGGCTCTGGCAACCATAGAACGCGAGCTGGAATCACGGTATAAAATGTTCAAGTTGCGCGAAACCCTCGATGCGTTAAGTAAGGACTTTGACCGCATTTATATTGATACGCCCCCCAACTTTAATTTTTATTCCAAAGCGGCCCTGATTGCAGCAGATGCTTTCCTGGTTCCTTTCGACTGTGACCATTTCTCAGCCCAGGCTATCGAACGATTGTTGGACAATGTGATGGAGATAAAAGACGACCACAATCAGGAACTGGACTTTGCCGGCGTAATCATTAACCAGTACAACCCCCAGGCAAAGCTGCCTTCAACACTTATAGGCGAGCTGGAAGAAAAAGGCCTGCCGCTCTTTGACACCCGCCTTAGCAGCTCGGTGAAAGTAAAAGAGTCACATTCGGCACGCATGCCGCTGCCGTTTTTTATGCCCAGCCATAAAGTCACTAAGCAATTAA
>JAAETJ010000327.1 GCA_024228495.1 bacterium | reverse complement strand
AGACAATCTGAGCGCCAGATGCGCCCCGCGGTTGCCCGCCCCACCCCGAATACGCGAGATACGCGAGATACGCGAGATACGCGAGATACGCGAGATACGCGAGATACGCGAGATACGCGAGATACGCGAGATACGCGAGATACGCGAGATACGCGAGATACGAAAGATACGAAAGACAAAACCGAAGACACTGAATCCTATGATTTCGATAGTCAGTGGGAAGCCCGGTCTTATGCTGAGAGCGATTACATCCCGGACACCACACCAGCACCTGCCAAAAGCTACACAAAAACCATGGGCGCAATGATAGAGGCAAATAACAGCAAAGGCCGTCAACGAGGGCATATAAAACTCTTTGCAAAAAGTCGGAACTGGGGGCCTGGTGTCAAAATTCAGGCTTGTTTTGGTGACAATGTCTTGACCAAATTTACGATTGCCGACAAGGGATACAGTCGCTCTGTGCGATTTCAATATCAAGGGGTCCCCAAAAAAACAAGCGTAAGCAGGCGTAACAAATGGGTCACGGCCACACCAGGCAAACTTATAAAGGGCCGATATATATATCTTCGAGCCCGGTCTGAGCATGAAAGTGATATTATTACATTGCGCGTCGTGGGCATATGTATCGATAGTCCGGTGATTAGATAGTCGCACGGGGCCCGGTCTTTGTCGCTTGAGGGAATGTCAAAGATGGTCTCGAAACTGATCGCAAAAATAGCCCGCCTCTATACTCTCATCGCCTTTGGCGCCTTGGGTCTCATGCTGGCGAGTGACAAGATCATATCGCACGAACCAACAGCCAACGAACAGCTGCTGGCGCTGTTTTTTCCTTTTGGAGTGTTGGCCGGTCTGCTCATCAGCTGGATCTATATGAGACTTGGGGGATGGATCACGATCATCTCTGTGGCCGGATTTTATCTCATGTCTTATGGACAATCGAGGACCTGGTCATCAAATGAACTGCCGTTGCTGGTGGCGGGAGCCGCACCCCTCTTTCTACTGGCCAGCTTTATCAAGACAATCGGCCATTCCAAACGAAAGAAGAAAAAGTCCCGTTAAGGTCATGGAGCACGAATGACAAAGGCGATATTTTAAAGAAACTATTTGATGAACTCCGGGAAAAAGGTCTGCATATTCTGGTCGCCATCCGTGAGAATCTAAACTACTACCTCCTGCAACTTTGTAACAAGCTATTGATGTGAATGCAATTTATCGTAGAGACAGCCTTTGGCGTGTTCGAGCAGGATATGGGAATGGAGCACTCAAGACATAGCTCATCAGAAAATGTCTTTGTCCACATCATCTCCTGCCTGGTCACCTATTTCCTGAAAACAAAAAAACCGAAAATAAAATTCACGACCAGGCAGAGACTGGAGGATTATCCATTGGGGTAATGTAGACAATAGCTTGTGTCTAGCGCTTGCCTAGCACACACAAACGACCTTGCTTGGGTGGGAATGACAGCTTCGCCTTGGCAGTCACGACAATCTTGGAAATAAAGCTCTTATTCCCTTTGAGATCAAGAGGCCCAGTTGAATCGCCACGTCCCAATTTCCCTCGATAGGACAGAACCTGCGAAGTACGATTGGCGTAGTTTACTTTAACCTCATAGATCGACAACCTGGCCTTTCCACCCTTCAGCATCAGAGCGCTAAACCGCCCCTTGTTACGATCAAGCCTGAAACTTTCTCTATCCTTCTTGAAGGCAACTCTGGCGCATCCAATCGATATCCATTCACTCTCCTGGACGGGCTGATTATCAGCCCTAGCGAGGCAATTGCGTAACTGGTTTCTGTGCTTGACAATAAAGCGATCAGCAGCCCGCAATCCATTGCGACGGCACCAGCGACGATGCCGATTGGCCTCACCATGCCAGTTAGTGCCAATGAAACCACACGAGTTACGTCTTGCGCGATCGAACTGTGCCACAGCCAGCCTCGAATAATCACGGCAATCTACCAGGTTGGCACCGCCGCCAGATGAGGAATCAACCGGGCGCGGGGCGGGAACAGGACGCCGTTCTTTGGCAATTTGGTCATCTATGGAGCGCGATGAGGTGGCCCAATAGCTGCCAAACGGCATGGCTATCACACCAAGTACTTCATTGGTATGGTTGGTTTCACGATCCTTGCTTTGCTCTTCTTGCAAACGCAACTCGACACGGCGCGACGTCAATCTCTGGTAGCGCACATCAAATGTGTCAGCCCCATTTGAAGACTGAGCCCTTGCAAACACGGCAGGGTTGCTACCAAAACGATTGGGGAAGTCAATCTTGCGCCATTTGTTATTCGCACGCGAGACGCGTCCACTCCATACGCCAACGTCATTCGCTTGACCGCCATCAAGACGGTGACGACCTTGCGATATCGCCACATAGCCCACAACTTCTCGTGCATGTCCGCGGCGATCACTTTCCTTCTCACTCAGCGTGACTTCAAACTGCCGACTGGTGACATTTTTGATCCGGGCATTCACAGGATCACTGCTCTTGAAGGTCTGGGTCTGGGCAAGCACAATGGGAGCCTTACTCCATCTGCTGAACAGGCGGACCGGTGACCAGTCGCGATCGACCATATCTGCGCTCGTAGAAATGGTGCCGGCCTCAATGATGGTGCCGCCAAAATCGTGAATGCCTTTCTCGATCACCATATAAGAAAGGCTTTCGCGGGCATGAGTGCCGTCTTTGCCAAATTCCTCAATACGGAATTCAAAGCCACGCGATGAAACACTGCGTACACGGGCATGTGCCGGTTCATTTTCGTTAAAGGAGACAGGTCCCATGATCACAACGGGATCTCGATATCTTTTCGAGAACCGTACGCTATGCCATTGACGGGCATTTCTCTGACGCACTTCTACCGATCCGGTTTCCATGATCCTTGGCTGTGAACCGCGGCGGATACAACGGTTTATGAAACTCTTGCGCAATTGCGTTTTGGCGCGCATCTGACGACCGTTTAGATTACGACATTCTTTATAATGTGTCTTGAAATCCCCAGCCCAAGTCGTGCCGCGAGCCCGGCAATCATTCTTCTTGGCTCGATTAACCTGCTCTAGCGCATCTTCCGCATAGTTTTCACAGCGCTCTGAACGGGCACCGCCACCGCGCCGGATACATGAGGCAAGTTTCGATTGTGCCCGCTCCAGAACATCACGGCGTTTGGCTCTGCCATTGTCAAGGCACCACTGATAAACCCGCTCATGCTCTTTGTCCCATTCGCGGTTGGACGAACGACAATTATGGGTGTCAGCCTGCGCAATGACATCCATTGCGGTGCTGGCATAGCGATCACACTGGCGATCGCGGCGCACGCGGCGATTATCACGGCAATCTCGAAGTTTATCATCGCGCACTTCTGTTTCGCGCACCGAAGACCGTCGTGAGCTATCCATGCACCAGCGATAATGATTGCGATAACTGGCCTGCCACCGGGTCCCGCGAAAGTGACAGCGCTGGGTCAGGTTTTTATCTTGTTGTTCAAGAGCCGATTCTGCGTAATTGGCACAGCGCTCTGCCTTGTTGGGGCGCGTGCGTTGGACGACCTGCTTGACGCCGGATGTGCAACATTCATTGGTGTGCTTTGGACCAACACTATGCTTGAGACGGCATTGGGGAGGAATAACTTCTCTTTTACCACCAAAACCAATATTGAGATCAGGACCAAGATTGAAACTGATCCCCTCTTTCTTTTTCGTGCGTTCCTTGATGAAGGTCCAGGCCTTGCAGCTCGCATCATCTTTACAAGCGCGTCGGCAAACTCTGAAGTCATCTCCAACCCGCAAAGTCAAAAACTGGTAGTCACCGCCAATTCTCAGGCTATCTACTTCTTCAGCTATGGCATTACCGGTCGGCGCAAACAAAATAGCTATCAAAGCAAAGAAGACAATGAGCGCTCCCTTGAAAAATTGGAAGGTTGTTCTAAACGGCTGCATGCAGAGCTCCTCATTGAAACGCCTTTGAATAATTGGCGCATTCTTCCTAGTATCGGGTACAAAGCGAACCCGACCAATAGCAGTTTTTAACAATAGTATGTCAGCAGTTTGGCAAAAGTAAAACGGGATACGGCATTTTTTTGATCCCTGGAGCGTCTAAACCTTCAAAAAAGCCGCTACATAGGCAAAAAAATACCGTCCTCACCAAATAGTGTGGTATTTCCGGGAAATACACCCCCTCTTTTGTCGGTCTAGCGCTTGCGGCCAAACGGCAGTTTAAAACCGAATTTACAGGTCGAAAGCAGCGCCTTGCGCTCCAGCATCTTGCGAGATCGGCGTCCCGTCGATGCCTTGGCACACCATTTATAGTGACCAATATAGCTATCATGCCAGTATTTGCCGCGATAATTGCAGCTCCGCGCAACGTTCTTTTCGAATTGGCGAAGCGAGCGCACCGCATAGACATCGCAGGCTTCAATGAAAGCGTCGCCGCCACGCTCGAAACATTTCGAAAGTTCGGCTTCGCGATACTTCAGTTCGTCATCACGATTGATTTTTGACGTTTTAGCGCACCAGGAAACATGGCGATCATAATTAGCCAGCCAGCGCCGCCCCTTGAGACCACAATTCTGTTTGCGATTGGAGCGCGTTTGCTCACTTGCCAGACGCGCATAGTGATCGCAAGCAACTTTACCTTCTTCACCGCTACCGCCTTGCGCAACGCATCTCTCGAGCGTATCGGCGCGCACCTGCGTTTCATTGCGGATATCCCAAGGATCAACCTTTAAACACCATTGATAATGAGCGCGATAATCATCATGCCAACGGCTGCCAGAAAAACCACATTCATTGCTGCGTGCCTTACCATATTGTTTCACAGCCCTTTGCGCATAATTGTCGCAGCGCTTCACAAAGGGTCCGCCTCCTCGCCGCAGGCAAGAAGACAAAGCGGCACGCGCGTGGCTTAAAACGCCCTCATTGGCATCATCCTTGCTGCGGCGACACCAGCTAAAGGCCGTATTAAAATCGCCAAGCCATTTGGCGGGCGTCAATTGACAATTATTGCGCCCTGCCGAATTGACGATATCTTCTGTTGTTTGTGCAAACCGCTGACATTCACGATTGGTACGGTGCCGGTTTTTCTCACAGCGCTGCAAGGCGTTCTTGCGATCAACCGTGAGGGTATTGCGCTGTTTGGCGCTCAAAGACAGGCAACCGCGAAAATGCTTTTTATAGCGCTCGCTCCATTTTTCACCACGATAACCGCATTTGCGCGCCAGGTTTTCATCGTGCTGATCGACGGCCCGGCTGGCAAAATCAGCACAAATTTCCCGGCGGTTTTTCTTTCGAGAAACCTTCTTCACCCCTGAGATACAACATTTGCTGGGACGAGCGGGCGCGACGAAGCGTTTCAGGCGGCACTGTCGACTTGGCTTGAGAAAGGTCCAGGATTTACATCTGGCGTCATTACGGCAACTCTCTTCACACCAGCGATAGCCAGATCCTGCGGGCACTCTTAAATAATTATAGTCGCCACCAATGCGGATCTGGTTGGCTTTCGCCGCCAGAGCTTTTGGGGCATATGAAAAACCAGAAACAACCAGAAACATAATGGCCACGACAGGAATGATTAGTTGCCAGCTCTTGAAAATAAACGAACCATTAAAAGCACATTCTAGAAAACGACAAGCCTGGCGCATACAAACAAAACCTTTACAACAAATAGCAACCCGCAAAATGATCAAAAACGTAGGAGCGGTCTCAACCACGCTAAAAATGCCCGATTGATCAAGCAAATACCATCAAGCATATTCTTGCCAGTAACCGCTCTTTCTTGCAACCCCCGTCAGCTTTTATGGGTAAGGTTTTTCAAGCTGAAACTGCTCTGGTCTCACGCGGGTATGTACCGCTAACAAAAAGGTCGTGAATAGATTTTGCCCACGACCCTTTATTTTCTTTATTGATATCTGAATGAGCGCCTGTTAGGCATCAAGTTCAAACGTCAGCTCTACCGTGAGCGATAATTGGTGATCTTGCCGCCCTTGACCCGGCCCGAAAAACCGGCGAACCAAAACCATATTCCATCAGTAAACAGATGTTGCGTTTGGGAGTTGAAACGGGGCTTTTATAATCGCCATAACAGGCTATCCTTTTTGCAACACTCTTTTTTTAATTTATAGCCTTGGCTCTGTTCTTGTTCCGCATTCTTCGCAACACCGGATTCCGCCACATTTCGACGCCAGAATGAACCAGTTACCAATTCTATATACGATCAGCTGCACAATAATTCCATAGTTCAGCTGTTCCATCATTAAGAACCCTGGTTGTCAGCACACCTGTATCTGCTGATCGGTTGCGTAAAAAGGCCCCACTTCGGGGGGCGCACATTGTCCGCAGACGTTTCACTTATCAGATTGGCAGACCCCATAAATCGAAAGCGCGGCGTAGCAATGGACATTCTCGACCTCATTTCAAAGGCCCGGCAAGGGCAAAGCATCCCCTTGTTCGGAGCACAGTTCAAATTATCACAAGATCGGGTCGAAGTGGTGCTCGCATATGTTGTGCCCATGCTAGAAGACGCCCTGACGCGCCGCATGGCCAGCCCACAAGGTCTGGCGGCCATCCTGGCACAACTTGCATCAGGCCAGTATCAGCGAGATCAAAACGCCAATGATCTATTTGAATGTTCACGTATCCTTGCCAATGGCACCGGCATTTTGAGCCTGCTCTTGCGCAATGAAGCGATCATTCGCACCGTTGCCTTCGTGGCCTCTGAGGGTGCTCACATTGATGTTGCCCTCGTGCGGCGCATGATGCCCTATATCGCCATCTTTTATATGGGAGCGCTGGCCAAACGCTCCAACGAACCCCTGCGCCAACTCGCCAATCGCTGCCCCGATATCGGGCCGTTTAATGATCATGCGTCATATCAGAGCGGCACCTACAAGCTTGCCGAACTTGTGCGGACAAAAAGCCCCCCACCAAAACCGCGACCCGAAAAAAAGCAGGCTATGAGCTCGATCAAGGATATTCTCAATACGCTCGCCAGGGTGGAAATCGAAGAGAAAATCAGCTCTCTAAATCCAAGTCGTGCGGGGTATGGGCAAACTGCGATGGAGTACAGAGCCTTTTAGACGCGTTTTTTGGTGTGTACCTGTGCAGCCGATTTGTGCACCACCACCAGATAGAGCCCTGCCAACACCAAAAGCGCGGCGATCATTTTATCTGTGCTAAAACGCTCTGCCAGCAATAAGGCCGCCGAAGCCATGCCAAATACAGGCACCAGCAATGAAAAGCTCGCAACTCTGACGGCCTGATAATGGTGCAGCAAGAGCCCCCATACCCCGAACCCGAAAATGGTAGCGCCATAGGCCATAAAGGCTATTGAGGCGCCGCCACTCCATGATAGATTGGCAAGAGCCGTAACGACCTGATCTGGCCCCTCCACCAACATAGACACCCCAAACATTGGCAGCGCGCCAAGGGCAGCAACCCAGATCAGAAGGGCAAACATATCGATAGAACCTGCCCGTTTCATGAAAATGTTGGTGATCGCCCAGGACAGGCCACCAAAAATCGTCAGCCCCAATCCAAGCAGGGTACCACTGCCGCTTTTTGAAAGAGCAATGATGATCATGCCCGCAAAGGCCAGCGCCATACCGGCGATCTGACGCCCACGCGGTTTTTCTCCCAGTAAAATTGCCGCCAGAAGTACTGTGAAAAAAGCCTGTAACTGGATCACAACCGAGGCGATGCCTGCGGACAGGCCCGCAGACATACCAAAAAACAGAAGATTAAACTGTGAGACATGAAAAAAGGTAATGGCAGTCAACATGCCCCAGGAGATATTTGGGCGTTTGACAAAAAATACGGCCGGGATAGCCGCTACCAGAAACCGCATGGCCGATAGCAAAAGGGGTGGCATGTCGCCAAGGCCCCAATGAATAACCACAAAATTAAAGCCCCAGATCGCCGTGACCATAATGGCCAGTAGAATATGCTGCGAGCTCATTTTTGTTATATCCGTTCTCCAAAATATACGAGCACTCTAACACGGGCATCCCTTAAAAAAGAATGCCCGCTAAAAAAGGAGGGGTGTCTCTTCATTTGATGAGACACCCTCCAGAATTCCCAGAGAAACGACAGATAAGAAATTTCTCCAGAGTGAAATCTGTACAAATTTCTATTTGTTGACCGCTGCGCAATAAGCTTTTGCTGTCGCCAAATGTTCAGCATGCTCGCTCTCACAACGCCGGTTTTGCAACGCGGCCAAAGGATCCATACGACCTGCCTCCGCCATCGCCCAATCAAGGTCTGAACGCACAATGCCAATATCCTTGAGCATGCGGTCATCGAGATTGTGCAGTCTACTCATTTCTTTATGAGCCTTAATTCTGCGTGCCAAACCCGTCAGCGCTTTGCGGCCTGCGATCGATTTAATCGTCGCTTTAAAGCCACTGATGTTGAACTGTCCAATGTTGAATTGCCCGAGAGTAGAGCTATTGAAGAATATCATGATCTTTGCCTTTTGAAACCAGCCAACGCCGCTACCGTATATTTCCTATACGGCTCTATGACGATGGGTATTGTATTTAGAGTTTGATTTTCGTCTGCACTCATTTGCAGCGCATGAGTTAGAATATAATCCTTTTTATATATTTGTCTAACGAAAGTTTTTGATGTTATAGTTCAAAATTATTGAACTATAACATTTCAACAATTCTATGAGGTGATACATGCTTCTCCTGGATACAGATCAACTCGTGACTTTCATCGCGATTGATGAAACTGGTTCCCATGCCAACGCCGCTGCCAAGGTCAACAAGAGCCAATCGGCCATTTCTATGCAGATGAAACGGCTGGAGGACACAGTTGGCAAAACCTTGTTTCAGCGTGTCGGCCGGACCAATCAACTGACGCCGGAGGGCGAGCACCTGCTTGGCTTTGCCCGGCGCATCGTTGCCTTGAACGAGCAAGCCATGGCCGCCTTGACCAAGCCTGACCTCGAAGGGCGCATCCGCATTGGCGCCCCTGATGATTATGCCGAACAATTTTTGCCGGTAATCCTGTCGCATTTTTCGCAAACCCATCCGCGCGTCGAGGTGGAAGTGGTTTGCGAGACCTCCAGCGGATTGTGGCACCGCATTAAGAATGACAAGCTCGATCTGGCAATTGTCAACAAGGATTTCGTCAAAGGCGATGTGGAGGGGCAACTGTTTCGGATTGAACCTTTGCACTGGGTGACCAGCATGGGGCACCTGGCTCATGAAGAGGCTGTATTGCCTTTGGCTGTTGTACCGGACGGCTGTACCTGGCGCCAGGCTGCCGAAGATGCGCTGGACGCCATCGGACGCCCCTACCGTACCGCTTACATGAGCGCCAGCACGCTAGGCATGAATGTAGCTATTCAGGCAGGGCTAGCGGTTGGCATCATGCCGCAAAGCGCTATTTGTCCCGGCGATCTACGTATTTTGACAGAAGAAGAAGGTTTTCCGCCGCTCCCACAAGCGAAGATTGCCCTGATACATGGCAAAAAAATCAAATCTCCGCACATCAAGGCGATGGCGGATCACATCGTCACGCGCCTGACAAACCTTGCCATGCCCAAAGTGCTATGCGGCACAATTTAGGCTAGCAACCATTGAGGGTCAGGGTTTCCACTTGTTGAGCTTTTTATCAAAGGCCAGATAGGCACCTTCGTAATAAGCCTTGGCAATTTGTGTATGCGGGTCAGCAGCGTTCTCAACCACTTTGTCCACGCTGCCATCTGGCTTGAAGGTAAATTTTCGCGCTGATTTGCGAGGCCCCAGCACTGACAAACCCTCTTTGTTGTAATAGCCCAGATATTGATAATTGGCGATCAGTGCACGCCCCTCTCCTTTGGGCACATCAAAGATATTCCGGCCATAGAAAAAGGATTTATAATCCATATTGAGCAAAGCGAGAATGCTCGGGGCTAGGTCAATCTGACTGGCGATGGTGTCAATGCGTTTTGGGTCGACCAGTTTTGGCGCATAGATCATCGCGGGGATGTGATAGCGCGAGACCGGCAAATCCTGCTTGCCGGCACCCCCAGCTGTATGATCCGCGACAATGACAAATAGCGTTTTGTCGAACCACCGTTTAGTGCGAGCTTTTTTGAGAAAGTCACCAATCGCCCAATCCGAATATTTGACCGCCCCGTGCCTATGGCTTCCAGACGGAATATCAACGCGGCCATCTGGATAGGTATAGGGACGATGATTTGAGGTGGTCATGACGTGGAAGAAAAACGGCTTGCCGCTTTTTTGCGCCTCGTCGGCTGATTTGAGCGCCTGGTCAAACAGATATTCATCGGCCATACCCCAGGCATTTTCAAAGCCGATTTCATCATCAGGCACCGAGAGCTCATCAATGGTCTTGTAGCCATTGCCATCAAAGAAGCTGTTCATATTATCGAAATAGCCGCGCCCACCGTATAAGAAGCGGACATCATAGCCCTTGGTGCCGAGCACATTGCCCAGCGAAAACAAATCGCGCTCCTTGCCAATACGTTTGACAATCGAGCGACCCGGAGTCGGAGGGATCGACAAGGTCATGGCTTCCAGCCCGCGGGTGGTGCGGGTACCGGTTGCATACATTTGATTAAAGAATAAAGACTTGTCCGCAAGGCCATCGAGCACCGGCGTCAAATTCTTCTTGTTGCCAAACGTCGCCATGAATTTTGCAGAAAAACTTTCAACCATTACCAGCATGACATTATTGTAGCGTGGAGCGCCCGGATTATCGATTGTGCGGGTAATATCAAAACCTTCTGATGAGGTGAATGTAGCGGCTGGTTCGCCTACCTCAAGACGCAGAAGTTGCCCCGCCACCAGCTCGTCGAGCACCGCGTAAAACTCCATATAGCTCAACTCATTATTGCGAAACGCCGCGAACAGCTGATACGGCCCGTTACTTGCCAGCTCACGCACCTGTACATTGCTCTCACCGCTGCGCAAATGCTGACCAATCGTCACAACAAACAAGCCCGCAAGGGCAAAATTGGCCAGCGCCAATATGGTGCGCCGTTTGAAAGGTTCACGCACTTCAATCACTGCTTTAACAGCGCGGCGCATAGTGGCATAATAAACCAGAAAAGTGATCACGGCGAGCGCTGCCAGCAATGGAAAGACCGGATAGGATTCCAGTATATTGTTGCTGACCTCGCGCCGATAAACCAGATAATCCACCGAGATGAAATTGAAGCGCACATTGAACTCGTCCCAAAACAAGTACTCACCAATCATCGTAAAGCCCATGACATAGATCGTCACAAATACCATGACATGCAAAAACAGCTCATTGAGCCTTGTTGCCCAAAGTTTGTCGGGGATCAGCCAGAAATAAAGGCTTATGGGGATAAGCACATACAAATAATAAACGGTATCAAACAAAAACCCGACGCCATAGATATGCAGGGCCTGTGTGAAGGAGATCGCAGTGCCAGCTTTCATGGCAACAAAGAGTAAAAGGCATCTGGTCGATATGAAATAAACCAGGGCCAGAAGATAAATGCGCCAGGCCAGATGATAGCGGCTGCTGCTTGCAAAACTTGAGTTAGTCAATCTGGTTGTTCCTTAGCTCACATCTGCGAAAAATAATTCTTCACGCAAAGCTAGGTTCACAAAAGCTTCATGTCAACGGATGCCAAAAGATCTGTTGATAGGCCGCCTCATTTATCGCATGTTTTCATAAAACAGCTTTATGTTACGAAAACCCTATTGAGGAAATCAGGAGAACAGCAATGCAGGCGCTAAGTTTTGATGGCAAGAGCCTTGAGTATTTCAGGATATGGATTGTCAACATCTTGCTGACCATTGTCACAGTAGGATTGTACTTCCCCTGGGCCAAGGTGAGAACCAATCGCTATTTCTATGCCAACAGCAAGCTGGATGCCAGGAATTTTGAATATCATGCTACGGGAAAACAGCTTTTCTTCGGCTATCTGATTGCCATGGGACTGTTTGTTCTTTATTCTATACTGCAACAGATTTCACCCAGGTTAGGCCTCATATTGTTCGTTGCTTTCCTGCTTGCGTTGCCATGGATTATCTGGCGTAGCATGATTTTTGGTCTGCGCATGACAAGCTTCAGTAATGTGCGCTTTGGCTTTGCCGGCAAACTAGGCCGGGCCTATCTCAACTATCTGATCATGCCCATTGGCCTTTATGTCCTGTTTTTTCTCCTCATCGTGATAACTGTTTTCGCGATGAAAACCATGAATGGGACTGGCACGCCGACTGGACCGGCCATCATTCTTGGCGTGATCATGGGTATTGTAACCCTTGTCTATTCCATCTTGGCCTTTGCATATTTGAAAAAAAGAAACACAACTTATCAGCTGAGCGGTACCCGATATGGTCAAGGCCTTTTTCAAACCGGCCTCAAGGTCGGGCCTCTTTTTAAATATACCATTTTGGGAGTGCTCTTTGGACTTATCGGCTTCATCCTTTTTTCAGTGGTCGCTGCCCTCATCCTGAGCGCTTTTACGGACCTTGGATCGCTCGGCTCCATGACGAAAATCGCCAAGGAAAATCCAGAAATGATAAAGACAATGTTGCCAATGCTTATGCCAGTAATTGCGGCACTTTATCTGGGATTGATCTTGGTCTTTGTGCTGGCTGGGTCATATGTGACCAGCAGGCAGAGAAGATATATCTATGACAATACAACTCTTGATGGCAAAATTTCATTTGCTTCGACCCTCAAAGCCCGGTCCCTGGCTTGGGTTTCGCTCACCAACCTTATTGCTATCGTCCTGCCACTGATCGCTGCTGGAATATTGTTCGGCATTATTCAAGCTGCGTATGGCCCAGGGAACACCATGGCCATCATACTGTCGGCTGGCCTCGGACTTGTAACCGTTTTTGTAGCGGGCCTAGTGTTTTGCTGGGCAAAGGTGAGAATGGCCCGCCTGATGCTGACCGGAACTCATGTCAATACACAAGTAGGCTTTGATCAATATGTCACTGAAAAACAATCGCAAGAATCTTCCCTTGGAGACCAGATCGGCGATGCCTTCAATGTAGACATTGGCATTGGAGTCTAACAGCCACAATTCGTCCAGACAAATACGAGTGTAAAGTCAAGATCATGATCCACGGAAAATGGCACGCTGAGGGAAGCGCTGCACAACAAGATGCCTCACTGAACGTAAAAGACGGCCTCTATGAACTGCACACCAAAGAGGGGCATTGCTACCGAGGGAAGATCGCTGACCTTAAAATCAGTGACCGCCTCGGCAATATCGAGCGTAATGTCACCCTTGAAGACGGATCGATATTTGCCAGCCCTAACAATGATACGATTGATCGCTGGCTACAAAAATCCAGCAGTGTTAGCGGCTTTATTCACCGCATAGAATCCAATATGAAGTGGGTGGTGACCGGTGTTTTTATCACCGCCCTGTTTACGTTTGGATTTTTCAAATGGGGCGTACCGTGGACAAGTGAAAAAATCGCGCACGCCCTGCCCCATAAAACCAATGAGCTGATCGCCCTCAATACACTCAAATTTTTTGATAAATACCTGCTTGGCAAAAGCAAGCTTGCTGACGCACGAAAAAAACAGATCCGATCTCGTTTTGTAACAAGCCTTGTACCCCTTGGAAGTAATTCTAAAACAATTAAATACAAGCTGCATTTTCGCAACTGGCATGGCATTCCAAACGCGCTTGCCTTGCCGTCGGGGGACATCATTTTAACTGACAAATTTGTTGAGCTATGCGCCAATCAGGACGAGATGGACAGCGTCATACTGCACGAAATCGGTCATGTCGAGCGCCGCCATAGTCTCACAACGCTTATTGAAAGCACTTTTATCACTGTTTCGGTTATGCTGGTTGTCGGCGATATAAACTTTCTGGGAGATATGGGCGTGGGGCTGGGATCCCTGCTTGTCAGCACGGCCTACTCGCGAGATCATGAATCGCAAGCGGATGAATTTGCCTTTAAAAAAATGCTTGCGGCAAGGATTGATCCGGTGTCATTTTCGAACATCATGAACCGCATGACAAATCATGTCACGCAGCTCACAAAGGAGCGCAAAAAGAAAGCGGGGGAACACAAGATCGCCAAATCAGGCAAAAATAAAAAAAATAAAGTCGACGAAAATAGTTATTGGGATTACCTGTCGTCCCATCCTGTAACCTCAAAGCGCGTGCTCCTGGCCAACCAATATAGCGAGTGCTTCAAAAAGGGTTTGACGACATGCCAGATATCTCCAACCAAATGATCACAAGCTGCTCTGGATCTGGCACAATCACGAGACATCAACTCACGCTCCAAATCAGACGGTGTTTCTACGGGCCAGCCTGATTAATAGGCATGGTTTTTGAACAGCTGGTTAATATCACCCTGCCATTCATTGTCATATTGCTCCAGCAAACGTTCAGAGCGGGTGCGCCCTTCCTCGACCACATCTTCTACCGCATCAAGAAATACGCGTTCATCAACACCGCTATCATTGTGGCGTGCGCGTGCTTTTAAACCAGCCTTTGAAATATTAATGAATTCGCGTGCAATATCCAGCAATCTGCCGTTACGAAACTGCGTCTGCAGAGCTGTTTTGGGGACCATGTCACGCAAGCTCTGGCGCTCGTCCGTACTCCAGTCCTTGATCAGATCATAGGCGGCATCCAGCGAGCCTTGATCATATAAAAGCCCGGTCCAGAAAGCTGGCAGGGCACATAATTCGCGCCAGCGACCGCTATCGGCGCCGCGCATTTCCATATAGCGCTTGATTCGTACCTCGGGAAAGAGGGTCGTCAAATGGGCTTCCCAATCGGCAAGCGTTGGTTTTTCACCAGGCAAGGCTGGCAGCTTACCGGCCAAAAAATCGCGAAAACTCTGTCCGGAGGCGTCTAGATAGGAACCACCCCGACAGACAAAATACATTGGCGTATCAAGCGCATAGTCGGTATATCTCTCAAACCCCATGCCATCTTCAAAGGCAAAGGGGATCATACCGGTACGGTCCGCATCTGTATCGCGCCAGACCTCCGAGCGATAGGACAAAAAACCGTTGGGTTTGCCGTTCGTAAAGGGCGAACTCGCGAACAGAGCCGTGGCGATGGGTTGCAGCGCCAGCGATGTACACAGTTTTTTTACCATGTCGGCTTCAGACGAGAAATCCAGATTGACCTGTACAGTCGAGGATCGAAACATCATGTCAAGGCCATGATTGCCGACTTTTTGCATATATTCGCGCATGATCTTGTAACGCCCCTTGGGCATCACAGGGATCTCGTCGAGCTGCCATTTAGGAGAAAAACCCATACCCAGAAACTTGATATCCAGCGGGTCAGCGACTTTTTTTACATCATCAAGATGGCGCATCACCTCACAGCAGGTGTCATGAATATTATCAAGCGGTGCTCCCGAGAGTTCAAACTGCCCCCCAGGCTCCAATGTCACCGAACCGCGCTGCGGACAGTGAAGACCAATAATATTTTCGCCCTCATATTCCAGT
This sequence comes from bacterium, assembly GCA_024228495.1. GTDB lineage: Bacteria > Pseudomonadota > Alphaproteobacteria > Rhizobiales > JAKIUO01 > JAKIUO01. The sequence goes on along the minus strand of JAAETJ010000327.1, from coordinate 24,036 downwards.
TTCCATTCGCACTGATCCTGCATGCCGGTCAACAACGCCTTGATGCCGCGTTCTCCCTCATAGAACAATGGTGAGCAATCTTCAGTATGAAAGCCAAATTTTTCATGCTCGGTGCCAATACGCCAATCGCTCGACGGCTTGCACCCCGATGCAAGATAGGCCACCAGTTCATCGCGGTGCTCAACAACCGGAGATTTCCCACTATCCGCCATAGCAATTTCCTCATATCTGACCCTAAAGAGACCATCTGGTATGTAAAGCTTTCTTATGGCGCGAGTGAACCCATGTTGCAAGCAACACCTTTATCGCCAATCAAATAATACGGCATTGACCAGCGCCAATGCCGCCACGGCAGCCGTATCGGCGCGCATAATCCGTGGTCCCAGCGATATTGCATGCACATGAGAAAGAACGCTTAATTGCGCGCGTTCGTGTTCATCAAAGCCCCCTTCTGGACCAATCAACACCCCTAAAGGGGCGTTTGGTGGCAATTGTGACAGCGCCTCAATCGGCGATTTTATGGGAGCTGCTTCATCGCAAAAAATAATCGGTATATTTGCGTCCCATTGCCCCAATAATTGCTCCAGCTTACAAGGCTCAAAGATCTGCGGGACACGTAACACACCGCATTGTTCAGCCGCTTCAATGACATTTGCGCGCAAACGGCCATCATTGATGCGCGCCACATTGGTGCGCCTTGTTAGCACCGGCCGCAGGGTCTCTACACCCAGTTCAGTGGCCTTTTGCGCCATATAATCAAGTCGCGCCTTTTTCAATGGCGCAAACAGATAATGAATGGCAGGTCCCGCTTGTTGCTTGCGCAATTGCTTAACGATGATGAGATCGCACTTCTTCTTGCCAGCCATGCGTAATCTGGCCAGCCACTCCCCCTCAAGGCCATTAAAAACGGGCAGCTGCGCCCCCTCACCAAGACGCAAAACACTTAATAGATAATGGGCCTGCGTCGGGGCGCAATTAAAAGCCCGATCGCTCGCCAGCGGCGCATCGATATAAAGCCTGTGGGATGAAATTTGTTCGCTCATACAAGGGGCATAGACCAACTGCGACCAGAAAACAAACGTCCCGTCAAAATGGGGGGGCTATACCTTTGTTTTAGCAAGGCCATTCTCTATGGCATAACGGGTCAGGCCAGAGGTGGAACTGATCTTGACTTTTTCTTGATATTGCGCCGGTGGGGTTCGACTGTCAGGACACCGATTTCCAGTTCCCAGGCCACATGCTTGTTGCTTTGGCCCTCTTGCAACATCAACAATGTGGACTGTTCTCTCGTGGTCAACGGACCGCTTTTTTTTTGCATCTCCATGGGATAGCAGTGGGATAGCAGAGGGATAGCAGAATTTCTGTAACTCCCGAGCTTAAACAGGTGACGCCTTAATATGGTCATAGGTCTCAATGCACGAACGGATGCCATCTATCACAAGGGGATGATCATCCACCAGCAACACCGTGACTTGATTTTTTGTCAAAACAAGGTTGTTAGACTTCACGCAGAATGTTAAATCAGCTTTGATAACCCAGGAGAACAAATCTATGAAACGTCGCGAATTCATCAAAAAAAGCGCCTTTGGTGCCGTTGGCGGTGCCGCCGCTGCCACAACGCTTTCAACGCCAGCTCTGTCCAAAGGAAAAAAGCAATGGATCGCCGTTTCGGCATTCGGCAAAGCCGGATTACTCGGCCAGGCACTGAACGAGTTTGCCAAATTCGTTAAAAGCGCTTCGGATGCACGACTGAGCATCAAGATTTATCACGCGGGTGAACTCGTTAAACCGTTTGAAGCCGTTGACGCCGTGCAATCTGGAACTGCCCAAATGGGTTTTGGCGCTCCTTATTACTGGGCCGGAAAATCAAGTTCCATCTCTTTTGTCGCTGCCATGCCATATGGCCTCACCGCGCAAGAACAAAATGCCTGGTGCTATTATGGTGGCGGTATCGAAGCTGCCGACAAACATGCCTATAATCCGCTAGGTCTCAAATTTTTGCCCCTCGGCAACACCGGCAATCAGATGGGCGGCTGGTACAAGAAAGAAATCAACACCGTTGCTGACCTCAAGGGGCTCAAATTCCGCATGCCGGGCCTTGGTGGCGAAATCCTCAAAAGCTTTGGCACCAATGTGGTGCTGCTGCCGGGCTCTGAAGTGCTACCCGCATTGACCACCGGCGCCATTGATGGCACCGAATGGATCGGTCCCGCACCAGACATGGGCAAGGGGCTCTACAAGGTCGTCAAGAATTACTATTATCCCGGCTGGCATGAACCTGCCACCATCCTTGACGGATTTTTTGACCTCAAGGAATGGGAAAAACTTGACGATGATCTCAAACAGGTCATCTTGCGCGGCGCCGCAGCAACCAACATGTTCATCTTGTCAAAATTCCAGGCCATCAATAATTCGGCACTGCAAAAGCTGGTCAATGATCATGGCGTCAAGCTGCTAAAATATAGTGATGAACTCGTGAAAGCCATTGGCGAGCGCGCCACCACAGTTTTGCCCGAAGTCGCTTCTCGTTCCAAAGATGGTAAGGTATTGTTCAACCACATCATCGAGTTCCGTCGTACTATGCTAGATTGGTCGAAATATTCCGAAGCCGAGTTTTTGGCAGCACGCGTCGCAGCTAATTTCAAGTCGGTATAATTGTCTCGCAAACTCTGTTAGCCTTTGTTGAGCAACACACTATAGAGGGAGGAATTTGCACTAGTCAAATTCCTCCCTCATCATATCTAGCTTTGTATCTGGGGGGGGAAGCAATTTCATGAACGCAATGCGAGCATTTATCGGGTTCATTGACCGGCTCAACGAGATGGTCGGACGCCTGATGGGCTGGCTGACTATTTTGATGGTCGTCAATGTGTTCATAGTCGTTGTCTTGCGCTATGCGTTCTTGTACGGTTTTGTATGGATGCAGGAATTATATATCTGGATCCATGCCACAGTGTTCATGCTGGGGGCAGGATATACTTTGATGCATGATGGTCATGTGCGCATTGACCTGATCTATCGCACCGCCAGTACACGCTACAAGGCTATAGTAGATATTTTGGGCAGTATATTTCTTGCCGGGCCGCTGATTTATCTCATTTTCACCCGTAGCTGGCCACTCATCCTCCGCTCAATCGATAATATGGAGCGATCAGCCGAAGCGGGGGGGCTGCCCGGCGTTTTCCTGTTGAAGTCAGTCATCGCGGTTTTTTGCATTCTGTTCGGCTTACAGATCCTGGCACTTCTGCTGCGCAGTATCATTGCCCTGATCACGGGACAGCCAAGCCCCTCCCCTTATCAAGCAAGCGATGAGGGGACCACCTCATGACATCAGAAACCCTTGCCCTGATCATGTTCGCGGCTACTATCACGGTGCTGATATTCGGGTTTCCCGTTGCTCTCACGCTTGGCGGCATGGCCGTCCTGTTCGCCTTTTTGGGAGACTATCTGGAGCTTTTCAATTCTGGCATATTATTCGTTTATCCCTTGCGTATTCTTGGCATCATGAAGGCCGAAACACTGGTTGCCGTGCCCTTGTTTGTGTTTATGGGGGTGATGCTGGAAAAATCTAATCTGGCGGCGCAACTGCTGGAAGCAATGGGCCGGATGTTTGGGCAATTGCGTGGCGGGCTGGGCATTTCGGTGCTGCTGGTCGGCACGCTATTGGCCGCCTCAACCGGCATTGTTGGCGCAACCGTCGTTACCATGGGACTATTGAGCCTGCCGGTCATGCTGCGAGCGGGCTATGATCCGCGCCTTGCTTGCGGTCTTATTTGCTCATCTGGCACCCTTGGCCAAATCATCCCGCCTTCCATTGCGCTGGTTTTACTCGGCGATATTTTGCAAGGGGCAAACGAACAGGCCGCGCAAATGAAAGGCGTGCTGGTTCCCGAACCGATCACCGCCATTGATCTGTTTGCCGGCGCTTTGATCCCCGGCCTAATGCTCGTCACCATGTATATAGGTTGGCAGATTTTCATAGCGTTCCGACACCCGCAATCTTGTCCGCCGATGGCGATTTCGAGCGATCAGGTAATTATCGGCATATGGAATGTCCTGAAAATTCTGTTTCCTCCCTTGTTCCTCATCCTGCTGGTCTTGGGATCGATCTTGATGGGCGTCGCGACACCAACGGAATCAGCGGCCGTTGGAGCCGTTGGCGCCAGCCTGTTGGCCTGGCAGGCCGGGGCATTCAATTTGCGCATTTTGCAAATGGTTGCGCAATCTACCACCAAGATCAGTTCCATGGTATTCCTGATCCTTATTGGCGCATCAATGTTTTCACTCGTTTTTCGTGGCTTTGGCGGCGATGAAGTAGTGGAGGAGTTTTTACACAATCTTCCAGGTGGTCCCAATGCCGCCATGCTGCTGGTCATGGTGGTCATGTTCTTTTTGGGCTTCTTCCTCGATTTCATTGAAATCATCTTCGTGGTGGTGCCCATCGTTGGCCCCATCCTGATTGCTTTGGGATTTGATCCCTTGTGGCTTGGCGTGATGATCGGTGTCAATCTGCAAACCAGTTTTCTCACCCCACCCTTTGGCTTTGCGCTATTTTATCTGCGCGGTGTTGCGTCGCCCGAAATTCACACCATCGATATTTATCGCGGTGTGATGCCGTTTATCGGTATTCAGATTTTTGCGCTAGCGCTGTTCTGGATGTTCCCGCAAATCGTCACCTGGCTACCGCACATGCTGTTCAAGTAGGGATTGGCAAGGAAGCGGAACTGCCATAGGATCAAACCAGTTTGGCGAAACCGCTATATGAGGTCTTTATGCCTGAAGATGATATGATCGTCCGAAATGATCTGGTGAGAGAATTTTCGTCCCTTTTACCAATAGACGCCATCATCGCGGACCGCGAAACCCAAAAACCCTATGAATGTGACGGCCTTTCTGCCTATTGCGAGATGCCCTTGCTGGTGGTTTTGCCCGACACCATTGAGCAGGTCGAAAAAATCGTTGCGATCTGCTATGAAAAACAGGTTCCTGTCGTGGCGCGCGGGGCAGGAACCAGCCTGTGTGCTGGTGCTATGCCGCATTCACAAGGGGTGCTTTTGGGCCTTGCAAAATTCAACAAAATTCTTGAAATTGACGCGGATGCGCGCACCGCTCGCGTGCAGCCCGGCGTCACCAACCTTGCCATCTCGGAAGCTGTACGCGATCTCAGCCTTTACTATGCCCCCGACCCCTCTTCACAGATTGCCTGCACTATTGGCGGTAATGTTGCTGAAAATTCAGGGGGCGTACATTGCCTCAAATACGGGTTGACCGTTCACAATATTCTCGAAGTCAAAATGATCACGGCACAAGGCGAGTTTTTGACCATTGGTTCGCAAGCCCTCGACACGCCGGGATTGGATCTGCTGGCCCTGATGACCGGATCGGAAGGACTGCTTGGCATCATTGTTGAAATCACTGTCAAGCTATTGCCGACCCCCGAGAATTCCCGGGTCGTCATGGCAGGTTTTGAGAATGTCTCACAGGCAGGCGATGCAGTGCGCGATATTATCGCCGGTGGCATCATCCCGGCCGGTCTGGAAATGATGGATCATCTGGCCATCACGGCCACCGAAAATTTCGCGCATGCCGGATATCCCACGCAAAGCCATGCCCTTTTATTGTGCGAACTGGACGGTACCAGCAACGAAGTCGAGGCCTATATCACCCGCATCGAAAATATATTCAAAAAACAAAACGCCACCACCATCAAAGTGTCGCAAAATGAAACTGAACGCGCTCTGTTTTGGAAGGGACGCAAATCAGCGTTTCCGGCCATTGGTCGCCTGTCCCCCGATTATTACTGCATGGATGGCACTATTCCACGTTCCAAGATTTCCCAAGTATTATCAAAAATTTCCAGCCTTGCTCAACGGCATGGTCTGCGCGTTGCCAATGTCTTTCATGCGGGCGACGGCAATCTACACCCGCTAATTTTATATGATGCGGGTGTCCCTGGCGAGCTGGAGCGCACCGAACAGCTCGGAGGCGAAATTCTTGAGCTATGCGTTGAGGCCGGTGGCTGCATCACCGGCGAACATGGCGTGGGGATCGAAAAAATTCGCCAAATGCCCGCCCAGTTTAGCGATGAGGAAATCAAACAATTCATGAATATCAAAGATGCGTTTGATCCAGCTGGCATCCTCAATCCTGGGAAAGGCATCCCGACCCTCAAACAATGTCAGGAATATCGCGCACTCGGCCACGATCACGGTCATGAGGCTCACGCTCATGACTGATATCAGCGCGCAACTGCTTGCCCAGGTCATGGACGCCCGGTCACAAAAAATGCCCTTGAAAATTATTGGCGGCAATAGCAAAGCGGGCATGCTCGCCAGAAAGGTCACAGGAACACCGCTCAACATGGCGGCGCATCAAGGTATCGTCTCGTATGACCCAACCGAACTGGTGCTAACCGTGCGCGCTGGTACAACTCTTGATGAGATTGAAGCGGTCCTTGAAGAACAAGGTCAAATGCTGCCGTTCGAACCGCCGCATCTGGGCGATGGTGCCACGATTGGCGGCACGCTGGCCTGCAATCTGTCCGGACCGGTGCGCCCCTACACAGGATCAATACGCGATATGGCGCTTGGAGTGCTGCTCATTAACGGGCGCGCGCAGCATCTACGCTTTGGCGGCGAAGTAATAAAAAATGTCGCCGGATATGACGTCACGCGCCTACAAGCCGGAGCCTTGGGAAGCCTTGGAGTGCTCACCGAAGTGAGCTTGAAATTGTTGCCCCGCACCCAGCAAAGCATGACCCTGACATTCGAGCTGCCACAAAATGAAGCCATAAAAAAAATAACGGCTTTGACCAATTCCGCACAAGCGGTGAGCGGTGCCGCTTGGAGCGAGGGCGTGCTATATATGCGCTTGTCGGGCACCAGCCAGGGGGTGGAGGCTACTCACAAATTATGGGGCGGTGAAACGCTGGCTTCAGATAGCAGCTTTTGGAGTGATTTACGCGAACAAAGGCTGACATTTTTTTCTGGCGATGAGCCTCTTTGGCGTTTCTCGATCAAACCAACAGCGCCCGCGCTGCTGGACCCAAATGATATGCTGGTTGACTGGGGCGGTGCGCAACGCTGGCTCCGCGGTGATCATGAGCTTGCAGATCTCGAAAAGCTGGCCATCAAAGCCAGCGGACACGTCACTATGTTTAAAGGCGGCGACCGTCAAAAAGAACTGCGCCCAGCCCTGTCAAACACGCACAAAAAAATACACAAGCGCCTCAAACAGGCCTTTGACCCCGATAATATTTTGAATCCCGGCAGCCTGTACGGCTGGATGTAAGGTGATACGCGCATGAAAACCCAACTCGCCCCAAGATTTGCCGGGACGCCGCTTGCCAATGAAGCACAAAGCATTTTGCGCTCGTGCGTTCATTGCGGGTTTTGTAACGCCACTTGTCCCACCTATCAAACATTGAACGATGAACGCGATGGACCACGCGGGCGCATTTATCTCATCAAGGAATTGTTCGAAGGGACCGATGTCACCAGCGCCACGCGCACCCATCTTGATCGCTGCCTGACCTGCCGCTCCTGCGAAACCACCTGCCCTTCTGGCGTACAATATGGGCGCCTCATCGACATGGCCCGCGGTGTCATGGAAGAGGAATTACCGCGCCATCCGGGCCAGCGCCTGATCCGCTGGGGATTGCGCAAGACTTTGCCCAATGCCACCTTGTTTGGCGCATTGCTGCGCGTTGGCCAAAGCGTGCGCCCCCTTATGCCTGCAGCTCTCAAAAGTAAAATACCACCGCGGCAAATATCGTCCCCGCAACGCCCCCACTCAAACACCCACAAACGGGTCATGTTATTACTTGAAGGCTGCGCCCAACCCTCCGCAACGCCCAATACCAATGCAGCGGTCGCTCGCGTGCTCGACCAGCTCGGCATTTCACTCACCACTCCAGCAAAAACTGGCTGCTGCGGTGCCGTCAGCTATCATCTAGGCGCTCACGAAGAGGGCCTCGACAATATGCGTACCAATATTGATACCTGGTGGCCGGACATTAAAAACGGTGCCGAAGCGATTGTCATTTCCGCCTCTGGCTGCGGCACCATGATCAAGGAATATGGTCACCTGCTAAAGGATGATCCAACTTATGCGCAAAAAGCCGCGCGGGTTTCAGATCTCGCGAAAGACATCGCAGAGATACTTGCCAATGAACAGCTAGACAAACTCAACCTGTGCCCGACAAAACGAAAAGTCACCCTTCACAACCCGTGTACATTGCAACATGGTCAAGCACTACCTGATCTGATCTCGACTATTCTCAAACAAAGCGGTTTCGAGCTATTGAAAACAAGTGAAAATCACCTGTGTTGTGGCTCAGCTGGGACCTATTCCATATTACAACCCGCAATGGCCAAACGGCTTTTGACACGTAAAATTAGCGTCCTGGAGGGGGAGAAACCTGACCTCATTGCCACCGCCAATATTGGCTGCCAACTGCATTTGCAAACCGGCACAAAAACTCCGGTTCTGCACTGGATTGAGCTGATAGATCAAGCTATTGAAATATAAATTGAATAAATACATTCAAGCTAGATATTCAGAACCGTTGATCCCCGCCATATGTTTACCCCAAAGGACTGAAAACGGTTGATTTGACTGATGATAGTTGCTACGCTTTCCAGCGTGTGCGGAGAAATCAAGTAGACAAAGTGCCGCATACTAAACAGGGTCATCAATTGTGAGATGCCCCTCATACTTTAAGAATGGGTAGTCAAAAATAAAAAACGTATGGAGAGACAAATATGACTGATGATTCAACTAAGACCGACAAAGTCGCCACACGTCGGAAGTTCCTCAAGGGTGGTGCCGCAGCTGTCGCAGGTGTGACCGCCGCTGTTGCCATGCCGCATGTATCACATGCCAAGACCAAAACCATCAAATTGCAAGCAGCCTGGGGCGGTGGTATTTTCCTTGAAAATGCCAAATCCTATGTGGATCGCGTCCATGCGATGGCGGGCAAAGATCTGAAAATTGATCTACTCTCTGTTAACTCGGTGGTCAAAACCTCTCAGATGCAAGATGCCGTGCATCGCGGCGTGCTTGATGCCTGCCACTATGTACCAGCTTATTGGTATTCCAAATCCAAATCAGCCTCCTTGTTTGGTACTGGCCCCTGCTTTGGCTGGTCGAGCCAGGAAGTGCTTGGCTGGGTCCATTACGGTGGCGGACAACAGTTGTTTGATGAACTGATGGCCAAACTTGGTCTCAACGTGGTGAGCTTCTTTAACAGCCCCATGCCCGCACAGCCGTTCGGCTGGTTTAAGGAGCAGATCAAAGATGTTTCCCAGCTGAAGGGCCTGAAATATCGTACTGTTGGTCTTGCAGCAGACGTTCTGCTCGAAATGGGCATGTCGGTTGTACAGCTTCCTGGTGGCGAAATTCAGCCTGCCATGAAATCCGGGCTGATTGATGCCGCTGAATTTAACAATCCAACCTCGGATCGTGACTTCGGCATGCAGGATGTTTCGAAAGATTACCATCTTGCCAGCTTCCATCAATCGCAGGAATTCTTTGAAGTCAGCTTCAACAAGAAGATGTATGATAAGCTTCCAAGTGAATTGCAGAACATTCTACGCTATGCATCAGAAGCTGAAAATTCCAACTTCTACTGGCACAACACCAAACGCTATTCAGAAGATCTGCAAAAACTGAAAGGTCAAGGCGTCAACGTTCATCGCACGCCAGATAGTGTCATGAAAGGCCAATTGGCCGCTTGGGATATTGTGGTAAAACGCCTTGCCGGCGAAGACCCTTTCTTTGCCAAAGTAATTGAATCGCAAAAGAAATATGCCAAAGAGGTCATGGGGTACCTGAACCTCAACCAGCCTGATTACAAGCTGGCATACAAGCATTATTTCGGCTAGATCGCCCTTAGGACGACTTGCAAATTCCAGGGCGGGAGCAAATTGATCAGCTCCCGCCCTGGCCTTGCGGCTCTGCGCCCGATGCTTTGTACGCAGACCAATATCCTATATTTCTATGAAAGGTTCCGTTACGAGAATCTTTGGGGGAAGTGACTTGACTGCTTTAATTCATGCGATCGAAAGTCTGAGTATCTGGGTCGGCCGCGCGTTTGGATGGTGCATTCTGATCCTGACATTTTCGGTCTCTTACGAAGTCTTCATGCGCTATGTCTTGAACGCGCCCACCGTCTGGGCCTTTGACATGATGGTGCAGATGTACGGTGCACTTTTCTTGATGTCTGGCCCTTATGCCTTGGCCCAGGACGCCCATGTACGTGCTGATGTCCTCTATCGCTTGTGGTCCGTCAAATGGCAGGCACGTATCGACTTTCTACTTTACCTGCTGTTCTTTTTCCCTGGCATGCTGGCCCTGTTCTGGTATGGTGCCGAGATTGCTTCCGACAGTTGGCGCTACAAGGAAGTCAGCTGGAACAGTCCCGCTCGCATCCAGATCTACTTTTTCAAAACACTGATTCCAGTCGCTGGTGGACTGCTGATCCTGCAAGGGTTTGCAGAACTGTTGCGCTGCTGGAAGGCCATGAAAACAGGCGCCTGGCTCCCGCGTCTGGAAGATGTTCGAGAAACCGAAGATGCTCTTATGCACGCGAAAACACCTGGAAAATAACAATAGAAAAACAACCAACCATCGATCACCCGAAACAAGCACAGCTACCAACATGATAACCGGGACGAGCGAAGGAACGACCAACAAAAATAAAACGGAGCCTTCGCGCTAATGACCAATCCTGAAGTCGCCATTCTCATGCTGAGCCTGTTCATCTTTTTGGTGATGCTGGGTTTTCCTGTTGCCTTTACATTGCTGGCGATGGGGGTTGGATTTGGCTATTACGCCTATCTTGATCTCGATTCCATAGAAGGATTGGCTGATGTTTTCAGTAACAAGATTTTCTATCTGCTGAATCAAAATACCTATTCGGTAATGGAAAACGACACCCTTGTCGCCATCCCGCTATTTTTGTTTATGGGCTATGTGGTGGAACGCGCCAATATAGTCAATCGCCTGTTCGAGAGCTTGCAGCTCGCGGCACGCAATTTGCCGGGCTCAATGGCCGTCGCCGCGCTTTTGACCTGCGCCGTCTTTTCAACCGCCAGCGGCATTGTTGGTGCCGTTGTCACCTTGATGGGACTGCTGGCCTATCCCGCCATGGCCAAGGCAAATTATGACAAGAGTTTTGCTTCTGGAGTGATCTGTGCCGGAGGAACGCTAGGCATCTTGATCCCGCCTTCGATTATGCTGATTGTTTATGCTGCCATTGCCGAGCTATCACCGCTTCGTTTGTATGCGGCAGCCGTTTTTCCCGGACTGATACTTGCTGGTAGTTATATTGCCTATGTGATCATTCGCGTCATGATTAATCCGTCAATCGCTCCCAAGCCGGACCATAATATCACCATCTCGCGGCGCCAGGTCTACTGGCAGCTGCTGACCTCTTTTGTCCCTTTGACCGCACTGATCTTGCTGGTGCTTGGCTCGATATTGGGCGGCCTTGCAACCCCTGCCGAGGCCGCTGCAATGGGAGCTTTGGGAGGACTGGTGCTTGCAGCCCTTTATGGTGCACTGACCTGGCAAAAACTCAAAGAATCCGTCTTTCTCACGGCCAAGGCGACGGCGATGGTATGCTGGTTATTTGTTGGCTCCTGGACCTTCGCGTCCGTGTTCTCCTATCTGGGCGGGCACACCGTCATCGAAGCATATGTGCTCTCCTTCAATCTGACACCCTGGCAGTTCCTGATTATGGCACAAGTCATTATCTTCCTGCTCGGCTGGCCACTGGAATGGTCTGAAATCCTTATAATCTTTGTACCCATCTTCCTGCCAATGCTCGATAATTTTGGTATTAATCCTTATTTCTTTGCGATGCTGGTGGCGCTCAATCTGCAAACCTCGTTCTTGACGCCGCCCATGGCCATGTCGGCCTATTACCTGAAAGGGGTGCTAAAAGGCGCGATTGAGCTCATGGATATTTTCCGTGGAATCATGCCCTATCTGGGGATCGTCATCTTCAGCATGTTCCTGATGTATCAATTCCCGGCCATCGCTCTATGGCTTCCTGATTATCTGTTTGGCTCTTACGTCAAATAAATCTCACTTCTAAGAGGCTTTGATGCTTTCACAATTGTCCGCGCGCAAAGCGGCAAAAAAAATTTGCAATGGAAATATCACCTCAAGGGAGCTGGTCACAGATTGCCTTGAGCGTATCAAGCAGACCGATGATAAAATCGGGGCCTGGGCTTTTCTGGATTCTGAACTGGCGCTCACGCTCGCCGATGCTGCAGATGTCATGCATCAAAAGGGAGCACCATGTGGGCCCCTGCACGGCGTTCCAGTCGGGGTCAAAGATATTTATGACACCAGCAACATGCCCACCGCCTGGGGCACCAAATGCCATAGCGACCGTCGGCCCAATACTGATAGCGCCGTTGTCGACAAGCTGCATGAAGCTGGCGCCATTGTTTTGGGCAAGACCGTCACCACCGAGTTGGCCTTCGCCATGAGGGGACCAACGCGCAACCCTTATAATGACAAACATACAACGGGCGGTTCGTCTGCCGGGTCCGCTGCCAGCGTCGCTACAGACCATGTGCCCCTGGCCATCGGCAGCCAGACCAATGGCTCAGTCATTCGCCCTGCGAGCTTTTGCGGTACTTACGGGTTCAAGCCAACACGCGGAATCATTTCGCGTCGCGGGTGCTTGCAAACCTCACAGACCCTGGATCAGGTCGGCGTGATGGGCCGCTCGCTTAAAGATATCGCCTTGCTGGTCGATGTGCTGGCGGGGCATGATCCGGTCGACCCTGCAACATATGCCCGCGCCAAACCAAACATGCTTAAGGGCGCTCGCGCAAAAGTGCCGGTCGAGCCGATCTTTGCCTGGTTTGATCTGCCCTATCAGAACAAGCTAACGCCCGCCATGCAAGAAGGGATGGAGGAAATCCTATCTCTGCTGGGAGACCGTGTCGAGAGGATATCGGCACCAAATTCATTCACAGATGTCATCCGTGAACATCAGATCATTCACGAATATGAATTCCTGGAAAACTTGGGCAACGACCCCACAACCAGCCCGGAACATATTCACGAGACTTTAGCCCCCAAACGAAAAAGTGCTGAAAGAATTTCAGAAAAAACCTATCGCGAAGCGCTCAAGATGGTCAGCGCCGCAAATAACTATTTCACAGAGTTTTTCTGTGATTATGATGCAATCATCACGCCTTCAGCGCTTGGTGAAGCCCCCTTGCTTGAGGAGGGCTCTGGCGATCCCATTTGCTCAACCATCTGGACACTGGCGGGACTGCCCTGTTTATCCCTACCCATGCTAAGCAGCGAAAACTATTTGCCTATGGGCGTGCAACTGGTAGGTTTCACTGAACAGGATGATCGCTTGCTACGCACCGCAAGCTGGCTGGAAAAACAACTGGCATAGACAATAAGAAACCCTGAAGACATCAGCCTCGTATGGGGCTATAATCAAAGAAGGAAGGAAGGACGCAATGAAAACAAATTCAATCAAATTGGCGACCGGGTTCATCGGCTTTGCCACATTAGCCGCCTTCATACTTGGCCTTGCCTACAGCATCTCGACAGGATTTGCCGGTTTCTGGGGCGGCTTGCCGTTCTGGGTCATATCCGTCTTCGTGCTGTTGCTGGCAGCCTATGATTTTTGGGATGAGTGCCTCCGCAAAAACCGCTAGTTTCTCCTTTCATTAATACCCAATAATCGGGAACGAGGCCTTAACATGAACTCAACTGCCAAACCGGTTGTCTGGATCACCCGCAAACTGACAGACAATACAATGACGAGAGCCGCGCAAAACTATGAGGTGATTGATAACCCCGAAGATCGCACCTTTACGGGGGATGAATTTATTGAGATGTCACGCAATGTCGATGCGATCCTGCCATCTCACAGTGAAATCATAGATAGGCGGGTCACCGCTGCCCTTTCTGATCGCATCAAAATAATAGCCAATCACTCCGTTGGCACGGACCATTGTGACTTGAAGGCGCTTGGCGAACGCGGCATCGTCGTCACCAACACACCAGATGTTTTATCCGATGCCACCGCTGAAATCGGCATGCTGTTGATGCTTGGCGCAGCGCGCAGAGCTGTTGAAGGGGACCGCATGGTGCGCACCGGCAACTGGTCCTCCTGGAGCCCCTCCTTCATGGTCGGGACGCAAGTCTCAGGCAAACGCATTGGCATTATCGGCATGGGCCGCGTTGGACAATCCATGGCAAAATTTTGTCGCGGGTTTGATATGGATGTACATTATTTCAATCGAAGCAAATTGACCCCGGAACGCGAAGCAGGAGCCACCTATCACGACACACTGGAAAGCCTGCTTGGAGTCTCGCAATACTTGTCGCTCAATTGCCCCAACACACCTGAGACCACCGGCATCATCAATGCCCGCACGCTCGCTCTGCTGCCCAGGGGTGCTATACTGGTCAATACCGCTCGCGGTGCTTTGGTCATCGAAGATGATCTGATCGAGGCTCTCCAATCAGGGCATATCGCGGCAGCTGGTCTTGATTGTTTTCAAGTGGAGCCTGGCGGCAATCCAAAATTTGCGCCCTTCGACAATGTCTTCATGCTGCCCCATATAGGTAGCGCCACAAGAGAAACGAGAGACGCCATGGGTGCGCGCGCCCTCGATAATCTCGACGCGTTCTTTGCAGGCAAAGAGCCACGCGACCGCGTCGCCTGACTCAACAAAACTACTGTTTCGCTTCCCGGGATTGCCTCGGGACCCGGTGCAACGACCAGTAAATAGTCAATGCCAATAATGTGAAACCCCTGGACCCCGGATCAGCGCTAAGCTTGTCCAGGAAGCGGTTCTCTGTACCAAATATATGCGGACAATCTGAGCAGCACGTTCTTTTAAAGCCCGTAATACCAAGGCGCGATGAACGAAAACGAAATCCAGATCACCACCACCAGTGGCCCACCGGTGCGGATGAAATCTGCGAACCGGTAATTGCCTGGCCTCATGACCAGCAGGTTGGTTTGATAGCCCAGAGGGGAAGCGAACGAACAATTGGCCGCGAAAATCACAGCATGGATAAACGGCACAACAGGCACGTTTAGGGAAGCAGCCATATTGATGGCAATTGGTGTAAACAAAAGTGCCGTTGCTGAATTTGACAACAGGTTCGTCAGCACCGCGACCAGCAGAAATAGTGCCGACAAGGTGATCTCTGGACCAAATCCCGCCAACTGCCCCACCAGCCCATTGGCGATAAAGGCCGCCCCGCCGGTTTCTTCAAGCACCGCTGCCATGGCGATACTGGCGGCAATCAGCAAGACAATGCGCCGATCAATGGCGCGTGTTGCTTGCGCTATATTCAAGCATCCCGACAACAGCATCAATAGAGCGCCGGCAATCGCCGATATGACGATCGGCACCAGTCCAAACGCGGCTACCAGCACAACAGCTGCAAAAATGCCAAGCGCCAGATTGGCTTTGGTGAACGCATGGATGGTGGAGACCGATCCCTCCAACACCATCAGGTCACGGTCCAACCGCAGCTTTTTGATGTTGACTTTTGTGCCTGCAATTAAAAACACATCCCCGGGACGTAATCTTATCTTGTTACGCACATCGAGCTTCATGCGCTTGTGCTTTTGAATACCAATAATGTAGCAACCGGTTTGCTCGGTGAACTCCTCATCGACAATATTGCGCCCCCCAAGCCTTGAGGCAGGCGCAATGGCCGCTTCTGCCAACAACATATGTTCGCCATCGGGGTTGAGATCGACAAGCTCTTGTACCTGTGCCCTAGTTCCGGCAAATTGCACAATATCATGCTCGCGCAAGGTGATATTATTAAAGGGCGGTATCTTGACCATGCCGTGGCGTTTAATAAAGCGCACAGTCACACCCTTGAGACTAGCAAAGGCTCCGTCCACACTCATTTCACCCATGAGCTTATGCTGACCCTGCACCTCAATACGCGCGAGAAATTGGACACCACTACGAAATTTTTTCTTGGTGCCGCCCTTTTTAAAATCATGATTTAACAAACGAGGTACGACCAACAACACATAAAAACCACCAATCACCGCCAGCAAAATTCCAGGCATGGACAGATCGAAAAACCCCATCTGCATACCGGTAGTTTTCTCCACCAGTCCAGCGACCAGCAGATTGGTCGACGACCCGACCAAGGTCACCATGCCGCCAAGGATGGATATAAATGACAAAGGAATGAGCATGCGCCCGGCGCCCGGTCCATAGCGGTTGGCGAGGGCCGCGATAATCGGGATAAACATCACGACAACCGGCGTATTATTCAAAAATGCGCTCATGATGCCAGCCCCGATCAGGCACAACATAATCAGTAAAGTGGCACGCGAACGCCTTGCCGTTGACAATATTTGCGTCACCCCATCAAGGGCGCCAGAATGATGCAACCCCTGCCCGATCACCAGCAAGGCAAGAATAGTCAGCAGCGCCGTATTGGAAAACCCGGACAACAAAATATCTGGAGAGAGCAGGTTTTGACCACTCTCACCGGTCAACGGAACAATCTGAAACAAAAGTAACAGCGCGGCGATCACGCCGAGCGACACCAGCTCCAGTTCAATCCACTCACTGACGAATAAAAAGACAGCAACGGCGATGATCGCAAATGAAACCCACATATGCATATCACCATCCTCTCTTAATCAGCCAGACCCGTTCATTTCAGGATATAGTATTTTAACGCTGACGTATGCGTCCAAATTCGCTAGAGTATTTTATATTTTAATAACAACAAAGACAGGCAAATTGTTATGAATCTTACCAACCAGAAATTGCTACGAAAAGATGCATATATCAACGGCCAATGGCTTGGTGCAGACAATGGTGCGACCTTCCCCGTACTTAATCCAGCTGACAATAACAAGATCATTTGCGTGGCTGATATGGGAGCCGTACAAACCCGCAAAGCCATTGAATCGGCGAATCAGGCATGGCCTGAATGGCGCGCCCTCACCGCCAAGCAGCGATCAGATATTTTGCGGCGCTGGTTCGAGCTCATCATGGCAAATCAACAAGACCTTTCAATGATCCTTAGTCTTGAGCAAGGCAAACCAATGGCCGAGAGCCTTGGCGAAGTCGCCTATGGCGCCTCGTTTGTTGAATGGTTCGCCGAAGAAGCCAAACGGATCTATGGCGACACCATCCCCGCACCAAGCAGCGACAAACGCATTATTGTCATAAAACAACCAATCGGCGTGGTGGCGGCGATTACGCCGTGGAATTTCCCCACCGCCATGATTACCCGTAAATGCGCACCAGCTTTAGCGGTTGGTTGCCCGGTCATCATCAAACCCGCCCCCGACACGCCGCTATCCGCTCTTGCTCTGGCGCAATTAGCGGATGAGGCTGGATTTCCGCCCGGCATTTTCAATGTCCTCCCGACCACCCAGACCAGCGAAGTCGGCGGTGAACTCACCAGCAATCCGACGGTGCGCAAACTATCTTTCACCGGCTCCACGAGGGTCGGGCAAATCTTGATGGAACAATGTGCCAAAACCATAAAGAAACTGTCGCTTGAACTTGGTGGCAACGCTCCCTTTATAGTCTTTGACGATGCTGATCTCGATGAAGCCGTTGCCGGGGCAATGGTCTCCAAATATCGCAATGCCGGTCAAACTTGTGTCTGTGCAAACCGCTTGATGGTGCAGTCGGGCGTCTATGAGGCTTTCATCAAAAAACTAGCTACAAGTGTTGAAGCGCTCAGCGTTGGTCCCGCTTTGTCTGGTAATGTCACGCAAGGTCCGTTGATCAACGACAACGCGATTTCAAAAGTCGTGGAGCATATCGAGGACGCTGTCTCCAAAGGGGCGCGGGTCATTACTGGTGGAAAGCCCCATGAGCTTGGCGGCACCTTTTTCCAGCCAACGGTTCTCGCCGATGCAACATTCGATATGAAAGTGGCACGCGAAGAGACCTTTGGCCCCGTTGCGCCAATATTCAAATTTGACACCGAAGAACAGGCCATTGAGCTTGCCAATGACACGCCGTTTGGACTAGCGGCCTATTTTTACTCGGAAAACATGCGCCGTATCTGGCGCGTCGCCGAGGCCTTGGAAGTGGGGCTGGTAGGCATTAATGACGGACTGATTTCCACCGAGGTTGCCCCCTTTGGCGGCGTCAAAATGTCGGGACTTGGCCGCGAAGGGTCCAAATATGGCTGTGAAGAATTTCTTGAAATAAAATATATGTGCTTTAACGGCATTAAATAGCCAGGCCCCCAACAACTCCTTCCTTTCATTTTCATGATTACCCCGACGTTTCCGCATCCATGCCGTAATTATTTTCTATCGATATGGAACAAGAAGATAATTAATGGCAAGGAATACTGTTCAGTTTCAAAAAGGACTTAGCCTCATCGATTTTTACGCCCGTTTCAGCACCGAGGATCAATGTCGGACTGAACTTGAAAATCTGCGCTGGCCGGATGGCTTCAGATGCCCGAAATGGGATAGCAAACAGTTCTGCCGGTTGGAAAACCACAAGCTTTTGCAATGTAATGAATGTCATCATCAAACCTCTGTCAAAGCCAGCAAAATTTTCCAGGGGTCGAAAAACTCTCTCGTCAAATTAGTTACTTCTTATCTATATGATAACACAGGAAAAATTTGGAATTTTAAGCCTGTCTCTATCACGCAAACCGGGTGTCAAATGGAACACCGCCAAGGCGCTTCGCAGCAAGCCGGGCGAGGTTATGCGCGAACGTGATGGAGGCAAAATGCTTGAAGGCGAAATTGAGATGGACAATGCTTATATAGGGGGCAAAAAAGAAGGAAAAAGCGGGCGTGGCAGCGAAAACAAAACCCCTTTCATTGCCGTCGTCGAGAAGCGTGAGAACCGCCCGCAACGCATTCATCTGCGCTGTGTTGCGCGCTATCTGGCAGAGTTTGAATATCGCTTCAACAGGTGCTCGAAAATGGCCGATATGATCGAACGGCTGGCCTACGTGTCACTGCGCTCCCCTTCCAAGAACATATGACAGTCTGAAATTGGCGGAAACGTGGGGTAATCAGTTTATGTTCACATGATTTGTCGTCTTCGACATGAAATATCTTTTTGGTTGTACTTCGAGCGGTAAAAGTACTCCGGGAGATCTTTCTTAAATGTAAAACATCACGGGTCTTCCGGCAGCGCCGCTAGTTTATCATTGGTGAGAATTAAATCTTTTTGCGGGTCAGGACGACAACTGGCGTGCCTGACCTGACCATACGCCAAAGCTTGGCGATATCACCATTGCGCATCCGATAGCAGCCACCAGAAGCCGATTTGCCGATTGAGCCGGGGCGGTTGGTACCATGAATACGGTAGAGCGAGCTGCCCAGATACAAGGCACGTTTGCCAAATGGGTTTGCAGATGATCCACCCGCGACCTTTTCGGGGAGGTCGGGATTCTTCTCGCGCATGGCTGGTGTTGGGTACCAATCAGGGTTGAGCTTCTTTTTTGTAATTTTGGTGCTGCCTGACCAGACTTCATCGGGACGCGGAGTGGCGATGGGGTAGGTAATGACTTTGCCAGGGCGCACGACATAGTACAAACGACGCGTATAATTGCTCAACACTACAGTGCCGGGCCGATATTTATAACTGACACGGCTACCAAAACTACGAACGGTCTTTCTTCTGGTATCCTTGGCAACGCTCATACGGCCCCTGGAGGTCAGTTTGGCGTGGCGGGCATTCTTGATACTATTCAAGCTCAAAGAAGCACGTGTGACTTTCTTGCCATTTCTCTTATACCGGATCACACGCTTCTTAGCCCGAAGACGAGAGGTCTTTTCAAGCCTTAAAGACGTCCGTTTCTTCGAGGTCTTGCGAATTTTATGATTTTTGACCGTTTTGCGTTTGACGCGTTTCTTTATATAGCGTTGTTTTTTAATCGACGGGGCAGTCACAAAATCATCAGAATTTAATGCTGATACACCACTGACGGAAGCAAAGCTCAGGAACAGTCCCGCAACAAGCATGGACAGAAAAATACGTATCGTCATTTAACTCGTCTCCAAAAAATATACTCATCCGCAGCTTGCATTTAAAAGCCTGTTACTTGCAACTGCAATATCGCTGTCCCCCCGCAAAAGCAACTGTTTTATGGGTAATAACGGGGTGATCTCACAAACTGTTTACCTAATTAGAACCGTTTGGCACACAAGGGGCCTGAATTGTAGGCTCTTTAACAGATATGCGGCATATTCACCGCGCGAACAATCAGCGTGCCAATCGTTCGGCGGGAAAGTGAATTTCAATGGTGGTGCCGCGCCCTGGTGTGCTGACAATATTGAAGCTGGCATGATGTGCCTTGACTAACGCCTTGGTTAGCGGCAGTCCAAGACCGGAGCCCTTTTCGGTCTGTGACATATCCCCGAAATTACTATTTTGAGCTGTCTTGATTTGAGCAAACGGCTCCAGCGCTGTGCCGATCTCATCCGCCTGCATACCGATGCCGGTATCAGTGACACTCAAGATGACGCCATGACTTGCGCTGGGGCGCGCTGATACACTCACCTGACCGCCAGCTTGTGTAAATTTAACAGCATTGGAAATCAGGTTGAGCAAAATTTGTTTCAAACTGCGCTTGTCTGCATATAGAGCGGGCAAGCCGTCTTCGATTGAAAACTGCAAGATAATCTGCTTTTTCTGCGCTTGCACGCGCATGCCGTTCAACGCGTCAATTATGACCCCGTCAATTTCCACATCCGCAAATTCCAGATCCGGTTTGCCTGCCATAATCTTGGTGATATCGAGCAGATCATTAATCAGGCTCAGGGCATGCACGGCGCTGGCATGAATATCGGCGGCATAGCCCCTGAACCGATTGACATCGACGGTACCGAACCGCTCATCTTTCATCAATTCGGAAAACCCGATAATCGAATTAAGCGGCGTGCGCACTTCGTGAGATACTGTGGCCAGAAAATCAATACTGTCTTGTCCAATATTTTGCGGATCATCCCTCAGATATTCTTGTCTCGCCAATTCAGGTGCTTCAAGCGAATTTTCATCTTGCCAAAGCGCATCTTCATGCAAGATCAAGATTTGTACAGGTTCGTGCCCCGTCGATACGTTGCGAAAGGCAATAGGGATGTGGCGCTGGCGACCCGAACGCGAAATGGCCAGCGTTTCGATCCGCGCCGAATGGCTTTTTTGGCGCTTGCTTTGTTCAGCGTCCAAGGTTGAGCCGTCTTCGATCAGCACACCGTTTTGACTTCGCGGAAACAGCGCAGCCAATCCCCCGGCCTTACGCAACTCACTTTCAGAACCAAAGCCGAACGCATACAAGAACGTCTTATTGGCCCGTATCAACCGCCCGCCCATTGCAATCGCCAGGGCCGCTGGCAAGCTTTCAAGAAAATAATTACGCTCGCCTCCAACAATTGGAGAAGGTTGGTCGCTTTGCCGTTCAGCCCTTGCAGCCTGATTGGTAGACGAATGATCTTTTTCTACCAGGGACGAAGGCTTATCGGCATTTGGCATTGCACCGGTTTTGCGCGTGGCGACAACGGGGCGCCCATCACCCGCAGGGGAACCAGAAGGCACGTTCGCTTGCGCCACCCCTAAAGCTGCCCCACCGCCCGGTCCATTAATCATGAGGGCGATTTCACGCAAAGTGCGCAAATCTTCATCGTCAACTTGTCCCGCCTCAATTTCAAGCCCGTTCATTGCATTTTCTGGCTTTTGGGTATCTGCTGACGCAACCTGTTCCCCGAGATCGATTGCCGGCATATATTTTGACTGTGCTTTTGGATTGTGCTGGACAATCTGGTCGACCATCAAGCCAGACTCTTTTTCGGTGCTTTCCAGATGACCGTTCTTGTAAGGCTCGGCTGGGGCCTCATCAAGTGCCGATTTGACCATCCCCTTGTCAGCAACAAGCTCCACCAGGACACCCGCTCGCCCGGACTCGATTTCCAGCGAGGAACAAAGACAATCAAGGATGAATTCCCCACCCTTTGTTGGAAAGCGCAAAAGCTCTCGCACACCAGCCACGCCCATTTGCTGCTTGGACAGCCGTGCCAACTGGCGTGCAAAAGGCGCATCATGCTGGAATTTCAAGCGGATTAATTCGTTCATCGTCAGCGCACCACAAAATTCAAGGCAAGCCCGATTAGCCCAGGCAATGCGGGAGCACTCCACATCCCACAGCCATACGGGCATGGAACCGCTCCAAAGCTGTTCGCAATGATCGCTATTTATGAAGGGAGTTGCTGATGTCATGATTGGGGGCGCGCGACCCAGTCGCCTTTACGCATCTGCCAACTCCTTGGCAAATGATCTATAAACTGGGGTAATTTAAACTTTTCGCTCCGGCCGAACCTCCTTGATTGAACCTGTACTTTACTCAAATTACCCTATCTGGGACATGTTCGTCCACAAATGCATTTTTTCGTTCCGAATTACCGCCTGATATCTGATATTTAGACACAATACCAGCCTTGCTTGGGGGCGGTACAAATTTCACAACAAGATTGAATGAGAGGTGTGCTTTAGCTCTTGTATTGCCCCAAAGTTCAGGCTAAACAGACACAGGAAAATATCCTCGTATATTTCCTGTGTATGCCGCTGTAGCTCAGTTGGTTAGAGCGCCTGATTGTGGATCAGGAGGTCATCTGTTCAATTCAGATCAGCGGTACCATATATTTCAATGAGTTAGAGAAATTGTTAAGATCGACAACTCTCTCATAGTGCCATTATAGTGCCAATGAAATGACATTTCGTACCGGATTTGCCGCAATTACTACACACCCAGAAGTGGCTCAGCTCGCAAATGAAATATGGCGATGCATCCACAAATTGCCCCCCGTTTTCTTGTCAGCCCAGATGTGCCGATAAATCCATTCATGCGAAACAAAAATCTTGCCGCGTGCCAGCCAGCCGCTGATCTGATCCGGGCTCCATCGCTGTCCGGTCAGCAGTTTTTCGATCAACTCGACATGTGCAAAGCTGATTTTACGGGCCACGCTGGAGGCTTTTTTGCGCCGCTCAGAGGCCTCATTATGGGCCTGTTTGTTCTGATAGCCACGTTTGCCAGCGTGACATTGGGCTTGGCGCGCTCCTTATGGATGATTTTCCAGTCCGGCAGCTGCTGTTTTTGCGCCTCAAAGTCACCAAGTGGCGGAAATAGATGCTTTTCCAGTTTCTTATCGCTCAAACCGTCCGGCAACGGCCAGCACAGACCGGCCAGCTTTGCCAGGATCAAATACTCCCTGACCGTCGTGCGCTCGACCTGCAATGACAGCGCAATCTTACGCCGCGACAGACCGTCAAAATCCAGCCGCAGCACATCCCTGTTTTTCCGCATGGGCAACCTCTCGTTGGCCATCCCCCCACCTCCTTTTCAAAAGGCGAGAGAATAGGTCTCGTTTCGATTCCCCGGCGACGCTATTTCCGCCCGTCCACAACCTATTTTACAAGGTGGTCGGGATGCTCCCGATTAGGTGGTCGGATTGGATCGGAATAGGTGGTCTTGTTCACCAGAATGCGCAGTCTTGTTGTCCGCTTTCTCAATTGTGGGAGGGTTACTGTCCTCTATGAACGCCCCGGTGAAAGGCGTGGGATTTACGAATCCTATCGGTGACTTTAAATGATGCCTTTGTGCGGCCATTGACCCGCTACAGCGTCATCCCGCCTGGAGGGCATCACATTACCGGCTCATCTCGCTACGGGTTCATTAAAGACCGTGGCAGGAATTGTAGCACATCTCTCATGGGTGATGATCTTTAATCATCAGCTGTTTGTTTTTGGTTATGTGAACCTTCATTATGAACGCGAAAAAGTGAGGACGAGGGTGTTGCAAGAACAATTGACCGCTTGCGTTTATCTAGACAAGACGTTATACGCTTGAGAACGCAAACCAGCTCCTTTGGCAAACATCCGCAAGAGGGGCAAATTTTTGCCCATTCATGCGATTGTTTCGCATCTATATCATCTTACGCGCCGGTAGCTCAGCTGGATAGAGCACTAGACTACGAATCTAGGGGTCGGGGGTTCGAATCCTCCCCGGCGCGCCATT
>JAAETJ010000326.1 GCA_024228495.1 bacterium | reverse complement strand
TGACCAAGGCGATGGCGCTTTCGCTCGTGGATAAAGGGATTCAAGTCAACTGCTGTGCGCCGGGGCCGGTGTTGACTGAGTTGATGGAACGTGTGGTGAACAATGAGGAAAAGCGGAAGCAGTTGATGGATAGATTGCCATACGGCCGTATTGCCACTTGCGAAGAAATTGCAAAAGTCATCCTCTTCCTTGCCAGTCCAGATGCCTCGTATCTGGTTGGTCAAACGATTTACGCGGATGGTGGACGCAGTATTCAAGCGTTTCCACGGCGGATGGAAAAGTAAGGAAATTGACAATTGACAATTCTCAATTGTCAATTGTCAATTCTCTGAACGGAGGCAGTATGTCACAACCAAAAATCGGGCTGATTACGTTTGGTGACCATCGGGTGCATGAGTGGGAACATGTTTTTAAGAAGATGACGGAGCCGCGTCATCAAGAGGCGGTGGCGTATTTTGAGACGCTGCCGGTGGAACTGGTGGCGCATGATACGGTGGCACGCACGAAGGATCAGATTGATGCACAGGTAGATGCACTGCGTGTTGCTGGGGTGGAAGCGTTGGTGGCACATACGCCTTGTTGGACGTCGCCTAATTTGGTGGTGCGTGGCATTCAGCGGCTGGATTTGCCAACGGTATTGTTGGGAAACAAGCATCCCGGAACACATAGCACGGTTGGTTTGTTGGGGGCGGGTGGTACGTTGAACCAGATTGGGTACCCGCATATGCGTGTGCGAGAAGACTTTAATGAAGCACTGGAGGCAAAGGTGATGCCGTTTTTTATGGCAACGGCCGTTAAGTCTCGCCTGCGTGGCAAAATGTTTGGGCTGTTTGGTGGGCGGTCGCTAGGAATCGACACCGGGACGTTTGATCCGATGCAGTGGAAAAAACTGTTTGGCGTTGATACGGAGCATATTGACCAGCTCGAAATCATTCGCCGTGCTGAATTGGTGCCTGAAGCTGATACGAAAAAGATGATGACATGGCTGACGCGCAGCACGGCCAAGGTTGCTTATAACGACGATAAATTTACGCCTGAAAAGCTGGCCTTTCAGGTGCGCTGCTATCTAGCG
The DNA here is from genome assembly GCA_024228495.1 of bacterium. GTDB lineage: Bacteria > Pseudomonadota > Alphaproteobacteria > Rhizobiales > JAKIUO01 > JAKIUO01. Next base: position 549 of record JAAETJ010000326.1, on the reverse strand, counting down.
ACGATGGCGATCATTCGTGAGATGGGGCTGGATTTTGTGGCGATCAAATGTATGCCTGACCTGACGACCCATTTTGTGCCGCAATGTATATCGGCAGCACTGCTGCCGAGTCCATATGACGCGAATGGGAAGCGTGACCCCATCATGATGGCGTGTGAAGCGGATGGAGATGCGGCGTTGACGATGGAGATTTTGAAGGGGATTTCTGGCGGGCTGCCGGTGTTGTTCATGGATGTGAGCTACATTGATGATGAAGCTGGTACGTTTTACTTCCCCAACTGTGGTGCATTTTGCTCGTGGTATGCGGCGCGGTCTGATGATCCACAAGAGAACATGAATCGTATAGAGCTGCGCCCAGCAAACCGGCCAGCAGGTGGGGCGATTACATATTTTACGACAGCACCGGGTGAAATGACGCTGGCACGGTTGTATCGAGAAGACGGCCGTTACCACATGGGCATCATCAGCGGCGAAACGGTCAATATTTCAGCAGAAGCGCAAGAGAAGTTTGTGCAGGCTCGTGGTAGTCATCAACTGCCCACCGCTTTT
>JAAETJ010000325.1 GCA_024228495.1 bacterium | reverse complement strand
GTGGTGATCACCATGCGTCGCTGTCGAGAGCTTTCGGTAAGTCGTCCCACGCTGCTGAGCAGCAGCGGACGGCTGGTAATGGCTTCATGATGTTTGTCGGGAATTGCCAAGCGTACGAATAGATTCCACCAGTTGTAGACTAACGCCACCATGCGAGCCATGATTTGACTGGTCTGGAGTTGTTGGGTGACAAAACCACCCCATCCCCACTGGTTTTTCGTCTCATCGAAGTTGTTTTCACAGTCTGCCCGGTCACGATAATGCTGCATCAATGTCACCAATTCATCTTCCAGATTGGTCACCAGTACGGAGTATTCATACAGGCGCATATCATCGGGACCATCCAGCAATGCCAGTTCCTGCTGTTCACCGACTTTATATTCAACACCAATCAGGCTCTCTTTGGGCAGGCGCCGTCTGCTGACAATTACTCGCCGCGCCTTTCCCCAGCCATAAAGCTGCAGCGTACTCTCTTTGAGCTCCCACTCCTGGTTGAATCTCGTCCATCGCCCCAATCCATGAACCTTGGATATCAGTTCCTTGACCCGCTTGGAGCGCTTGAGCTTGAACAGATAGTGCTGCTCCATCTCCTCCAGTTCGCTCATTACAGGGTCATTGCCCCAATCGCAGTCACCCCGAATAAACTCGGGTTGACACTGGGCTGATGAAAATCAATTCAGAGTTCATCAAATAGTAGATCCCACTTTTGTTCCGAATTCCTGGCATTGGAAAAGGCAATTTTTCTTTTCGGTTGAACCGATTGTCCGAGGTGTTTTTTGGTCCATTCAAGCACTTTCTTGGTGGGAACCGTTTCCATGGCCTGTTGCACAACCTCCTGTGTTGTTTCCGAAACCACCGCCGCGACACTTAACACCAAGCCGGTAAAGCCGCTCTTGGCTTGATTGTCTTCGAGCCTTTTTAATTTACCAAAGACAGACTCGATAATTTCACTGCTGCCAAGCAGGTGTTCCTCTGGTCTGGCTTTCAAAGACTCTTTTTTGACAAAGGCCAGGAGTTGCTCGCGAAGTTGGAGGACTTTCGGTGAAGCAACGTGACGATCCGCCAGTCGTTTTGACAACTCCACCTCAGCGCCCCGCCAGAGTCCGTACCTTCGTACGAAACACTCGGTGGTGACGGCCACATCGAGGAGCGCCTCCCATTCCTTGAGGTGGCCACGCAATGGCTTCAGCCACCCCAGTTTCGCCTTGAGTTTTTCGTGGCTGTCACGTTGCTCGGTTCGATTTTCCAATCGATCCAGTACACCCAGCGCCCGCTGTCCCCATCGGACCAGAATCTCCAGATTCATGTAACGGGCTTTGGTTCGCTGATTCGGCGGTGCGAGAAAGGCGAGCGCGGTTTGCTGAATCTGCGATTTGCTCTGCGCGGCCTTTTCAGTAAATTCCTGCCAGTGCTCATCGTGTTGCAGCATGTGCTTGAGCAATGCAGCGCTCTTATGTTTGATGTCATAGATCGAACAGGTTTGCGGATGCTTTTGACAAAACCGCTCAATGCCGGCTTTCAGGTCGGGACCTTGATCGCCGAGGATCTCTCTGGGGACGCCGGTCTTGTCAATGGTTTCTTCGAGTTGTTGAAAGACGACCTCACCGT
>JAAETJ010000324.1 GCA_024228495.1 bacterium | reverse complement strand
CTGCAAGGTTTCAATGATGATCCTGAGGCAGCACCTGCGATAGAGAAAGTCGTGGAAGTCCTCGGACAGTCCATCAAATATATGGAGTCAGAGCTTGAGGTTTTCAGCGTTGCCCATACTCGCTTACTGCTGGTACTGCGCGAACACCTACAGATAAAGACCCCAGCCGATTAAGGCGATCTCAGCCCACCACTACAGCCCCGCTATGGTTCGCCCTGGCGGGATTTCATTGTCAGAAATGTTTACAAAGACATATACATCAAGAAGCCGTTATTAAGCTAACTCCCTGTAAAACTCCAAGAAACACTTTTTGGCACTTAAAATGCAAGTATTCAGTTAAGGGCGTGGACTAGCCATTATCGGGCTAATCAAGCAATTTGCATAAGAGCCACTACCCCTTGGCGAAAATCCCAACCTGAGTGTTTGGGGTTTTCTTTTGCCCAGTAACAAGCATTAATTTCCTATGCAAAATACAAAGTGTATTGTTTAGTAACTAAACAAGCTGCCATAGCCCTCCGGCCCTTGGTCATGTGCCTGCGGTTGATATTGCTCGAAAGGATATAAGCGACCGGATCAGCGCCGCATTGGTGAGTTGTCGAGCGCAAAGCCACGGAGATACGCATCAGAGCAGAGCGGTTCAGCGTGAACCGCCCAGCGAATACGCCCAAGCCAAGCAAAAAGCCAACATATCCGACACCCAAGCGAAACGATGGCAGAAACTCGCAGCGGTTCGCCGTGGCGGGTTTTTTGTCAGGGAAATTTACACAATTGATGTGTTCGCTAACTTAGGAAATGCGCAACCTATTGTTTAATAAGTTAATAGCACAAGCAGGCATACTAGGAGCCTGTCCGAGAATAGGAGCCGTAGCGAGGGAGAGCTGGTTTGATTCAGATTTTTCGATCATTTGAGGCAAATATTGGACATATTTAACGAGAATGATCGGGAAATCTGGCCAAATCCAGCTTTTCCGCAGTAGGCTCACTATTCTCGGACAGGCTCCTAGTAGGTAAGGTGCCGCACGGGGTTTAGGTGCGGCCAAGCTACAGACACCCACTTACTGCAACCGCTGGCGACTGGTCGGGCCAGTTGTTCGGTTTGGGTGGGTGGCTGTGGGTCTTTGTATACCGTTGTACGCAGGCATGTAAATATCGTTCAAGGCTGTAATATCCGTACAAATTCCGTAAAAAGACACTAACTAATTGATATAACTACTACTTCTCCGCTGAGATATAGCAGATCCACCCGGCATCCGCTTCACCCTCGGTCACTGGCTTGAAGTTGCCATCAGCTTCGCCGTCTTTGTCCCATCCCTGCCAATAGACGGTGATTTTGCGAAAGCCCGCTTCCGATAACAGCTCCCGGATTTCAGGCAGGGTCCAGAGGCGCCAGTCGTAGCTGAAGGCACG
>JAAETJ010000323.1 GCA_024228495.1 bacterium | reverse complement strand
CTGAGGTTGTGGTAGGTGATGTCGAGGCGATCTGGGTTTTCCAGATCGATGATATAGTCGATGTCGTAGAACCAGTCTGCAAGAACGGCCGTTATATTTCCCACAATCCCATTGCAGCCCGCCCCCGATAAGCCAAATGCGTCACAGATAAGGAAGGAGAAAATGTCCAACAACAAGATCAGCAGTACCAAAATTTGCCCCACCACTGGAATCAGGCTGATCACAAAGAGCAGCACCTCTACGAGGGTGGCGGCCAATGCGGTGGCGCCAGCGGCATACCCGCTACCCGTGGCGGCAAACAGGGACCAGACGATGATCACGGTTAAAATCGTCCCCATCTTGCCAAACACTTTGGCTTCTTTGGTGACGTGCTTCAGGTGGTCGAATACGTCGATGCCTAATGAAACGGCGTTTTGGTAGCCGCGCACCATTTTATTGACCATGTTGACGGTTTGTACGCTAACCATCGCACCAGCAAGCCCCGCAAAGACATTTTGCATGGCATCACACTCCAGCGCAGAGCTGCACGACCAGTTTTGCATTGCGCCAGCAAAGGCGAGTCCAGCAACGGCCGTTCCCGCCAGCAGCGCACCCCCTTTGCCCACCTTTCCCTGTGGAAATGCGGTAAACAGATTGTAATTCTTGGTCGTTTG
>JAAETJ010000322.1 GCA_024228495.1 bacterium | reverse complement strand
GAAGCTAAACCCCGCTCCGGCGGACCCGGTGCAGGCCAAGGTGATGCAGATTATGCCGATCATGTTTACGGCATTTTTCGCGTTCTTTCCGTCGGGCCTCGTGCTCTACTGGGTAACCAACACGCTGCTATCGATCGCGCAACAGTGGAAGATTAACAAGGTCGTTGAGGCTCAGGCGAAGGCGCCCAAAGGCGGCAAGAAAAAGCAAAAAGACGCAGAATAGCGGACTTTCGTATCTCTCGAATGCTATATCGCATATTCGACTGCCTTTGTGGCATGGATCGCCGTTGTATCGAATAGTCTTACATTGGTGTCCTGCGGGCTCACCAGCATTCCAATTTCGGTACAGCCAAGAATTACGCCCTCCGCTCCTTGTTGGGCGAACACATCGATGATGCGAAGAAATTCAGTTCTTGCACTTGTTTGTACTTTTCCCAAACAGAGTTCTTGATAAATTGCGTCGTGCACCAACCGTCTATCTTCGCCATTTGGGACCTGAACGTTGAGGTCATATTTTTCGCTCAAGCGGCCCTTGTAAAAATTCTGCT
>JAAETJ010000321.1 GCA_024228495.1 bacterium | reverse complement strand
TTTGCCAATTCTGCCAATTTTCTTTCTGCCTTCATACAGGCAAAATTTCCAAAATCCCCTATATGAAGGCGTCTTGGCTTAAGTTTACACTTATGGAGGAAAAATATACCCAGAAGTACACGCCTCGCAAGAAGAACAGCGTCTGGTCGAAGAAAAACAAGGCACGTGTGTCGAAGATGATCCGGCAGGGTCGGATGACCGAAGCCATGCGCATCAAGCTAAGCTATCTCCTTATTTTTATTGACAATATTCAAGAGTGCTCTCATGCTGGTCGTGACACGTCCATGAATGAGAGGAAGCTGGCATGTGTGCTCGGTGGCGGCTAACGATCTGGCTTGTATGACCTGGTGAAGCGGAGCTGTTTCCGGCACAGAAGCCTGTTGACAAAGGAGGCTGTGATATGGATACGTCTCGACTCAGTGCAAAGCTGCAACGATTTTTTCTGCGAGAAGCCGAAATTACGGGGGAGGTCACGTTTTTTGTGCGGCGGGCTTCGAAACTCAGCGCCAGCCTCATGCTTCGAGGGCTCGTGTTTGGCTGGCTGGCCAATCCGCTGGCCTCGTTGAATGATCTGGCCGCGTTTTTTCAGGATCATCTCGCGGTGTCGGTGACCGCACAAGGACTGCATGCCCGCATTCACCGCGCGACGGTGGCCTTTTTCAAATCTATGTGCCAGGCGGCGCTCATGGATTTAAG
>JAAETJ010000320.1 GCA_024228495.1 bacterium | reverse complement strand
TATCCGATCTGAACCCGAACTGTGGTCTGTGCTGGTCATTACAGCCTTGCCACCATGTTGATGTACCGCTTCCAGTATCTCGATACTGTCGGTTGCCACCCATGGTGTACCAATGTCAGCCTCGAGTGCACGATCATAAACCTGACAAATCATCGCCATACCATTGATATCGGCTAGTGGCTTGTCAGGTAGCCTGATGGATGCCATACGTGCTGGAATAAGAACTAAAGACCTGCTGGCTTGCCGCATATCAACTTTATCCGTTCCTGAAAAAGCCTGAGAAAAGTTTTTCTTGAACATTCCTTACTAAGGTTGTAACGCACAGGCAATCGTTGACGTCACCTAAATACAGGCGAAGGACAAACTAATGGATTCATTCATGCTGGTCAGATTTGCCATGGCATTTCTTGGCACAATATTGGTGCTGATGGGTGCAAACTTTATTTCTGCTTCCCTTTTTCATTCTGACGTTCCCGAAAAGGCCGGATACATGATTGAGGCGGGGGAAAGCGATGGCCAATCCAAAGTAGCAAAAGCAACTGAAGCGGATTATGATCCGATTGCATCATTATTGGCAAACGCCGATCTTGATGCCGGTGCCAAAGTGGCAAGAAAATGTGCGTCTTGCCATACCTTCAAAAAAGGCGGCAAAAAGAAAGTCGGACCGAATTTGTTTAATATTGTTGGCGGCGCCATTGGCGGGATAGACGGATTTGCATATTCATCCGCATTAAAAGATTTTGGCGACGGAAAAAACTGGGATTACGCAACCCTCAATGGATTTTTATACAAGCCCAAGAAATATGTTAAAGGCACTGCGATGGGTTTCCCCGGTTTGAAAAAAACCACTGATCGCGCCAATATCATCGCCTATATGCGCAGCATGGCAGATTCTCCGGCACCGCTACCCGAGGAATAATTCCAGCAATTTGCAAAATGACAAAAAGGCCGGTCTGAGAACCGGTGTTTGTGTGATGGCTGATCGTGTCTGCAAAGCTGAGCCAAGGTCGGCAATGCGGAC
>JAAETJ010000319.1 GCA_024228495.1 bacterium | reverse complement strand
ACAAGTAACGGCGGATAAATTCCACCGCATCCAATACCATCACTTTATGTTCTGCGCCGCTGGCGTAATCCTTATATCGGAAACGCACATTCTGATGATCAATACTGATAATACGCTGATCGCTAATGGCGATTCGATGGTAACCGTTCACCCCCTCCCTACAGCGCTAGCCAATTAGTGCAAGATTTTTAAAAAAGTACTTGACAGGGTTTTACGCCGTTTTTCCTGATTCCATTCTTCTCGCATCCTCGGACTCCATCACGGCACTGGCACACTTATAACACGCCACAGATGCTCTCATTTCCAGTTAAAGGTAGGGCTTCGTTAGAGATCGGTAAAATCCCAAGTGACGGCAACTCAGGAGCCAAATTTCCAATTTCCAAAGTCATGCGACAATAGACTCTTACTTGGCAACGGTCTCTTTTGGCTGTGCAACTCACTCGCGATTTTCTACTTAACATTGATGACCAGTATTTGGTTGATCTTTCGGTGTCAGATCCCAATGCCTTGTGTATGCTATCTCAGTGTCTACTTGCCGAGCTTAAGGTCGCGTTTGAGCGTATCGAGCAAAACTCCAGTAACAGTTCCACACCTTCTGGTGCTATGCCTGCGTGGGGTAATAAGGGCGGGGACGAACCTCTTGATGATACTGAAGAAGAAACCGATGATGAGGAGCAGCCTGATACGAATCCTAGCTTATCTTCCCCTTGGGGCTCTGGAGAAACATCGCGCGGAGAATCAAAACGCAAACCTGGGCGTCAGCAAGGCTCCCAAGGGTTTGGTCGCACGCAGAAGCTGCCTGTGACAAGCATCGATCGTCATTACTGTACAATATGCTGTACTTGTGGCGCGAATATCCGAGATGAGATTCAAAAAGCCTACACCGGTTTTTATTCTCTGGACGTGGTTTTTGGTAACACCGAAAACCCGGGAATGCAACTCAGCAATACGCACAATCTGTTTTATCAAGCACGTTGCCCATCGTGTGACAAGCTGTCTCGCTCTGAGCCTTGGCGCGAGGGTGGTACTGGTGAATGGGACAATATCAGCCTGACGCAATGGCGATTGATTGGGCCAGGCTTGGCCGCACTGATCATCTACCTTTCCATCGAAATGCGATTGACCCGTCGTATGACAGTGCGGCTTGTGAATGATTTCTTTGGTATCTCTGTGAGCGTCGGGAGCATTCACAAATGCCTCGAAGAATCGGCCAGAGCCTTGTCGCCAATCGAAGACCAATTGGTAGAGGAGTTGTTTAACGACCCCTTGATGCATGTGGATGAAACGCCGCACAAAGAAGCGGGAACCGACCTTTGGCTATGGGTCTTTGTGTCCGCGACCACGGCGCTGTTTTATGTCGGCAACCGAAGTAGCGAAATATTCCAAAACGTGATCAACGCCTATGAACAACCTTATGCTGGTTGGTTGATGACCGACGGCTATCTGGTTTACCGGCACTTTATCAAGCGACTCAGATGTTGGGCGCACTTGATCAGAAAGGCCAAAGGGTTGGCCGAATGCTACACGCCCGTGTCACGACAACAGGGAGCTGAGGTTCTTGAAACTCTTGAATTTTTGATAGATGCGGTTTACAAGGCCAGAGAGGGGCCGCCGAATTTCAAGCCCGATTCCATCGCGGCAGATTATCAGCAGCTACTGGAAAAATTGCGTAAAACATGCGAGGTGATGTCCTGCTCGTCGCATGAAAAAACTCGTGCATTGGGTGTTGAATTTCTGCGCGATTGGGATGCTATATTCAGAGTGTTGGATCATCCACACCTGCCATTAACCAACAACGAAGCGGAAAGAATTCTGCGCCATTGGGTCATCATGCGCAGGATAACACAAGGCACTCGCACTGAGATGGGCAGCAAAATACTCGGTCTGTATGCCAGCATTTTCGCGACCTGTCGACTGCGGGAAATTGCGCCACTGCATTATATTGAAAGCGTGATACGACTGCGCCGCTCAGGGGCGGCGGTACTCCCTCTACCTATGAAGCAGGGCTGCTCGATTTGAGGGGGAGTGAACGGTTACGTCGGAAGAATGCCTGCCCTGGATGGAAGCGCATGGTGTGCGTT
>JAAETJ010000318.1 GCA_024228495.1 bacterium | reverse complement strand
CGATTCACACCCGTCAGGCAGTCGCACATCCGCAGGCAGCCGCTTCACCCCTTTCAACGCAGGCAGCACCCCCGCCCGCACCACCGATGATTTTCCACTGCCTGACGCGCCCACAACGGCTAGAAAATGATTGTCACGCAAATGGGTAATCAGGTCAGCGGTGAGATCATCACGTCCAAAAAACAGCCCCGTGTCTGCTTCATCAAAATACGCCAACCCCTTAAATGGAGATGGCTCATTCGGTTTTTCTTGCCCGATAAAAGCGTACCAATTTGTGTAAGGGCTGCGGCGGCTGCATCGTGCAACCAGCTTCGGCAGCAAGTTGCGCCTTTGGCACGTCTCAACCAATTCACGTGCAAACCCCTCTTTGCCGGGTTCACCAATCGTTTCGTGGTCAATGCCAATATCCTGGCAAATCGTTTTTAGCGCATCCAGGTTAAAGGCATGGATTAGCGCTTGTCGCAATCCTGGTAAATCAATGGGGGTTGTTGATTCTGGTAACAAGTCTGACATGGCACCTGCTTTTTCGGTCACACCTTTTATTCATTGTAAGGTGATTTATGTAAAATGCAACCCATTTTACGGTGGGGCAGGACAAGGCGCAAAACATGATATTCAAAAACAGGCGGCGATTATCCCGCCTTGTCTTGCCCGTGCCATAAAAGCCATCTCCGCCAGGGGATGAACCCTATACGCGTCAAGTTAAGCAAATTGGCACGGCCATCTCCGCCAGGGGATGAACCCCCTGGCTCATTTACAAAGGCCGTTGGCCTGTT
>JAAETJ010000317.1 GCA_024228495.1 bacterium | reverse complement strand
GTTTGCCCTATTTCACCATGAGCGGCCCCCTTTGCCGATGGAGAAAGCATTCTGCGGTCGACCAGCTTCAATGCAGCATAAAGCTGCTTTGTGAAAAAGGCTGAACGACGGCAATCATAGGCAAGTGTGGCAACTGCAGATACCGTGTGCGCATTGCCAAGATCCCGGCCAAATCCCGTTTCCATTCCCCAAATCGCGAGAAGCGGGCCCGCCGGTACACCATAGCGCCTTTCAAGCAGGTTAAACAATTTGGCATTAGATCGCTTAAACGATTTGCCCTTTTTGACTATTGTATTGGCACCACGCACCTGCATGAACTTATTGAGCGAATATTTGAAGCTCTTTTGATTGCGGTCCAGTTGGATGGTTTTCTTCAGGTATTGTGCAGTACCAAGCGCTTTCAAGCCATTTGCCCTGATTCCGTTAGAAGCCGCCTCCTTCTGGAACAGCTTGATCCAGAGCTTGAAGCCAGCAGCATTGTTGCCGCATTTTGCGGCCATTGCCGGGTCCGATGCCAAGCCCCACGCAATTAGTGCGACAAAAACAACAAGTGAGGGATGCGGGTACAATCTTTGCAATCTGAAACGCCTCTCTATCCATAGAAAAAGCAAATGACATGGTCATGCAACACATGTCTCAAGCCCATGGGTATCAGTTGTTTCTGTGTCGAAAATATGAACAACCTGATCAGGATTTCTTCACGGACGCTACCCATAC
>JAAETJ010000316.1 GCA_024228495.1 bacterium | reverse complement strand
CTCGTCAGGGAATGGACTGAGTCGCTGCTTAAGAGCCGTCAGCGTCTCCCCGCCAATTAGCTCGTTCTCCGCTTTATCAACGACTTTTTCTCCGCTGGCGTCGAAGATGCGGATATGCAGGTTGGTACCGACGAGAGCAACGATCACTAAATCACGACCCTCGTCCTTAAGATTAGTAGTCGCATCAACCGACATCAAACGGAGGTCATACCCGACATAACTTTCGTCGGCAAACAAATAGATATCACCGTTGGTTGCCTGATAGGCAGCATCAACCTTGAGGGGAAATCCCGCCGGGAGTTTCAACTTCTCTGGCAACTTGTCGGCTGTTTGCTGGTTAGCAAAAAGCGCTGCCGCCTCTGGACTTGATAGACCCGCCTTAGCGACCAGCAACAATAACTGCTGTAGCCGCCGGAAGGAGGTCATTAGCGCTGCGTCTTTTGTGGCCTGCGGGTCAACGGCCTTTAAGATCGGCTGCATAAAATGAGTAACTACAGCCTGAGCGCTCTCGTCAGGGGTCTTAAAAACAAGGTCACCTATCAGCTTGACCAGGTCATAGGAGAGCCCAAAGCTATTTTCCAGAGTGGTATAAAGGGTCTGCTGTTGTTGCTGAGCCAGGCTTTTGATCTTATCAACAACCTGGACGGCTTCTGTGCCCACACTGGCCAACGCTTTTTGGTAGTTTGCGATTTTGGCGGCAATAGTGGCAAAAATCTCTTCTTCTTTAGTGCTGAAGGCTTCATTACCTAAATGAAAGGTCTCAGCATTCTCAGGCAGGGAGAAGTAATCAAACAGCTGTTGGCTAGCAACAATTTGATGGATTTTATCCGATGCTTCCTGTCCCGTTGCTTCTTCTGCCGCTTGTGCGGCAATAGTCTTGGTGTATTTTTTCTTCCTCAGCAGATCGAATAAAAGGTTTTGCTCATCATTGGTCAATTTTAGCTTGGCGAAATCTACCTCACTGATTTGCAGCCTTTTTTCAAAAATAATTTTGAGCAGCTCAGCAATCGCCATGCTGTTCGGTTCCTGCAGGATGAGACCATGACTATCGGCGATGCCCTGTTCAAATGTGGAAAGCTGCGTTAACAGTTCTGCCGCAATAACAACGTCGGTGATTCCCGATTGCAGCTGCGCCGGGGTGAGAAGTATGCTCTCAAACTGCCCTTTTAATTCGGCAAACAACTCACGGCGTTCGTCATTAGAGAGCACGCCCTCCACATGCCCCTCGGACTTACTGCTGCAAATAAACTCTAACTGCTTAACACTCATAGCGTTGTCTTTGAGCCAGGCAACAATGCCGGACACAAGCTGGAGCAGCCATAAGGTATCGGTAACGTTATTGTTTAATAATATATCGATAGAGTGATTTTCACCTGCAGTGAGTGGAATCACTTCCCCAAATTGCTCTGTGTTTATATATTTTCTGTTTTGATCGACGATTTCTAAGACGATAAATAGCTCTTTAACCGTCAACTCCAGCATGGCCGATATTTTTGCAAACCGGTACAGAAGCGTTAAAGATGAAGATTCAAGAGTAAGTGTGGGCCCGGCGTTAGTTAACTGGTCATGTAAATAGAGATAGTCAGCCTCTTTCAGCTCGATAGCGGACATAAGCCGATTTTTGGTGGCCGCTTTGTCGTTTTCATCAAGCGCGCTGATCTTCAGATTATAGCCATTGTTGAAAGTACGATTGTAAAGGTCCCCAGGCATACTCTTTTCACCATGGCCTTCTGCTTTTATGTCGGCCCAGAAGGCGCAAAGCTCTTCAATGGGGAGTCTGTAGTTCTCTTCCAGGTACTTAATGACTGCGATGATCTGCAGGGCAGAAGCATCGAGTTTATAGCCACAAGCGCTGCGGATTACCCAGTCGAGATCTGAGAAGGACCATTTCAGGTGGCGTGCCAAGCGAATGAAACGGTGAAGGCGGTCATAGTGCCGGGCCGTCAAAGGGCTCTTATTATCGGAGAGTTGCAGTTTTTCTTCTTCCTCATTACTGTCCTCATTCTCGATCTCTGCGATAGTGATGTAAGTGCTGGGCTGGGCGTCGAGTTTATTGATAAAAAAGTTGGCCGCTTTACCTGCTGTTATCTCGCTCTCGCTGAGGTCATGAAACAGAAGGGCTTGCAAGTCTTTGCCGGACAGGTTGGATTTGTTAACAAATGTGGTGCTATCCTCCAGGCTGCTCAAGTTCTCGGTGCTTTCCAGGCCCCAGTATGGTTTCACACTATCGGCAGTAATTTCCTCTTTTGCTAGTAGCTCATACTCCTGGCTGGATAGTTTCAGATATTCACGAGCTGCTGTCTTAGCTTGTACAGACTCGTCTTGTACAGATGAAGCAAAGGCTTTATATAGGTCAAGGCTATCCCTATTGAAGTACTCCAGGTTATCTGCAATACGCTGCTGGCTCAGATTAAAAGGCAGGTTCAGGGGGTATTTGGCTTCTGCTAACCTTTTATAAGCTTTGGCAGCTGTCGCTTTTTTAGCAGCGTCTTTGTCCATGCTGGAATCATCCTCATGATCGGCAGCTGCTTTGGTCACCAGCACCTCATTGACTACATCCAAGTAGGGAATCGTCGTAAGGGTGTTTTCGCAGTCTAAAGGTATGTCATCGATATCCTTGCGGCGTTTACCTTCTACCTCGGTGTTCGTATCGTCCTTCATCTGCATGAGGTCGACAAAGTAAGCAGCCGGCGATAGGACGGAACGGCAGTGTTTGCCTGTAGCGAAATCCATGCCTCCAAATAATTGAGTGTAGCTAGGTAATGTATCCTTAGGTTTTTGGTCACTCATAGTTTTCTCCGTCGTATTATTTCTATGCCGAGGGTGTTGGGGGCCATGGGTAAAAGAGCGAGCATTGAATCTAAAACCGGCAGATAGAGGGGGCGGCGTGTGCGGTTGTGGTTAGCTGAGCTTGCGCGCAACGACAGGGTATGGTTGTTCCATTGCTGGAGGCTGGTTGAATCAAACGGCGCACACGGAATTGCACCCTGGGCCGAATGGCAAAGTAGGATAACGTAGTCATTCGGTGCAACGCCGACATGTGCCGTCACAACCGTGCAATCCAAATCGTTGTGGTCTGACCTTACGGGCGAGCCGTGAGAGAACACAAATCCTTTTATTGCTCATAGCCTTGACTGATTTATGGAACGGTCAAATGCGGTTTTTAGACTTAAAGGTAAGTTATGCGGTATACGGATTAATCCTTAATTGAAGATCGTCGCCTTAATATGCGGTTCGTTATTTTGCAGCTGGTCCATATACTGCACCAGGATGGTACTACGCTTAGCTTGGGCATTTTTATATATCTCGATGCCCAGTTGCGGATTATCCTTGAGAATTTTCGCGCACTTCTTTAGGAAATGTATTTTCGTCATGCTCGCGATTTGCACCGCTGAATGAATATTCATTCGTAACAGTTCATAAGCACACTCTTGTTGTTCATCTGGGATTATCCTTAGCAAGCGTTGATAAGCTTTCAGAAGGGGGGGTAAAGTTTCTTCAGCACTGCTGAAATTCATCCAGTTAAGAGCATTTAGCGCCTGCCCGTCTTCGAGATTGATGAGCTTAAAGTCAGCTTCCGGGTTCTGCTGAACAAAATCTTCCAACTGTTTGATCTCTTTCTGGTCGAATACTCGTCTGACGGCCACTTGTTTACTCCTTAGAAGGCAATACGTTCAAAACAGTGGGGGGTCTGTCTGTCGAGTGGCTCAGTGCTATTGCGCTCCTGTAGCCCTCATCCGAACCAGACAGGGAGAGTAAGAGTAATGGAAGAATAAACATCCTTTTTTGTCTGAGAGTATTAGAGTATTAGAGTATTAGGAGGAATAAACGTCCTTTTTCATCTAAAAGCAAAGTACTGAACAATTACAAATTTGTCAATCAATAAAGATCATTCGCCTGAAATCGCGACATTTTATTCTTTAGAGCACAATGCATACCATTATCAATGACGATTTTTTCTGTGTCTAATCAAATACCTGTTTGGATAGACGAGCCTAGCTCATGTAAGCAGATATCGAGTCATAAATTGAATCGTCCAGTTCATTTGAGCCTTTATTATTGGGTGATCGACCCTACGGCGGCGACATAGAGATCCATGTGTAGATCAACGGCCAGCGCCAAGGCATGGTGGAAACTTGCGCCATGTACGGCGAAGGGGGCGCGCTGTTCATGCGGTCAAGAAAACTAAAAGGAGAACAAAGGTTCTCCTTTTAGAGGACGCACTAAAAAGCGCTTGTCGGATAGGCAATAAGCCCTTGTCAGAAACGTAATAAAGAATTATGTTCGCGAGCTGTTACATCTAATAAAAATGCAAATCATCATCACAATCCGGTCCCCAAATAGAAAAGTTTAGACCGATCTTGGTCTCCTCAACACCATCGGTAGAGCTATCAATTATAATAGCCTCTAAAGACGGGACTGTTCCTGGAGAAACATGTTCTGCACCACACTCGATACAAATTCCATAATCCGAACTGACATCTACAATGTCACCACCACAGTGACATTGTACAACGCTTTCGTAAGACATAATAAACTCCACAAATAATCAATGAAGTCTCTGGACCGCCACCTGTATGAGGTAGCAATCAAGCTACCTCATAGGTGAATAAATATCTGCGGCCCAGAAAGCCTTACCGCAGCATCGATAAGAAATATAACAAAATCACAAGCGCAGCGCTATATATGTATAGCCGCGCGTGAACACCTGGTGCCGAGCCATTACACCTAATACGGAAGGAATGACCAAACATTGGTCATTCTACTGAGTTACCCCAATGGTCTGGGCTGCAAGCTTTTCTGCACAGGATTTTCCACAGGAATCTGTGAATAGAACCGATATAGTCTCGGGAACTTTGGTTATGCGCGCTCCTACGTGAAATCTGAGGCAGTTGCGTGTGGTATGGGTACTGATATTCGCGTAGGAGAGCGTTCGGATTCGAGAATTATCACAGAGCGCCTTAAAACAAGATGCCGCTGATTCAGAATAGGCGGGTGGCGTTATAAGCCCAAACAGAGATATAGCTGGGGGCGGGTGTGATATGTCGGCATGGTTTTAACGCCGAGGCTGGAATCCCGCACACAATCAAAATAGGCCGCAGTCTGTTTGCGCTGTCTGCAAACAGTCTGCTCACCGACCGCATACCGACAGGTTTGCGGCCCCAAGTCCCCCATGAGCAGCGTTTTTTTAGCGTCAGTTGATTTGACTATCTGTGTAAAACCGCACGATATTCGATTAGATGAATTTGAAATTCACCGCCATAAGTCTAATTATATATGGCGGTAATATTCCACGATATTTCTTAATAATGAGTATATTCAGGCGTCTTTTAGAGATTACTACCGATATCAACCGCCATATATTATTAGACTTTAACTGGCGCTAGTGCTATCCTGTAAGCTATACACCAGCAGGAGGCGAACACCATGGTATGGTTCAATCCGGAAAGTCGATCCCTCATCGGACCGGACGGATCGCTTGACGTGCCTCTCGATGACGAAATCACGCTCAAACTCTCCATGCTTATCGAAGGAGAATGTGAGGGGCTCGGCCCCAGTCAAGCAGCACGGAAGTATAACTTCAGCAAGCAGCGATATTTTCAGCTGCGAACAGCATTTTTTGAGCAAGGTGCGATCGCACTGCGCAGTCAAAAGCGCGGCCCCAAGAGCAACTACAAGCGTACCCATGAGGCGGTCCGCCAGATCATCCGACACCGCTTCCTGGACCCGGACGCCTCCGCCGATGTGATCGCGCAAAAACTACGTCAGTGCGGAATGGATATCAGCACACGGAGTGTGGAGCGGGTTATTCAGGAGTTTGGCCTACAAAAAAAAACTCCACCGCTGTCGTCCAAAACCTGAACCGCCGATCGAGACCCAGCGGACCAAGAAACTCACCAAAGCAGAGCCTTGCGATCCGGCCAGCCTGGAACGTGGTGTGCGCCAACTCCTGGCCGACAAGGTTAACGGCAATATGGTTGGCCTTTGGCTGTTACTGCCGGAGCATTTGCGTTTGGGCACTTGGGATCTGCTCTGTGGCTGGACGGGCCAGGACGGTACTCGCGTTGAACCACGACTCGCACTTCAACTGGTCCATGAGGCGGCATTATGCACTACCGGGTTACGACAAAAGCGCACGCTTTCCCAGAAAGGCTTCGAGCTGGCCCATGGCCTGCCATTCGTAGCGGCCGATCAAGCCATTCATCAGCTTCTGGGCTCACATACCGTCGCTGAGGCTCAAGCATTGCAAATCGCCTTGGGACAGATCCGCCGCGCTTCCGGCCACTACAACGGCAAGCTCCTGGCCATCGATCCACATCGCATGCGCAGCTATAGCAAACGCCAGATGCGGCGCCATCGGGACAACGAGGTTGACAAACCCACCAAGGTAGCTCAGACCTTCTTCGCACTGGATGCTGACACCGGCCAACCGGTCTGTTTTCTTAACACGACTTCGGCACGAACGGTGACCCAGGCCACGCCGGAACTGCTCGATCTGGCTGCACGTATCCTCAGTCCAAAGACGGGCGAGACCTTGGTACTCGCCGATGCCGAACATTTCTCGGCCGAGTTACTTGATCAAGTTCGTTCTGTTACCTGTTTCGACTTGTTGGTGCCAATGCCGAACTATCCTTCATTACAAAAGCAGATCCAAGCCATTGCACCGGAACAATTCACCCGTCGTTGGGCAGGCTATGCCACCACTCGGTTACCCTATGAATTGACCCACAGTCAGAGCGGTGCTTTCTACCAATTCATTCAGCGTCAGGGCGAAAGAGAACAAGACTGGACATTCAGTGCCTTCCTTTCGACCACGGATCGCGACGAAGTAGACGCCTTGACCCTCGATTATCCCAAGCGCTGGCATGTCGAAGAGTTCTTCAACACTCACCAAGCCCTCGGCTGGAAACGTGCTGGCACCATGAATCTCAACATACGTTATGGTCAGATGACCATGGCATTAATCGCTCAAGCGGCCATCCATCAGTTTCGTCAACGATTAGGTGAACCCATTTCCACTTGGGACGCCGAGCACTCGGCCAAATCCCTGTTTCGAGGACTCGATGGAGATGTCCGCGTGAGGCAAGATACGATTGTGGTTACCTACTACAATGCCCCCAATGTGGAACGGCTCCGAGAGTACTACGAAAATCTGCCAGACAAACTCCAACAGGAAAATGTCAACCCGCGCATTCCGTGGCTCTATGATTTCAAGCTCGATTTTCGCTTCATGTGAATGCACGAGCGATGCTGCTGGGGCGAGTCAAATCAATTGGCGCTAAAAAATCGCTGCATGAGGGGGTTAGGGGGTGATCAAAACAAAAACCGTGGCTGGCTTCGGGCGCTTGACGAAGGCATCGATGCCTGGGTATCGAGTCTGGCTGATCGTGTTTGCACTTAACCTGGAATAATGCCGGAACCTAGCACGGCCTATAAACCGTGCGGCGGACTAATCACCCCTACACTATCACCAGTAGTAGGTTGGGCCTGCCAACTGATTATCGACGAACACCTCGGCGAAGCGATACGATCTAGTGCATCCACTTGGGCTGCGGCCTCCTTCACGGAAGTCCCAGCGGCATCGAGATCCTTTCACATAGTGTTCAGGGATAGTTTCCCACGAAGAACAACGGTCGCTGGCAAAGGCGGTCCTCCTGCAAACCCGATGAGGAGGAATGTATGCAGCCCAGCCATGATCTGACGACATATGACTACCAGTACCAGAAGACGGATTCACCGCACAGGATGAGAAGCTGGGTAGCGGTGGTTTAAAGTCCTTAATGCGGTCAACCATTGCTGAATGCGCAGCTCCACACCCGGACGGAAAACCGCCGGGCAGGCATATCCAGATTGCGCACTCATCTTGTGACTCTGCCTGTGCCGGTGCAGTGAAAGCAAACGCGGCAGCAAACAGGCTAAGCGCAATGAAAAGCTGTTTCATCTTTCGTCACTCCTATGTTGATGCTGTCGAACGACAGCGAATAGTAAACACTCTCCACCCAGAGAGACCAATATCCAGAACATTGTAGTCAATGAAGTCAAGCATCTACAGTTAGAACCTCGCACTGTCGATCGCAGCCCGCGTATCGCGATCGCGGTAAATAATGTGGTAGTCATCGACAACAGAGCTTCGACATTCATAAAGTTCAGCTACAACGGGGATGAATGGCCGCGACAGTTGCTTAGTCGAGCATCCCGCAAAAGCAGCACGGATTGTGTTGTCGAAACCGCGCTGGAAACGCAAGATTTCGTCCTTGGGCATGATGATGTTAACCAACACCGTGCCATTTTCAGCGAGCCTTGATCGGACAAGCTGAAAATACTCGAGCGTAAGAAGGTGGGCCGGTATCGACGTTCCGTGGCTGAATGTGTCCAGCACGATCAAATCGTATGTCGATTCGACGGCCAGCAAGTACGCTCGCGCATCTGACACCGTTAAATCAAAATCCGGTGCATCAATGCCAAGAAAATCCGCACCAATTGAGTTGAGTGCAGAGTCCACGTCGACAAATTTAATTGTCGTTTCAGAAAGATCGCGTCCGCGGCCGAAGGTGAAGCCACCGGCACCCAGGACCAGCACGGACTTTGGATGCAACGCATCGCGTCCCTTGAAAGCGCGGTCCTCAAAATATTCGATGTACTGGTGCCCTTCGTGGTGGTCATTATTACGACTCGCACTACTGTCGTTGATGTCGAGCACCAGAGAGCCGTCCGCCATATCGACAGTTCGATAGTTGGCAAACGGCGTCGTTCTTAGGAAGGTCGAATGCTCAAATGCCACATTGAGCACGAACACCAAGCCGACAATCACAACGGCAAGTACCGTCTTGTATTCAATCCGCCCGCTTGGGATGAGCATATAGGCGATCAGCAGTAAGACCGAGTCTATCGTTATCGACCAACCGACACCCAGAAAGTACATAATCACCAACGTCGTCAACAAGCCACCGACGACGTTTCCCCATGTGCTGAGATTCAGCGCATTACCGGCCTGCTCGCTGGCATGGTCGCCGCGTGTGTAGTTAATCAGGATGACAACGGTCTCGGCCAATAGGTACACAATCGGCGCTAGGATGACCGCGACGTATAAAGCCACAGCTAGAAGATGCGGTATCGCTTTCAGCGTGTATTCAAAGAAAAAACCGGCAGTGACGTATGACAGCCCGACGCCGGCGACGAGTGCTACCGCAACCAAGTTACGTTGTAGCCGCGCGCCGTGATTCATAGTGACAAGTCCGCCTCGCCAATACCCGGTTGCGAGCGCGGCGAGAAAGCCTGTGATAACCAGGCTCGTTATGATGGTATTGGAGCCAACGAAAGGAACTAACTGGCGCAGCGCGATCATCTGCAAAGACACACTGACATAGCCTTCGATCAGAAGGATGGCCATAGCCAGGTTGCGAGTTAGTTCCCGCTCGATATTCACGACGAAAACCGCCAAGTCGGAAAAAGCGCTTTCAGCGCTTGGGGATGAATCTCGAACTCTTTTGGAACCCTACCGTCCTGAGACTTTGACCGATTTTTGTGCGTAAGCCGTTGCAAAAATATGAATTCATCATCGCGCTTTAGCAGCTCGCCGGAACGCAACTCTCCGAGCACATTCAAGGCATCGCGTTGCTTACTCGCGTAGTCGTTGTACTGGTTTCGGCCGATGTCGGTCGGCACCGACATGCTCACTAATTTAACGGCTTTGCCGTCTCTAATTGCGGCCCAAAATTGTCCTAAGTTCTCATCACTCAAGTAATGCCTCCAAGCTGAAGTTAAAGTAAGGGGATCATCAAAAGATGATCCCCTTACGAAACGC
This sequence comes from bacterium, assembly GCA_024228495.1. Taxonomy (GTDB): domain Bacteria; phylum Pseudomonadota; class Alphaproteobacteria; order Rhizobiales; family JAKIUO01; genus JAKIUO01. The sequence goes on along the minus strand of JAAETJ010000316.1, from coordinate 510 downwards.
ACAAAATACGTCCGCTCTAAAAAGAGCTTGGTATGTTGTCGTAATGGTTTCAGCCGGAGCCTAACCACAGTCCAGATCCTCAGGTGCGAGGGATGATGACTGCGTGTGCGATCAAGCTACCTCACTCGATCGAACCTGTTGTTCGATATCACCGCCATTAAATAGATAGCGCTGAGCTCGCGAAGCGGCCGCAGCGGCCCGAAAAAAATAGCGTTCGTCGTTCTCGAGCGCGGAAATCCAGGATTGCAAGTACGAAGCATGATCGTCGTATCGACCCTGAACATTAATCTCGGCACAGCCAAAGGCAGCACCGAGTTCCGCAACGAGTTCTTCAAATGCTGTGGCCGTCAAATCGCTTTCCGATCCAGTAATTCGCGGTCGAGCCAATCGGCTTTTGTGACCGGTCGAATGGATCAGTTCGTGTATCAGCACACCGGCGTAGGCATTGCCATCAACGAATTGCCGAACAATGTGTACTTCATCAGTGGAGGGTCGATAGAAACACCTATT
>JAAETJ010000315.1 GCA_024228495.1 bacterium | reverse complement strand
TGGGTGGAAACGGCCGTTCTGGCCTCGAAATTGGCAAGCGCATTTCCGACAGCCTTGTCCAAATTGTGCAGGGCATCGGGACGCGCCCCCGCTACCTCGTTGCCAAAGGAGGCATCACCTCTAGTGACACGGCTACCAAAGCGCTGGGCGTACGTCGCGCCATCGTTGCTGGACAGATTTTGCCCGGCGTACCTGTCTGGCAGTTGGGTGCGGGAAGCCGCTTCCCTAATCTGCCCTATGTTGTTTTTCCGGGCAATGTCGGTGATGCCGATGCGTTGGCGACGCTGGTTAAGCGACTGCAAGCGCGTTAGGAAAAAGGATATATGTATGAGTGAACTGAACCAAAACAATAAGCGCCTCGTGTGGGATTTTTGGCAAGCATTAGAGGGAGCGGAAACAGCCGATTTTGCGGCTGTGGCGGCAACGGTAATGGTCGAGGACGTTGCTATTCACGGGCCAGACCCGATCAATGAGCTGGCGGGCATTGCTGGTTTTGTGGCGGGTTATTGGCAACCCCTGCTGCAATCCTTTCCTGATTTGCGACGGCAAACGCATCTGTTTATGGGCGGAAGGTCAAACGGCCGTATCGACGGCGACATCACACAAGATGGCAACATGTGGGTCAGCGGCACAGGCTATTTTAGCGGCACATTCGCCCAAGATTACCTCGCCATTCCCGCCACTGGCAAAAAAGTCAATATCCGCTGGGGCGAATTCTGCCGCCTGGAACAGGGAAAGATTGTCGAAATCTATTTTTTGCTCGATTTAATTGACTTGATGCAACAGGCGGGCTTTCAGGTGCTGCCGCCGAGTCGTGGTCGCGATGGATTGTATCCACCGCCCAGTGCAAATGATGGCCTCTTGCTGGATATGCAAGACGAGCAAGAATCTGCATACAGCCTTGACCATATTCGACGTTTTATCTTTGATGGGCTGAATAAATACGACCAGTCAGAGCTAGAAAGCATGGGCATGGCCGACTTTTTCTTGCCTGATGTGCAATGGTACGGGCCAGGTGGCATTGGCGCCTGCTTAAGTCTGAAAGAATTTGAGGATTTTCATCAAAAACCGTGGCTGATCGCTTACCCGGATCGTCAGGTGCAAAATTTAGACGCGCTAATTGCGGAAGGCAACTATAGCGGCGCGCCCGGCTGGGCAGGCGTGAAGGCGACACATACTGGACCATACCTTGACGTTTTGGCAACGAGCAAGCCAATTGTGTTTAATGGATTAGACTGGTGGAAACGAGAAGGCGAAATGTATGTCGAAAACTGGGTCTTTGTAGACATGATTCACCTGTTCCGCCAATTTGGAGTCGATCTTTTTGGTCGCATGGCACAACAGATCGCGCAATAACATAATTATTATCAACGGAGTTGTTCCCCAACAACAAATGGGATTAAGAAATGAGCAAATATCAAGCAGCAAAAACCACTGTCCGTAACTATTTTGACGAGTTGGAAAACGCCACGCCAGAAACAGTTACTGATGTTCTAAAAGAATTTACTAGCGAAGAGTACCTCTGGCGCGGTGTGTACCCATTTCGTGAACAGCACGGTGCAGAAGGTGTCGCGGCAACATTTTGGGAGCCACTCATGAGATCACTATCCCGTATGCAGCGTCGTCAGGATATTTTTATTGGTGGTACCAACGAAATCAGTGGCGAGCAGTGGGTAATGAGCATGGGAAACTTTATGGGGTTGTTTGATGCGGATTGGCTTGGCATTCGTCACACGCGCAAAATGGCAAAACTGCGATATGCGGAGTTCAACTGTGTTGTGGATGGCAAAATTACGCAAACAGGGCTGTTCATTGACATCATTGGCCTGATGGTGCAGGCAGGCAGTTACCCCTTGCCACCATCAACCGGTGTTTATTTTAACTATCCAGGC
>JAAETJ010000314.1 GCA_024228495.1 bacterium | reverse complement strand
CCAGGGTTTTAGCCCGCGAAATCCTGCTCGACAAGTCCAGCTAATCCCGCCCAATCACCCGCAAAACTGTCCTGATATGCTCCCCGACACCGACAGAAGCGAAAATCAGTGGAAAATACAACTCTATCGTGTATTTTAACAATCATCTGTGGGCCATCAGGTGCGGTTACTCTATGGAGCTTATAGATATATGTTGAATATGGAGGGGGGTGACGCCATCCACGTGCCAGTTGATAACAATAGTCCAGCGCGATTCTACAATAGAGAACTGTCCTGGCTGCACTTCAACAAACGAGTGCTGGAAGAGGCTGACAATGCAGATCATCCTTTACTTGAGCGGTTACGTTTTTTGTCCATATCAGGATCGAACCTTGACGAATTCTACATGGTACGGGTGGCTGGTCTGCGCGGCCAAGTTGATGCCGGGATCGAAACCAAGAGCCAGGACGGTTTGACGCCCAGCGAACAGTTGCAGCAAATCAGCATGCTTGTTGCAGAGCTCAATGCAGACCAAACTCGTATCTGGGCAAATCTCCGCATTGAGCTTGCTGACCAGAATTTCCATATCATTGCAGAAAAAGACCTCAAGAAAACCGACAAATCCTGGCTTGAGGTTCATTTCCTTGAGCATATTTTTCCGGTTCTCACGCCAATTGCAGTGGACCCTGCGCTGCCCTTTCCCTTCATTCCCAATACCGGCATCACGCTGGGACTTGATCTTTTGAAGATTGATGATAACGAGCAAGTCATGGTTGCCTTGCTGCCTATCCCCAGTCAACTCTCGCGTTTTATTCGCTTGCAAGAAAATGACGGCTCAAAGAGGTCAAGCTTAAAACGTATCCGCTTCATTCGACTTGAAACGGTGGTTTCGCTTTTTATCCATGAGCTATTTCCAGGCTATCGCGTGCGGGCGCGCGGTGCTTTTCGTGTGCTGCGTGACAGCGATGTAGAACTAGCCGAAAAGGCTGAAGATCTTGTGCGTTCCTATGAAAGTGCCCTCAAAAAGCGTCGCCGCGGGGAAGCCATTCGCTTGGAAATCGAAAAAAGTACACCGAAGCATTTGCGCGGGTTCGTGGTCAAGGAATTGCAGGTCAGTGAAAAAGAAACCAATGTGCAAGATGGCATGGTCGGACTTTCCGATATATCACAACTAATCGTCAAGGATCGACCAGAATTTTTATTTGGCCCTTACAGCTCTCGTTATCCAGAGCGTATCCGCGAACATGGAGGGGATATCTTCGCTGCCATCACCCAAAAAGAACTGGTCGTTCACCACCCATAT
>JAAETJ010000313.1 GCA_024228495.1 bacterium | reverse complement strand
AGAAGGACATTCTGGATGGCCTCACGGACACCGAGCGCCAGCATTTGTTGGCATTGGTTCAGAAGCTGATCGCTGATGAGCCCATGCAAGAGATTGAAAAATGAATCAGAAAACTAAATCCACAGTCCAGACACCCGGCCGATACTGCTGCCCAATTACATTGAGAACATGATAACCATACAAACAACCGAAAACCCGTTCGGCACGAGGTTGTTATACCAGCTCGCGTCAAATGTGACTCATGATTGCAGGGTTTTCTTGCGTTCAGATTTGTGATTCCCTTTCGTTCATTTCAATTGAATCGGAGGGTATGATGTCGGCAGCGATTGTGATGCGAGATGATTATGGTGCAGATGAGCTTCGGGCTATGGCCAGGGCTTGTCAAAATGGAGCACAGGCCCGTCGGCTGATGTCGCTGGCAGCCGTTGCAGAAGGCAAGTCACGTCTTGAAGCAGCAAACATCGGATTGATGGATCGCCAGACCTTGAGAGACTGGGTTATCCGCTTCAACGATGATGGCCCGCAGGGACTGATTGATCACAAGTCACCGGGCCGCAACTCGAAACTTACCGATGAGCAGAAAGGCCAGCTTGCACAACTTGTCGAAGAAGGTCCTGGCGATCATGTGCCCGGCCTGATGCGCTGGCGGTGTGTTGATTTAGCGGCGCTGGTCAAAGAGCGCTTTGGTGTTGATTACCATCCGGCAACGATTGCGCGCATACTGCATGAGCTGGATTATTCGCACATTTCCGCACGCCCTCAGCACCCAAGGCAGGACGAGGAAGTCATTGAGACTTTTAAAAAAACTTCGCCGAAACATTGAGCGACGTGGTCGACGATGTCCCCGATACCACGCCTATTGAAATCTGGTTTCAGGATGAAGCGCGCGTCGGACAGAAGAATGGCCAGATCTATCAGTGGGCGAAAAAGGGCTCACGCCCACGCCAGCCCAAAGACCAGCGCTATGCCTCATGCTATATCTTCGGTGCCGTATGTGCGGCACGCGATAAAGGCGTCGCTGTGGTCATGCCCTATGCAGACAGCCAGGCCATGCAACATCATCTCGATGAGATTAGTCAGAGTGTGGCGGTTGGTGCCCATGGGGTCGTAACCATGGATGGTGCCGGTTGGCACAAGGCCCATGATCTGGTCATTCCAGACAATCTGTCCATCCTGTTCATTCCACCCTATTCGCCCGAACTTAACCCTGTTGAAAATATCTGGCAGTTCCTGCGTCAGAACTATCTTTCTAACTGTGTCTTTGAAACCTATGAAGCCATTGTCGATGCCTGTTGCGAGGCTTGGAACAAGCTATTGCAGGAAACAAACCGAATTCATTCAATCACTACAAGACAATGGGCAGTCAACGGTCAATGATTTTGCGATCTGGTATGATTTGACCAGGTTATTGGTTAGCGCTTAGTTTGGTATCCACCCGCTCAACGTACGACACGCCCTGGAGGTTTTATGAGGACTCGGAGTTTGAATTGTCCGATAATCTCCTATATCTGATCATGGCACATTTGCCCAATCACGGTATGTCGT
>JAAETJ010000312.1 GCA_024228495.1 bacterium | reverse complement strand
TCAAACATCCGCAATCATCACTGGAGCAGATAGCCTGGTATGTTAAACAGAATAGAGGCTTACAACCTGAAATGTAAGAACTTGCAATAACTATGAAAGTGTGGGCTCTGAGACGCGCAAGTCCTTCAATAGTTGGCGTTGCCTTTTCGAGATCTCTGTTAGGAGGCAATCTCCAGATGAGAAATTGACGATCTTTATTTTTCTGAGTTCCGCTATCACTTTTGGAATGGTCCAAGATCTGAACAGATCGGCGGCCAGCATCGCGCTCTCAAGGCCTGAGTAGAGAATGAGACAAAGAAGAGCGAAGAACACGCGCCCCCGGGCGACTGCAGGGACACCGGTACGAAGGCGCCCATGTTCGATCTCGTTCTTCAGTATGTCGAACAGCTTCTCTGCTCTATCCCGACGACGATAATCCGTGAGAACAATTGGTCCCTTGCTTGTTCGGTCGTCGGTGATGAGTACTGTGTAACCGAGTCGGTTTGCAATAGACGCGATGCCGCGAGGCTTGCAGCCGACACCGACCTTTCCTTGCTCATCCGTGCAGCTCTTGAGGCACTTTGCCCGAAGTCCACCATGTTCGGCAATCCAAGTATCGGCCTCCTCCGTACTGGAGAACTGCTCGTCTTTCGCTTTTTCTTCGATGGCAAAAACTTCACGTTCCAGTTGGTCGGCCTGCCGAGTCGCTCGGACTGGATCGAAGTAGACGTGAGCCCCGATCCGTCTGTCCTTTTCCTTGCTCCCCATGTGAACCGTCCAAACATCCGCCACATGACGCATGATTCCGCCCTTGCACTGGAAGGAGCGTTTGCATGAATTGAGCGCTTGTCTGTGACGCTTGATCAGGGAGAGAGTTTGATTACATGACTTGGGCACGCCCATGGTAAATCCGAGTTTTTGAATAAGCATATCCCTAGTGTTCGCATTACTGTAGAACCCCCGATCAAGGGAATACTTGACATTGTTCAGGCCATGACCTTTCAGAAACTCGCCAGTGTTCTTCAGGGTCTTGACATCCGGTACGCTGCCTTGAATCAAACGAACCGCAAGGGGGTAACCAGTCTCTGCACACACCACCAGAGCCAAGTTAATCTGCCGCAGGAATTCTCCATCTCTGTTGTAGCCCAATTCCGCCAAGTCCAAGTTCTCGGAATATGTGGACAGGGAGGTTATGTCGTGGACGACTGCATGGGGCTTTCCACGCTTGTTGATCCATGCACGAACAAACGCTTGCTGAAGACTTTCATCCTCTCCTATCTGCATCATGAGTCCGGACAACGCGGGTGATGAGAAATCGTACTTTCGCAACTGCGGATCAAGACGCACTCCCTCGATCCAATCCTCTGCAAGATACAATGCTTTTCCTTCGCAGACTTGGTGCATTGCCAGAACCAACAAAGCCTTGGCGACATCCGGATCAAACGCCTCAAGAAGAACATCGCTGAGGCCAATCGAAGCCGCGATGTGTTGCAGCACATGCACTTCTCCCACGGACTCAACCGGTCGCATCCTATCAAGCTCCTCAGAAATCGAAGATGCAGCAATGCTTGACCGCTGACGCTTCTTTCCTCTTCTTCCGCGACCTCGCTGTGATCTCTTCGCGCCGCCAAAGCCGATTCCGGCTTTCTTGAGCAACTCAGATATGCGACGATCTGGTTCGGGAGAATTCTTCCCAAGAATCAGTTCGTTAGTTCCCTCATCAAAAACTCCGAGGTACTCCCTCTTTTGTCTTGACTGTTTCTTCGCCGAGATATGCTTACTCTCGGCGATGTAGACGTAGATCTTTCCCCGAATTCCCTGCTTGACGATATAGGCCATTGCGAGCTCCTTCGCGTTATTGTATAATAAATATTGACACAATAACGCGCTTTGAGCGCGGAGCAACCAAGGTCGCACATGGTTATTGCAGAATTCCACATTTCAAGCTAGAATGGGTGGAAGAAGCAGGAAAGAAGAGTCATCAGCAGGCATGCTCAAGCAACGATAAACGCTATGAGGGAATGCGGGTTGTTCTTGTTGACGGGACAAAAATCATTGTTCCAAGGACCGACGAAACGATAACGACCTATGGATTGGGAAGCGGCTCGACGGGAAACGCATATTACCCTCAAATTCATGCAGGTGGTTTCTTCGAGCTTGTCACCGGGACCTTCGCCGACGTCAACTTCGACCATGGCGATCCCGCGGAGCGTCAAATCATGCTTGAGCACGCCCGTGACAACCAAGAATCAACCCTGTATGTCGGAGACGCCGGGTATAATCCTAAAAATCGGATAAAGCGTACACTATTCGCCGGTCACTCCCAAATACTTCAAGAACAACTGGTCTCTTGACACTGATTCGGTTGACCAACGGTAGTTGCCCATAGCGGTCTTCACGTTTGTCGTCTCAATGCAGTCGAACCAATCCAGGACTTGGGCGATGGAGCGTTTCTCAAGCCATTTGTCGAGTTTCTTTTCGAGTTTAAGAAGTGCCTTGGTCTTTCCGCTTTCGTTCTTGCCAAGACTCGCCCGCACTTCCTTTATTTTCTTTGTCAGGAAGCAATGATAACCCAGCGAGATAAATTGCACAAATTGTCTGCCCCGCAGGTTGTCGGGATACCATGTTCGCGGCCGTGCGCCATCAAGGCCTCCTTTCTGCACGGCGAACAGTTCTTCAATTTTTTCACGCAGTCTATAGTTTTTAAGGGCGACAAAGGTATCCATAGACTGGGAACTGACGAGCGCAAAATAGCCGAAGTTCTTCTTTGCCTCGGCAATGGCCTTGTCGTTGAAGCCTATCTTCAGCTGTCCACCGCGCCCTTTTGTCGAACGGACCAGGTACTTCTCTATTTTCCTTTGCGCGGTTGTCGTGAACTCGGTCACCCCGCTTTCCACTTGCGATTTCAGTTCAAGTAAATCCTTGCGGAAGACGAGCTCCTTCTTGGCCTCGTTGTCAGGAGAATAGAAGACATGCATGTACAGGCGGCGCGAAAACGTCTCTTTTTCACCGGCGACCTTTCCGTTGCGCGACCGCTGACGCACTCGGCTGAACTCATGCGTTCTGGTCGCCGTGGCACCGCAAACAGACGGATCGAATGGACACGTGCTGGACATGCTCGCCAGCGTCTCACGCAGCGCGTCCACCGTCCTACGAACCCAAACGACGTTGGGATCGACCAGAGTTAGGAATTTCATGTTACGCAAGGCGAATTTCATCATATTCTCTTGGCTGTAGTAACCATTGTCGGTGACGATTAAGGGTTTCTCCAGGTTAAGGCACTTAAGTTGCTTCAGAGCGTTCTCAATGGATATGACGTCTGGGACATTGCCGGGCTGCTTGGCGAAGACCAGCGGCTCGCGATCTTTTACGGAATATATGGTCAGCAGCTTGATGGTGTTCAGTCCGTCACCGTCCTTGTTAAACCCTTGCCGTGCTTCTGATTGATTTTCAGAGTAGGTCGAGATTGTGGTCGAGTCAAAAGCCAGCACGGGAGACTTGTCCAAGCGCACCGCCCGAGACGAGAAATAGCCCTGGACGCCGTCTTCATTGCGACCGATATCTTTGAACAGGTCTCCGTAAACGTCTTCGGTGATAGCTTCAGGATATGGAAGGGAATGCATCACCTGCCAACTCTCAAGACGTGGCAGAGTATTTCCGCCGGAGCCAATCCAGTAGCGCGCGATGGAGAGAATCTTGGCAGCGTCACCCTCGCTGAATGAGGCCAACACATCATCGTCAATGCCAGAGGCCTTGCCGATCCATTCCAGAATATCCGTGAGGCCGGTGTGCTTTCGCACTGCATTGAACATGCTCCTCTCGCCCTTGCGTTTCTTCGGACGGGTGGGAATTATTTCCCGTGTTCCCGGCTTGATTTTTCCCTTGAGCTTTTGACTGACAGTATAGGTCTTTCCGGTCTTTTCGTTATAGGCCGTAATCCGCTCATAGATGTAAATATCGCCGTTCGGACGTCTTTCGCGCCTCTCTCCGACGTGAGTTTTTCCAGTTATTGCTTTAGGCATTGCTCATACTTTTCTTTTAACGTGTACGTATAATGTATAATGCGTACACGTTAAAAGGCAAGAAAAAAGCACGATTTTGACGAAAAATCGTGCTTGTCGAGCTGTTTTCAGGTTAACGTGTACGCTTTATCCGACTTTCAGGGTAGTCTAGGAGTTGCCCCACCCGTCCTGCTAGCAACTTCAGCAGTTTCTCGAACAGGGTGGCGTGTCGGATGTTGATCAAGAGGCGGACGTCGCGTTCTACGTATGTTTGAAAGTAGTTCGAGTAGGCCTGGGTTGGACGCAGCGATTGATCATATAT
>JAAETJ010000311.1 GCA_024228495.1 bacterium | reverse complement strand
CTGGGGCGGAGTCCCAATTCCCTGCGTACATGATTCATTGAATCCAGCAGGTTTGACCCGCCGCGAGTTGCCAAATTTGTCTGAATCCAGTTTGGCGGGTGGGCTGTGAGGGCTCGCGTAGCGAGCCCGAACGGTCCGAGGCTGAGCGCAGCGAAGCCGCAGGACCGGAGCCCACCCAGCCAAACTGGATTCAGACAAATTTGGCGACAAAGCGGCGAGACCAAACCGGTGGCTTGATTAAATCCCACAAGCTTAAAGTTCCCCCCGCCCCACATCCTGGCTACGGCACTGGCTTGTTATTAGGAAGCATCTATTATTCGCCCCTAACTTCCAAGAAGCAACCTCAGAAGTGTCTCTAGTGCGATTATTAGGAATAACTCGTCATTGTTAAGAGAAAAGGTTGAGTTGTGACCTTCTGGTTTCGATTTACTTCACAATCTAATCTTTTCTCGGAATCATGGGCGCAAGAGACGTAATTTACACGTACATTACCTTTTCAATGCGTGCAGGACTGATCTAGCTATCGCCCATATTGTTTTAACTTTGAGTGGTTCACAAACGCAGGTGTCCCGTCCGAGCTGAAACTGAGTTTTTTTTCAAAAGCGATATTGCGATATTGATAAAGTTCTTTGTACAACCCCGGGGCTATATGAACGATATTAGCCATTCAGGGGCATACACGAAGGG
>JAAETJ010000310.1 GCA_024228495.1 bacterium | reverse complement strand
ATCTTCCCCAAGAATATCCTCACGGGAAGAACTGCCCTTCAATAACTGGTCGATCAATTTGTCTGAGATTGGCATTCGTCACTCCTTTCAACAGAGTTAATAGAATGCCATTTACACAGATCTTTTTACACTCTCTAATCACGATCGTTTCATGCAGCTGATCAACCGCATGGAATTTGGACAGGTTGTTCCGTTCATCGGTGCGGGCATATCAGCCTCAGCCAGTTTCCCGAGTTGGAAGGAGCATCTACGGGAGCAAGGGCGAACAGCCGGGATGGATGCCGGACATATTGAAACCCTTTTGTTAGCAGGTGCCTATGAGGACATCATCGAACAGATCGAGAATGAAAGGGGGATAGATGTTTTTGCACAAGAAATTCGCGATGTCTTTTCCCGAACCCATGCGATCCCGGAAATCGTATGGCGTATCAGTGAGCTGTTCAAAGATACGGTAATTACCACCAACTATGATCGGTTGCTTGAGCAGGCTTACGATACTGGTGAAGAAAATGCCTTCCAGATAATAAATGGCATGACGGCTTTGGAGCATACAAATCCAGAAGCCGTCACCATTTACAAACTACATGGCGATGTCCAACAGCCTGCCCAATGTATTCTGAGTAAGAATCAATACGATCAGGCCTATGGCGAGGATCGCCTGAATTTGAATCTTCAGATCCCAAAGCTGCTTGCCTACCATTACAAGAACAGCAGTCTACTGTTTCTTGGCTCAAGCCTGAATGAAGACAGAACTGTTCAGGTTTTCCGGGCAATCAAAGAGAGCCTTGGGGATGAGGAAATCCAGCAACATTTTTCTATCGAACAAGCCCCAGAGGAAGAGCCCGAGCTTGTAGCTCGCAATGCTTATCTGGCATCGCTTGGCATAACACCGATTTGGTTCGAGAGCGGGTGTTTTGACTTTGTGGAAGGGATGTTGCTGCAGGCCAAGAATGAACTGAGCCACCGTAGCGTGTTTCCTGGTGTTGATCTTTCCTTCAATCACCAGGAAGAACCCTCTGTGGCTACGGAGACCGACTTCAGCGACTACCTGCGTGATTTCGTTGATTTAATGCCACTGCTCTACTGGTTCCGTCGTCAGGTTCCCCAGAACGAAACAAGTAAGTACCTGAGCGCGATGCAGCGCGTCTTTTACGCATACTCCTTTTTCACGGATGGAGTCGATAAAGATCTGTTGCACGGCTTGGATAACCTGTTGAGGGCGATTTCCAACAGTGCACATTTTGATGGCTACTCACACGGGAAGTTGTCGGCTGCATTTCACCATTTCCAGCGGTTCCTGCAATCGCATGGGCAGAATAACTATGCGGAAGAGAAACACGACTGGAACATGCGCGAGATACTGACCACGGCCTCAACGCAATTCGAGGGCTTACTCGCCAGTGGAGCAATGACGCCGGAGCTGGATCGCCATACTATCCGTTTGATTGTCGCACTGTTGCACCATGGGAAGAATCAATTCTATTCTCCAAAGCGTTATTGTGAATTACCAGATACAGTCAGCCCTGAACTAAGCGACTACCTGGCGCTCACCTTGGACTCGAAACTGGGCGTTGTTGTCCCTGACCGGCTGGATCAGATATTGAACGGTGACATCAGGGAACTGTGTGAAGTGGTGTGGGCAAATTTTGATCGAACGGAAAAACCAAGTTTCCTTGCTCAAGTGAAACTCTTAATGCCGCGTTTCTCGCGACGGCCTGCAGGCATTTAGGTCGTTGTGACCAATTACTCTATATAGGCTGGGATGTAGGCGGCTGGAACTGTGATAAGAACAGCAGAAGTCGTGATGCCATCGTCATACTCGATGTTAGCCAAGAGCTTGTCGGAATACCCTGGCGCGGCAATTTGCGCGTTACTATCAACGAGGCTAAGAATACCCGGGACTGGGTAAATCGGTTGTTTCACTTATGCCAGGCGGAGATTCCCTCAGACCCATATCAGGCCACCATCGGTATTGATACCCCGTTGGGGTTCTCAGAGGCGTTCAATGATCTGGCCACAGGCCTCAAATCAGTCTCATCGATTGGTGAGTCCGACACTAATCCCTATCTCTACCGTAAAACCGAACGTTTTCTGTTTCGTCATGGCATCAAACCGCTATCGGCAATCAAAGACATGATTGGCAGTCAGGCGACCAAGGGCATACATACCTTGGCCAAATTTTCGCCAGAACCCTATGGTTGCGGTGTTTGGACGGATGGCTACATGCTTACCGCCATTGAGGCCTATCCATCTCCGTGCGGGCGTTCAAAGACAATTAAAGCACTGCGAGATGGTTACCCATCATTGAAGTACGGGGACGAAGAGGACGCGCTAACTTGTGCTCTTATCGCCTATCTGTTTTCACAGGAACGCGGTCAACTAGTAGCGCCACTAGAAGATGTGCCGACCGGTGAAGGGTGGATTTGGGTCCCGAAGGATGCTTTAAGTTGATTAGCAGCTATTCCAATATTTCAGGCACCATGATTGATAAGAATAATCTCTGCCCCTACTTTTAGCTTATCTAAATAATCTGCCCACTCCTGCATCATCTTTCTACGCTTATCGAACAAATCACCTCGCCGGTAGGCGGCCTCCACCTTATTTTCTATCGTATGGGCCAGGGCCATTTCCGCTACGTCACGCGGGAAGCTGGAGACCTCACCTGACCAGTCGCGGAAGCTGGAGCGGAAGCCGTGTGGTACGTAGTCACCCCGGTTGCCGCTAACCCCATAGCCCATGCCGCGCATCAGTTGCAACAGCGCCATATTCGATAGTGGCCGATTGTGCTGTGCACCAGGGAATAGATAGGGGTTGCCTTTAATGCGGGGCAGGGCATGGATAATGGCCATAGCCGTATCTGAAAGCGGCACCCGATGTTCTCGTTTGGTTTTCATTCTCTTGGCTGGAATAACCCAGATGAGTTCGTCTAAGCCGATTTCTGTCCACTGTGCCTGTAGTATCTCGTTGGTGCGGGTTGCGGTTAGTATGAGAAATTGTAGGGCCTGAGCTGAAGTACTGCTGTTTTGTGAGAGTTCTGCCATAAAAGCGGGTGCCTCGGTATAGGGCATGGCAGGGTGGTGAGTGGTTTTCTTTACCCTGGATGGTTTGGGCAGCAGTTTGTCCAAGTGACCACGCCAACGGGCTGGGTTCATAGGGTCGCAGTATTTGTGCGCTGCTGCATAATCTAGAATATTTTCAATCCGTCCTTGAATCCGTTTGGCCGTTTCTGTTTTGGTGGTCCAAATAGGGGAAAGAATCTTAAGAATATCTTCGGTTGTGATGGTATTTACTTTTTTGCTGCCCACAACGGGGCGGGCGTAGGTCTTTAATGTGCGCACCCATTGTCGTGCATGCTTGGCATTTTTCCAGCCTCGACGATGCGCCCGTATGTAGCGTGCGGCACAGGTGGTAAAGGTTGGGGTTTTCTCGGGCTCGGTACGGCGTACCTCGATAGGGTCAATACCTTCTGATGCCTGAGTGCGGTATTCCGAGGCTTTATCCCGCGCTCTGCCCAATGTGACGTCTGGATAGCTGCCCAGTCCCATTTCCCGGCGTTTGCCGTCGATGGTGAATCGCAATACCCACTTTTTTGCTCCTGTCTTCGATACCACTAGGCGAAGCCCACCACCGTCCTCATATTTACCGGGGCCTGCTGTTGCTACTTTGCGCGGTGAAAGTAGATGAATCGCCATGCTGTAATCCTCTTTATATTACGGTGGTTGAATGGAAGGTCCCCCAATCAGTCCCCCAACATATATGGATTATAGCGGATTGCTTTGGATTGTATAGGAGTATAACTACTTGAAAGATATAGAAGATATGTGCGAGATAAGATGTTGCTGGATGCTATGTCGACGGACTGCCTCTCCGCCAAACAGAGCAAAAGGCCCATTTCTCGGGGGCTTTTGCTGCAGATCTATCAGTATCCTAGTTGCCCCTTCACTACTGCTAGGACTCTCCGTCTTTGGCCGCATCTTCCAGAATCACCGT
>JAAETJ010000309.1 GCA_024228495.1 bacterium | reverse complement strand
GAAATTCAGTTCTTGTACTTGTTTGTACTTTTCCCAAACAGAGTTCTTGATAAATTGCGTCGTGCACCAACCGTCTATCTTCGCCATTTGGGACCTGAACGTTGAGGTCATATTTTTCGCTCAAGCGGCCCTTGTAAAAAATTCTGCTCCATTGTGAAGGCTGTTCCCAGCAAGCCGACTGTCTTAATTCCGTCCTGCACAAGTTGTTGTGCCGTCGCATCCGCTATGTGAAGCAAGCAAATATCAATTGATTCTTCGATTTGCGGAGCAACCTTATGCATTGTGTTGGTGCAGATGAGCAAAAAGTCAGCGCCAGCCGACTGGATGTTTTGCGCAGCCTCTGAAAGTATCGATGCGGTACCCTCCCAATCGCCCTTGTGCTGAAGTTTCTCGATGGGTTCGAAGTCGACGCTATACATAGCAATCTTCGCTGAGTGCAACCCGCCAAGGGCTTTTTTGACGCCCTCGTTAATCTCGCGGTAGTAGCCAACCGTACTTTCCCAACTCATTCCACCTAATAGGCCAACTGTTTTCATGCCAACTCCTGATCTGTTCTAGCCATATTACAGCGCGCACTGTCGAGCGAACTAAGGGACATTTTCGATTGATCGCTATTGGCCGCTCTCGACCTGTCAGATTATCGAAATTGACGCGGATTGACCGGCCGCTACCGATAAGATATGTAGACCATTCACAGCCATTCGCAAGAAAATTCGGCGCCTATGAATAACGAGGAAAAACAAAAAAACTACGAATTGGCAGACAAGCTGATTTCGGAACAGAATTTTGCTGCGGCCGTCATCGCAGGAGCTGTGGCTACTCTCCTTGCCGCTGCTGCCTACGGCATCATCGT
>JAAETJ010000308.1 GCA_024228495.1 bacterium | reverse complement strand
TGAGCGTAACCTGTTTGAACTAAAGCATCCGGATTTTGCGGGCGAACGTCTGATTGCTTGCCGAAATGCGGAACTTGCTCACAAGCGAGCCACCAAGCGAGACAGCTTGCTTAAAGCCACAGTCAAAGAACTTGATAAAGTCAGGGGCATGGTTTTGCGAGGGCGGTTAAGCGGAGAAAAAGAAATTGGCGCACGGCTGCGCGCATTGCTGAAAAAGTACAGAATCGGAAAATACTTCAAAGTCGATATCCGCGATGATGGGTTCAACTACAAAGTCAACGAAGAGGCGCTGATTGCCGACACAACGGCAAAGGGCAAGGGCAATCAAGAGTTAATCGAAAAGCGCCTTAAAAGGAGCCGAGGTCACATTGAATCTATCGCCAAACAATTGGCAAAGCTTCGCCAGAAGATCGACCAGGGTCAGCTGCATGGACAGGACAATATTGGTGTACGTGTCGGCAAGGTTATCGACAAGTACAAAGTTGGCAAGCATTTCAAGCTCGATATCCGTGACAACGATTTGAGCTTCGAAATCAATCGAGAACAGGTCAAAGAAGAAGCCGCACTGGATGGAATCTACATCGTACGAACTAGTCTTTCAAAGCAAAGAATGGATGCGGACGAGACAGTTCGCAGCTATAAATTACTCAGCCAGGCCGAAAGAGCGTTTCGTTCCTTCAAGACTGTAGATCTCATGGTACGCCCCATTCACCACCGTCTCGAAGACCGCGTTCGGGCTCACATATTTTTGTGCATGCTCGCTTACTATGTGCAGTGGCATATGATGGAAGCATGGAGGCCTCTGCTTTATGCCGACGAGGATCAAAATCTCAAAGCCTTGCGTGATCCGGTTGCTGCTGCAAAACGCTCTAATTCAGCGATGAAAAAAGTAAGCACCAAGCGACTCGACGATGGCTCAAGAGTATACGCCTTTCAAGGCCTTCTCGACC
>JAAETJ010000307.1 GCA_024228495.1 bacterium | reverse complement strand
TTCCCGATCCCATGCAACAGCGGCAAAGCACCCACGTGGTGGCGCTTAAGGGTGCGAGGCACCGCCATGGGCTGGATCGGTTGCCCGTTCATACGATCCGACACAGCAGATGCAGACCTCCTGATTTAGAAAATGCTTGGTATTTCTGCGAGAAACCGATAAACATTGAACAATCAAGCAGATACAAGAGCAACCGGAATTACTATGGATCAGCAGAGACATCCCACGTGGATTTTAAATTGAGACCGAAAAACCGGCCAAGTCTCATTTCCAATCTCTGCCTGCTAGAATCGATGAATCATCTATTATCCCGGTCAGAGGTCGATTCATCATGCCGCAGGCGCAACTACCCATCTTTCCCAGTGGAACCACACAGATCAACGCCAACCTGGCTTTTGAAAAGAGAGAGGGTCGACTAACCTATTTTCACGGAACACTGCCGGTGTTTTTCCATGATGAGGATGACCTGCCGACGTTTCGTATGATCGCCAGTCAACTGTATGTCAATGGTAGCGCCACCCAGGCCGAACTGTGTCGCACCTTCACCATTTCGTCCATCAGCATGAAACGAGCGGTAAAGCAATACCGAGAACAGGGTGCCGCCGGTTTTTACAAACCCCGCAATACCCGAGGTGCTACGATTCTCACAAAAGCAGTGCTTGCCCAAGCACAGGACTTGCTCGATCAGGGTGAAGCCGTTGGCGATGTAGCAGAAACACTGGACATCAAAAGCAATACTTTAAACAAAGCGGTTCTTGATGGCCGTTTACACAAGCCTTTAAAAAAAAAGTTCCGCATAGCTCACAACGAGCGATCAGTAGCAAAAGCGAACGCAATGCCCTGGATCATCAGGCTGCCATTGGCATGGGTGCGACCAATACGTTGGGGCGTGTTGCTGCAATGTTGGGAGACATCAGTGAAGTGCCACTCGACTTCGAGGCATCAGAGAGTGTCCCTAATGCCGGTGTATTGTTTGCCCTGCCCGCACTATTGTCGATCGGGTTACTACACAACACCAAACAATACTTTCAACTACCCAGGGGCTATTACGGCCTTGCCAGCATCTTTCTATTGTTGGCCTTCATGGCGTTGGCGCGGATTAAAAGCGTGGAAAGACTGCGTTACCACACCCCTGGAGAATGGGGCAAGATTCTGGGACTTGATCGCATCCCGGAAGTACGAACCTTACGTGAGAAGCTGAAAATACTCTCGACGGAAGGTGAATGTAAGCAGTGGGGTGCGGATCTATGCGAGCGATGGATGGCGGCGGATCTTACCAGCGCCGCCATGCTGTATATCGATGGTCATGTGCGCGTCTATCATGGTTCACAGACAAAACTTCCCAAACATTATGTTGCTCGTGAGCGCCTGTGCCTGCGCGCCACCACGGATTATTGGGTCAACGCCATGGATGGGCAACCCTTTTTCTACATCAACAAGGAAGTCGATCCGGGTTTGATCCAGGTGGTCGAAGGTGAAATCGTGCCTCGGCTCGAGCAAGAAGTTCCCGCTCAGCCCACTGAGGAACAACTGGATGACCACCCGTTGCACTCCCGGTTCACCTTGATTTTCGACCGCGAGGGGTACAGTCCCGGATTGATGCTTCGTTTGAAGGAAAAGCGTATTGCATGTATTACGTATCACAAATATCCCGGAGACAACTGGCCGGAAACTGAATTCGCCAGACATTCGGTCAGGCTGGTTACCGGAGAAGTGGTTGATATGGCCCTGGCGGAACGGGGAACTTGGCTGGGGAACAAGCTGTGGGTTAGGGAGATCCGAAAACTGACTGAAACCGGTCATCAAACCGCCATCATCGCGACCCATTACACCATGGATTTTATCACTATTTCCGCATCCATGTTCGCCAGATGGTCACAGGAAAACTTCTTCAGATATATGCGGCAACACTATAATATTGATGGACTTGTGGACTATTGCCTAGAGGATATTCCTGATGCCACACCGGTGGTGAATCCGGATTATCGGCAACTGGACTATGAGATACGCAGCATCAATGGCAAACTCAACCGTCGTCTGGCCACATTCGGTTCCATCAACCTCGAAACCGAGATCGATCCCCGAAAGGTTGAGGCGTTTGAACAGAAAAAGGCCGTGCTGTTGGAAGAGATCACCGACTTTCAGGAGAAAATCGATACGCTAAAGCGCAAAAGAAAAGAAACCCACAAGCACATTACCGTTGCCGAACTGCCGGAACCGGCGCGATTCAGTAAACTCGCTACACAGACAAAGCAGCTCGTTGATACCATAAAAATGGTGGCCTACCGGGCGGAAACCGCCATGGTAAATATTCTGCGCGAGCACATGTCGCGCGTTGATGATGCCCGACAACTGGTGGTGGCGCTGTATCAGACCGAGGCGGACTTATTGCCGGATCATCAAAATAATACCCTGACCGTACGTTTACACCGGCTCGCCAATCATAGCAACGATGCGGCCATTGAAAACTTGTGCAGCGAATTGAATGAAACCAAAACCATTTTTCCCGGTACCGATTTCGTGATGATTTTTGAATTCGGTAACAGGGAATAATCCTCCAAATCAGGAGGTCTGAGGTTATGTCATCTCCTGCGGATCCACATCCAAAGACCAGCGAACTAGCCGAGCGCTCTTTAACTTTTCCAAGAGTGGTATCCAAACCGTTAGTAACTTATGGAGTTCTGCGCGCGTTCCGGATTGGATCAGCAGCTGGAAGCGATACCGCCCGGCCTTCCGTTCCATGGGAGCGGGTACCGGGCCAAGAATAGTTATCTCCGGGCAGCAAGTTTCCTTTGCCAACCGATGGGCATCCTCCAGGAAGTTCATCGCCACCTCCCGTTTCGTGGCCTCGGAGCGCACCAAGGCCATTGTGGAGAATGGTGGAAGCCATGCTTCTTGTCTCTCCCGCAGGCAAGTGCGGGCAAATCGTGGATATCCATGATCCGCTAAAGCTTGCAGTAGAGGGTGTTCAGGATGGTGGGTCTGAATGAACACCTCGCCGGGACGTTTTCCCCGACCAGCGCGGCCGGCGACCTGTACCACCAGTTGCGCCATGTGTTCGCTGGCCCGAAAGTCAGCGGAAAAAAGGCCACCGTCGGCATCCAGAATTGCTACTAAGGTCACATTTGGGAAGTGATGGCCTTTGGCCAACATCTGAGTACCGATAAGGATATCGGTTTCGCCTGAGAGGACCCGCCTTAAAATTAAATCCAGGGAACCTTTTATTCGCGTGCTGTCCCGGTCGACCCGTATGATCCGGGCTAGGGGAAACGGTCGCTGTAGTAT
>JAAETJ010000306.1 GCA_024228495.1 bacterium | reverse complement strand
GTCCAAATATTTTGTGCTGGCCGCCAGCGCGTCTGTAACTGGCTACATACTCTCACTCTTTTTGAGCAGGCTGTTCTCGGCCAATATTATGCTCTATATTGGCTCTGCTCCGAAAACTGCTGGGCATCTAATCGCCCCCTTTTTGGCGGCTGCGTTGATATTTTTCATTGTCCTCTTTTACTGCATGCTGACGCTGCGCAGGTTTGATAGGATAACGGCCGTTCAGGCCCTGCGCCTGGGCAACATGGGCGAAACCTATACCGGAAAGCGCATTTTTCCGCTGCACAAAAACAAGCGCTTCAACGTCAATATCTTCTTAGGCTTACGAGATATTTTCTTGCGATTTAGATTATATACATTGCTCTTCTTTGTCTTTTTAGTCTGCACCTTTATCATCATTGTTCCCCTAAATTTCCTAAACACCCTCCAGTCTCCCGAGTTTGTGGCCTATATGGGGATGGGGAGCAGCGATATTCTGATTGATTTACGCCAGACAGACGACATCATCGAACGCTTCGATAATATGAGCGCTTACCTGACAAATGATGCCGACGTAGAGCGGTTTTCACCCTTGATAACCAGCAAGTTCAAAGTTCTCAACACCGAAGGGTATGCCGAAAGCCTGAGCATCGAAAGCGGAGATTTTTCCATCTTCCCCATAGAATACCTCGAAGGGGCGGCTCCCGTAAAAGATGACGAAATTGCGCTTTCCTATCTCAGCGCCAATGAACTTGAGAAAAGCGTGGGGCAAAACATCCAGTTGGTTGTCGATGAGCAGATCAAAGAGATAGTGGTAACTGGCATTTATCAGGACATAACCGATGGCGGTCGCACCGCCAAATCGCCTATGCCACCAAACCATGAAACGGCCGCTTGGTACAGAGTCAGTTTAGATGTTGGGCCAGCTACGAATGAAAAAATGGAAGAGTATGCCGCCGCATTTTTCCCGGCAAAAATAACCAACGTCGAAGGCTATCTAGATCAGACCTTTGCTGGCACCACCGATCAGCTACAGTTGCTGACGATTGTGGCTATTGTGGTCGCCGTCATCGTGGCCATCCTGATTACATCGCTGTTCTTGAAAATGC
>JAAETJ010000305.1 GCA_024228495.1 bacterium | reverse complement strand
ATTCCGATGAATATAAAATTATGAGCAAAGGAAAAAAAATAACTAGAGCAGGTATTATGGAGCAGACTACTGGGCATATTTTTCTGCATAAAAAACATCGTGAACTTGTACCCAGGCTTTCATCTATTCTTAAAGACATGAAAGAAGAAGGTCTTTTTGCAAAGTACCGAGAACAAGTTGGGCTTTCTGAGTATGATATAAAATGGTGATGTGTATGGGTGCAACCCGCCGCACACACCAGCCGCATTGCCGAAAATCAGCGTAGCGTGATGTTGCGCTGAAGCTGCCGGATTCCCTGGATTCCACTGGGCTTTGACCATTCTGCGGCGAACTGGAGACCAGCGCAGCGAAATCTAGGCCCTAGGAGCCTGTCCGAGAATAGAGAACCTACTGCGGAAAAGCCCTTTTGGTCAAATTTCCCGATCATTTTCGTTAAATAGTCACCACTATTCGCCTCAAATGATCGAAAAATCTGACTCAAAAGGGCTCTCCCTCGCTACGGCTCCTATTCTCGGACAGGCACCTAGTGCATGAGTGGGTCATCGGCCCGGCTCCATCCGGGCTACTAGGCGCGCTCAGTGGGTTACACCCGTTACAAACAAAAGTTCCACTTGCACCAAAGCTCCAGCTTCGAGATGTGAGCAGCGTGATCATCGTCGGAGACAATGTGATAACGAAGCTAGAGCTTCTAGCATCAAGGTTCCCAAGCTGGAGCTTGGGAACCAGCAGACCAACAGAAAACAGAATCACGACAGAACCATCATGCAAACACCCGAACCTGAGAGCGCAGACATCTATGCGGAAAAAAAGGATGCTAGTACCATCCTCATCCCAGACATTGCCTGGATTGAAATCCCGGCGGGTGATTTTATTTTCGGGCAGGGAACAGATCAAAAAACGCTACATCTTGATACCTTCTGGATCGGTAAGTACCCGGTCACCAATAGCCAGTACAAGACATTCATCGACGCGGGAGGCTATGAGGATGAACGCTGGTGGGCTGATATAACAAAACCTGAGCTGCAAGCCTCTAGGTGGAACCAGCCGAATCGTCCCAAAACTAATGTCAACTGGTACGAGGTAGTGGCGTTTACCCGTTGGTTTTCCGCCATATTAGGCTATACACACAATGAGATCCACCTGCCAAGGGAGCAGGAGTGGGAAAAAGCGGCGCGAGGCACGCAAGGTCTAATCTACCCCTGGGGTAAAGATTACCGATCGGGTTATGCCAATACTAATGAAACCTTTGACAAAGCCGGTGAATGGAATCTTGAGCAGACAACGGCTGCAGGTCTTTATCCGCATGGCCGGTCACCTTATGGTGTCATGGACATGGCAGGCAATGTCTGGGAATGGTGCGTGAACAAATACAATAGCCCAGAAACCATCACACCAGATAAAAGTGGCGACATTCGCGTGTTGCGCGGCGGCTCGTGGTTCAACTTCACAGGCCTCGCGCGCGTCGACTACCGCTACTGGAACGATCCCGACGACCGGGACGGCAATTGGGGTTTTCGGGTTTTGTCGTCTGTCCCCATCGCTGACCGCTGATTCACTGACCGCTGTTACCGCCGCGATAGCGGCGGTCGAAATTTTTTTACCAACGGAATTTCCTCAACACCGCCCGACGCAATCCCCAGGTGTCGGCATAACGCACGTGATTGATCCAACCCTGTACGCTGGCATCGAATTCCGCGAAACTGATTTTTCCCATTTGCCAAGCATCAAAGCGTTCAGATAGTATTCGTTTGCTGTATACCACCTTCCGCCGTTTGATGCGCTGGTAGTCCGGATAGACCACAAAACCCAGCCACGGAATGCCACGGCGCACGGGTATTACCTGCGCGCTGTTTTCATGAAATTGTAGTCGCCGCTTCGCCAACTTTTCGCGCACAGCACACTTCCATTCCCAGAGCTGTGATTTGGAATTGGAGAATAGGGCGAAATCGTCCACATAACGGAGGTAACCACTGCAAGCCAGTTCCCGTTTTATAAAGAGGTCAAACGGATGAAGATAACAATTGGACCAGAACTGTGAAGTCAGATTGCCAATGGGCAAGCCACTAGGTCGGCACAAAGCAAGCAAATCGTCATCTTCGAACAGGACCGGCTGGTATTCCTGATCATGCACCCCTTCTCCGCTTGCAAGAATCGCTTTTATCAGTGATAGCGTTCTTTCATCTTCCAGTACCTGTGCAAGTGTCTCCAACAATACTTGGTGATCCATGGCCGGAAAATGCTTGATGATATCCAACCGCAGAACATAGTCGTATTTTCTAGCCAATTGCTGACATCGATGAACGGCGCGATGGGTACCCTTACCTACCCGGTTAGCGTAGCTGTCGGCGATAAATCTGGATTCAAAAAGGGGCTCGATTACATTGCACAGTGCATGATGAACCACGCGATCGCGAAACGGGGCGGCGCTGATGCGCCTTCGTTTCGGTTCATGAATAAAGAAATGGGTATAGTCACCCGGCTGATAGAAACCACTTTCTAAATCTTGTTTCAGGTCAAGCAGGTGATCAGCCAGTTCACATTCAAATCGGGCGACGGATGCCCCTGATCGCTTACCCTTTGCCGCCTTTCTCCAGGCGCGTAGAAGATTCGAGAACGAACAGATTTCCCCAAATTGATTATGAGAAGGAAAAGACATGAAAGAGCAAATGGTTATCTTGACACGAACATTTGATTTACTTGAGTGGCTGCTGCCCAAGATCGAACGATTCCCGAAACTATACCGCTATAGCGTTACCCGGCGTTTGATGGATGCCGCATTGGATTTTCAGGAGGAGCTTTTTCGTGCCCGCAAGTTGCGGGGTTCGTCCAGGCACAAACGATTGCTTGAATGCGACGCCAATCTTGATCTTATCCGTCTTTATCTTCGTCTTGCTCACCAATGGCAATGGTTAAGCGATGGACAATATGAGCATGTCAGTAAGCAAGTCACGGAAATCGGAAGGTTGCTTGGTGGTTGGCTTAAACGAAGCGTTGATCAGTAGCCGGAAATTTAGATTTACCATTAGCGAGAAGCGATGGGAAGTTATAGCTAGCGACTATCCCGCATTTCTCACTATGGGGGGCAAAATCATCGCGCAGGGATTTGGGTTCACAAAAAATTTTCTGAATGAGCGGAAAACAGTTCGCATTTCCGACTCAAGAAAATTACTTGTGGATTCAAAGATCAAGCGAGTGTTCGTCCATCTGGTGACAAATGCGGGTAGGATCTAATTCTCTAGCTGAATAAATGAGGTGTCGCGGGAACGAATCCAGGCGACACCTCTCTTCTATCTATGCCCGACGCTTCGCGTGCGGACCGGATGCACTCGCGCCATTTATTCACCTTTGCCGCGTCTCATAAACCTTGGTCGACGAGCCCAGCCTTAAACAAAGGCGGAAAAAATGTGGACAGACGACAAAACCCGAAAACCCCAATTGTTGTTCCGGTTGTCGGGATTGTTCCTGTTGCGGTTGTCGACGCGCGCGTTGTCTGTGTTGTTGATCCACGAGCCGCCGCGCAACACGCGACTGCAAAATCCGAGGCACCCGACCGGATAAACCCGGCAAACCTAGTATGTCAGAAAAAATTTCGAATGTCACACTCGCGTCAGTAACAGCGGTCAGTGAATCAGCGGTCAGCGATGGGGACAGACGACAAAACCCGAAAACCCCAACTGAGGCCCCGGTAGACGGGATCGTACCCGCCGCGGTAGCCGACGCGCGCGAAGTCCGTGCTGTAGAGCCACGAGCCGCCGCGCAACACGCGACTCTGGCCACCCGTATCAGGTGTGGTGATTTCCGGATGATCGTATTTGTTCAGGCACCATTCCCAGATATTACCCACCATGTCCATGACACCATAGGGTGACTGCCCTTGTGGATAAATACCCACCGCCGTGGTCTGCCCAAGATTCCATTCACCGGCTTTGCTCAGGGTTTCATCAATATTGGCATAACCCGATCGGTACTCGTTACCCCAGGGGTAGGTCAAACCTTTAGTGCCTCGCGCCACTTTTTCCCATTCCTGCTCTGTGGGCAACCGCACTTCGTAACCCACTTGCGCCGTCAGCCAGCGAGTAAAGGCGACAGCCTCGTACCAGTCGATATCTGTGCGGGGCCTGTTGCCCTGTGGCCGGCGCGATTTTTCGGGCTTTGGTTTCTTCAGTTTGGCCCACCAATCTTTTTTATGTGTAGTGGCTTGATTAAAAAATCTACCAACACGTTTTAATACTCCATCAGGTTCACCATAGCCACTCGCATCGATAAATGCCTGAAACTGAGCATTGGTCACCGGATAACGAGAAATGTAGAAAGTGGACAGTTTCACTTTTTCTCCACCTTGATAGATAAAGGGTCCACCAGGAATCATCACCCAGTCAATATCCGGCAGGCCCTGTTCATCAAGACCCACACCTTTTCGCGGATCATCCAGATGATCCAGCTCATCGCCAATCTTCAGCCGGCGTGGCGGTTTGATTTTGATGTTGTTGATCTCATCCAGGAGGCGTTGAACTTTTGGCGGATATACCCTTTCCGCATCTTCAGGTTTATCTTCTTGGTGCACATCGGCGGTAACGAGCGAGGCATGGGGTACTTTGATCTCCCTTACCCCAACGCCGGGCCTTGGATCGCCCAACTCAGCAAGCCGGTCACCGATTTTCAAACGGCGCGGGGGGGCGGTTTCGGGGTTGTCAATTTCATCGATGAGTGATTGTATTTCGGGTGAAAAGCTATTTTGATCGGGGAGATCCGAGTCCTCTTTTTCCGGCTGTTCGAGCCACTGCCTGATCCCTTTCAGGATTGTATGGTCTGCGGTCCTGTCACCCAGTTGCGACCAGTTGAACCAGTCGAGCAGTTGTTCCGCTGGGTTGACCCCTGTGGGCGGGTCCACTTCTTCGGTACGCAGTATCAGGTTTCGAGCGAGTGCTTGCTGTTCGCGCTCCGGTCTCCCTTCCCAGTAGCGATGGGCTGCCCGTGTCCATAATCGTAGTAGCCTGATCGGTGCTTCTGTCTTTTGTATCGATACACTTTCTTGCTCAATATCCGGCAGTAGCCTAACTTTTATACCTTGTTGAGCAAGCCATTCGGCAATAAGCGCTGCCTGCTTTGTATCCTCTTCCACATGGCTCAGATAGACGGGCTCAAGTTCTTGTTTATCAACCTGTTGATCAGTCTTGAGGGTAAGCTCTGTTTCGAGTTCATACTGTCGCCCGTCAATGGTTGTAAGCCGTATGCGTTGACTTGGAGCAGGGAGTTTAATGCGACTATCTATTGTGACCGCATGCCACTGGCCTGCCTCCCCTTCGCCTGCAATATGCAGTTGCGCGGGCAATGGCGAAGTGAATGGAATGATATTGC
This sequence comes from bacterium, assembly GCA_024228495.1. Classification (GTDB taxonomy): domain Bacteria; phylum Pseudomonadota; class Alphaproteobacteria; order Rhizobiales; family JAKIUO01; genus JAKIUO01. The sequence continues at coordinate 1,938 of JAAETJ010000305.1, read as the reverse complement.
CACCATGGTCGGGCGCAACGCAATGCAATACCAGTCCGCTGAGGTGGTCCTGACGGATTTCCACCGCAAGCAAAGCTTCGTCAAAGGGTTCAGGCAGTTTTGCAACTAACCAGTCCGGCATGCTTTGGGGCTGGCTAAGTGTTGTCCATTGACCTGTGGTTCCAAGCGCCAAGCCGGCGTATTGGGCGAGCAAGCGTGCTTCATTGGCAGCATTTGATTTTACCGTAATCACCGGCAGCGTTTTCTTTGCCCATCGGGCCAATGCCAGACGCTTTTCTTCGCTTTGTTCCTCTTTTATGCGTTTTAATATATCCCTTAACCCTTGCTGAATCATATGCTGTTCACCCATCAGCGCATGGAAGCGAAGGTCGCGTTCAAGGCGGTCTTCAGGCGACCAATGCTGCGTATGTGAGCGGGTGAAGGCCCATATCTCATTCAACAATTGTGGGTGAGCACGCAATGCATTGGCCAATATGCGCGCTACCCCTTGATGCAGGATGAAGTCACTTGTACTTCTTGCACCCACTAGGGGGCTGAACCACAACTGCGACTCGATCTCAGCTTGAGCATTGGCTACAAAGCCTAGTCTTGCATTGCGCAGAAAAAGGGGTTCTACGCGTTGCGCAAGCGAGAGCACACGCGCAAGCGGTATAATCTCAGGCCAACGCTCTTGAGTATCCTCGAGCAGATCCTGCTCGTATTGACTTGGCTGCAGCCAGCTCATGAGCCCACCTGGTGGCCAAGACCGAGTTTCTGCCGAATCATGCCCGCGGTGGTGTGCGGGCTCCAGTGTATCAACTCAGGATAAGCCCCGAGATCGGATGGCCAGTGTTTCCGCGGCCAGGGGATCAGCAGCAGGAGGGGCACCTTGGCATCGCAGCAGCTGCGGATGAATTTTTTCCATTCCTCGCCGGTGGCAGCCTGGTTTTGGCCTTGAATGCCAAAATCGGTCGCACCCAGCACCGGGCAGCCTTGGGGTGCCCAATCTTGCCATGCATTATCAGTTGCCCAACGTCTTGCCTGCGACGGATTAGATGAAAAGTTGAATATCTCGACATTGGCACTGCCCAATAGAACGGAAACCTGTTCTATGAGTCCATTCAGATCTTCCCAGTAAGGTATCATGGTGTCACTGTAATCGAGCAAAAGCTGGCAGCCCAACTCCAAAGTAGCGGTTGGTAAATAGGCTAAACGATCGATGCGTTGCCCCCTGACGATGCGGTCGATCAAAGCGTCAACATCTACTTCCTGGCCTTGACGTTGTGTTGCCAGGGCGGCGGTGAAAATACCACGGGAGGTGTTATCGCCGAACAACGGCTGCCGATAGAGGGTGGGGGCCTCCTCCGTGTTCAATATTCGGAAATCGTCATCGAGCCAATCGGGTTCTTCCGGTGCGGCAGGTGCTTGCCGGCCAAGTTTATTCAACTGGCTGGGAATCATGCGCTTAGGCAACTCGACCGGTGGCTCGGCGGCGGTGGGTGCTGAAAACTTAGGCTGGTGTCGCTTTGTGCTTGGCGCTTCGGGACGCGATGGATAACGGCTGCGATCATAGATCGCGGGGGTTTGCTCTTCTGGTTGGTCGGGTGGGATGCCGAAGCCCAAAGATGCCGCAATGGCATTGAGTTGATCGGCATTCCGCCATGGCAATTCCTTCAGGGCGCGAATTAATTCACTTAAATGGATTTCGCCGCGGGCGATGGATTTATCCGCCATGATCAGGCCTGGATCTCTTTGATCAGGACTGCATTTTCGATTTTCTTCCAAATAGAGTTTTTCTTGTTATCGACCTCGATTCCGAGCTCTTCGCAGGCCTGCACTGCGTTTAGAAATTCACTGGTACCCGGCGGCCGTTTACGTTGATGCTCCGCTTGCTCGCGGAATAGGAGTATTTTCTTCGCGATGGCGGCGACTCGGCTTACATTGGCTTGTGGATAGTGT
>JAAETJ010000304.1 GCA_024228495.1 bacterium | reverse complement strand
CCACCAACCAGCGTCGCGCATACTTGTGTACGATATCGCGCACCTCCATGTCAAAGTCGTTGGTGATTAGGAAAGTCGGTTTTTTTCGGCCATGGTCGGTAAGAATGACCTGGCGCACGTCCCCCTCATAGTGACGCAATCTGCAGCGCCCATCATGGGCTCGGATGCGTTGATACGTCCCCTTGGTGCGCGGCAGATTGATTCGTTGCCATTGATCGTTCGGGAGGGCTTGGGCTCGTTCGATCAGTTTTTTCCCACGCCGGCGCAAGGTGAGAAACTTGATGTTCTCCGCGCTTAGATTGATCTGGTTGAGTTGCTGATAAGTGGTGAACTTCGAATCAAAGATCAACAGCTTCGGTGCTCTGCCGCGCCCTTGTTTCCAAAAATCGATGAAATCGAAGACGGCCTCGGCCTGGTCGCAATGCTTGATCTGCGCGTTGGTATAGGCCAGCTGCCCCATGGCCGGTTGTTGCACAATCAACGCCAACAGGCTCTTGATTGCCTTGGAGCGAGAACCCGACCAGTTTCTCTCTAAGACGCTGTCATCGCCCCAGTGAGGAATGGCCTTGAAATCCAGATTAAACTCACCATCCTCCTCGATCTCGTCTTGGAATATTTGGCTTAACCGCGACAGTAACTGGCGGTTCTCTTGCCGCGTGACCCGGTACGAGTAGGTCGACAAGGTGGTTGATTTCGGCAACACATTAAGACCGGCAAAAAACCCCAAGGCCCGATCCATATTCCATCGGCTATCATGAGACCAACGCTTGCCACCGCTGAGCTTGAGCGCCAGAAATGCCAACACCGACTGTACATCGCTGATCTGGCGGGTACCTGGGAAACCGCAGCCAGCAATCGCCTTGACAATCCCCAACTGCTCCAACAACGGCAGAAACACCAACGGACCGGCACCGGTCTCGGTGAGGAACTGCTCATCGGTTACCAGTAACGACTCGCTGGACGGCGCTGAGAACTTCTCGGGTGAGTTCACCGCCAATCGTTGTTGTCTTGTTCTTTTCGGCAGGGGAGCAAAGCCCTCAGATTTGAGGATTCGGTCAATGGTATCAAGCGAAATAGTGCACTGATCGGCATCCAAAACACTTTTGATATCGGCAATCGAATAATTGCGTTTGCGAAGCGCGACGATCTGCTGCACTACATCCTCGTCGGTATGGCGTTGTTTGGGACCCCGCTTTTTATCTTCAAAGAAAGGCAGCAGCCCCTCACGCAGACCATAGGCAAATTCAAAGCGTAATTTCTTGAAATAGGATGGAGAGAGGCCAAATTTCTTCGCCGCGTCCTCGGCGGGAAGTCCCTCGTGATAGAAGGCCCGCATCGCCTCGTAGTGACGCTGCGCGGTACAGGATGGGTGACTGAAAAACGTCTTTGGGTCCACAAAAAGGATACTATATATACCAGAACTATAAATCAATAGAGATTGTTATATTTATCCGAACTAGTACTCGATAGGCACTAATAGGGCATTTTCTGGTGGTTTTATGGGCGATGTACCACTCTCCACAGATTTTTATTGTGGTGATTCTTCATCATGCCTCTGATATTAATAGTAGCGGTGTAAGAAGGGGCTAGTCGCCAGACACTATAAGAAGCAAACGCACTCGGATCAGCGAGCCAGAAACTAATCCGTGTAAACCGATCTCAGCTGCGTGATAAGACAGAGCTAACGTGCTGATTTTAAATGGTACCAGAAGAAATACGGCTTGGCCGGACTAGAAAATCGCGGGCCTAATGGAGAATGCTACAATAACAAGGGTTTGGCTCAGTAGGCTAACGGGTCAAAAAAACGGGTACCCTGAATATCGTAATGAAAATCCATGTTTATATATCTCATCTT
>JAAETJ010000303.1 GCA_024228495.1 bacterium | reverse complement strand
TCGGTGGGGGCATACGCTGGGGGTGATGATTAAGCTGAAGGATGAGATTAGTGGTGAGGTGGCGGCAGACGGCCGTATTCGCAAAGGGCTGACGCCGGATGATCGGAAACGGTTGGATAGGGCAGAGGAAACGGCCGTTTCTATTCTGCGCCAAGCCGGATGCAATCCAGACACCATCTTTACAACACCCATTCGCGGCACCCATCCATCCGGCACCGTACGTATGGGTGAAATGTTGTCCACAAATTTGGAAGCTGAGCTGAGAAATTTGTATGTGTGTGATGCCAGCGTCTTCCCCGAAGCGTTAGCGCGGCCAACAGTATTGACAATTATCAGTTTGGCAAAGCGGCTATCTGACTTTATCGTAAATAATTAACGCAGAGACGCAGAGGCGCTACGTTAATTATTTATTTATAGCATGGGTTTGCGGATGGGGGCGAAGGAATGTCTATGTTCAGGGCAGGGGCCATGTTTTTTAATGGCGTTTCGATGAAATTCGGTTCCATACCCTTTGTGGCGAGCAAAGCCATAAGCGAGGTATTTGCTATCTAGCTCAATCATGAGTCGGTCACGGGTGACTTTGGCGAGGATAGAGGCGGCGGCAATGCTGAGGCTTTTGCTGTCGCCGCGCACGATGGCTTGTTGCTGGATGGGGATGGCGGTGAGGCGGAGACGGCCGTCTACCAGTAAATAGTTCGGCGGCGGGGTGAGTTGGGAAACGGCCGTTGCCATCGCTTGTTTCGTAGCGGGGATGATGCCGATTATGTCGATGGTAGCGGCGGGGGTGAGTCCGACACCGTATGAAAGAACGTTATCCGTAATCTGTGAAAAGAGCAGTTCCCGTTTTTTTGCGGTGAGCTTTTTGGAGTCGTTGACGCCTTCAAAGAGGGCTAGTTTTTTGGGGTTGTTGAGTGGCAGGATGACGGCGGCGGCGACGACGGGGCCGGCCAATGCGCCGCGACCTGCTTCATCGAGTCCGGCGATGAACTGGATGTGGTGTTGGCGGGAAACGGCCGTTTCAATCTCAATCGTGGGGAATTTTGCCAATGACACAACCACGTGGGTGGCTCGGTCAGAAGACCGGCCACAGCAATTTAAGGTGTTTCTTTAAGCTTTTGGATTTAACGGCACTGAGCGCTCAGTGTCTAACCGTTTGGCAGAGCGGTCATATTTGCCCGTCATTAAATCCCAGCGAATTTTAAACGTTTCCAGCAAGGAGCCGATGTATGAGAGCAGCTTAACATGTGTGTCGGCATCATCGACCCAGTGGGCGGCAACGACACCAATTTCCATGCCGAAACGGCGAGCCAGTGCCAACGCCTCAATATCAAAAACCCAGCCATTGTTTTTGGCAACAGAGAAGATTCGTTTAGCAGCGGGAGCTGTAAATGCTTTGAAACCGCACTGTGTATCCCAAATGCCAGGAACGGCCATCACCTGAATGAACAGGTTACCTGCATTGCCTAAGAATCGCTTGATGAAAGGCTGTGGAATAGCTTGTGTGGCTCCTGGTGCATCTTTGCCGTCACGAGAACAGATGACAACTTGCTCACCTTGGTCAAACAACGGTTTCATTTTGTCAAAATGAATGATGTCGGTGGAGTTGTCGGCATCTGTGAAGAGGCGAATATCGCCGCGCGCGGCCAGCATCCCTTCGCGCACAGTGTACCCTTTGCCGTGATTTTCTTGGCGGTCAATCCAGCGAATAGATTCTTTACCCTGGGCAAATGCCTTGCCCTGGGCAACTGCCTTGCCCTGGGCAACTGCTTTGCCCTGGGCAAATGCTTTGATCACGCCAATGGTGTTATCTGTTGGGCAATCAAGTACGATCAGTATTTCTGAACTGAATGTTTGTTTGGTCAGGTATGTGTAGATAGATTCCAGCGTTTTTGTGATGCGCTTTTCTTCGTTGTACGCTGGGATAATGACTGATAGATATGGCTTCATCTCTTCTTGTTG
>JAAETJ010000302.1 GCA_024228495.1 bacterium | reverse complement strand
TAGCGTTTTGAATGAACTCGAAAACCCGTTGGCCATCGACCCGGCGGAGTTTGCCATACCACCGAGAGAATTTGTTGTGTTGGCGACTTCCCCTTTCAACTGGGACATCTTCTGTTTCAGCTGGAGTACGCCTTGGTGGTCCCCCAGTTCAGTGAGCTTGTTGATCTGCTCCTGTAACAGGGCGATATTCTCTTGGGTGACCCCGTTTAATTGCCGGGTTGCATCCGCCTTGGAAATAGTTTTTGAGGCAAAGTCCGTCTCTATCTCCTGGCGCTGGAGGTCTAGTTTCTGTTGCTGGATTGCAAACCCCTGTTGCTCCGAATAGGAGAGTTGCCTGGAGGCGTCTACTTGTTGCAGAGTGCTTTGATATTTCCTGGCATAGACATCGTTTGCTTGTTGTTGGGAAATACTGCCTTGCTGGACTAATAGATTCAAGCGTTCTTGTTCTTGGGCTAATAGCTGAGTGGGGCCGATTAGGCTTTGAATGTGTCGGGCACCTTCTTCTTTCCGGACCAGACCCACGGCCTCTGTCTTCTCCTTGTCCGACATGCCCATCCCTTCCGTGCCGTGCATGATACTGTATTCCCGGGCCTGGCCTTGTAACATGCCCATCGTGGCAATTGATTGGCGCATCTGGCTGGCCATACCCTTGAATTTAGAGGTTACCTGATTGGCCATCGTATCTGCCGTCCCGGCAACCCGCAGCAGTGCTTGAGCGAAAAGGTCTGCATGTGCTGGTAATACTTGACCTAGTAATTGGCCGATTTCGGAGCCGCCATCTTTAATGCTATCCTGTACTTTTTGATATTCAGTCATCCCTGTTTGACGATTAGATCGGTCCATTTCCTGGATCATCCCCCGTAAACTTTCACCAGCATCTAAGGCTTTTTTATCTATCTTATTTAATTCATCGGAAATTCCTCCTGGGGTGTCCAGCTTCTGTTGCTGCACCTTGACCAGTTGGTCTTCCAAAAGTTTCAAAGCAGCCTCGGCCTCCTGGGTCGGTTGAATCAAGGCCCTTAACTCTGCAATTGAATTCTTCAACTCTTGTGGGAACAGTGCTTTGTGCATGTCCGACCGACCGCTTAACTTTTTATTAATAGCGTCCCGGGTTGCCTGGATATTGGTCAACAGTTCTTTAACGTTCGTAATTTTCTTTTGGATTTCACCTTCCGGTAGTATGTCCAGGCCGTGCATTTCGGCGGAGATTTGTTTAGCAGCACCTGCGTGATCTTTAATTGCCTCGGCTGATTCTTTGGCCTGTTCTTTAATCTTACTGATAACCGAAATCAGTTTGTACCCAGCAATCGAGGCCAGAATAAATGCACCCCCGGGACCACCCAGAAGGGCAATGGCGGCCGCTTGTGCTTTAGTTGCTGCAGTAGCTGCGACCAAGGCGGCAGATAATCCCATAGTGCTTATCTTAGCCGTCAAAGCCCCTGAAGCAATGGCGGTGAATCCTGTGCCTACGGTCATTAGTAGTGGACCCAGATAATGCATTGCTGCCAGAGTACCAAATACCACTGCAACTTCGTCCAGGTATTGGAGCATGGAGAGTAGTTTTCCAACGACCTTGCCCGCCGCTTCGGCGAACGCCGTCATCCCTCTAGCCCCTCCGGTCATGTCTTGGATAACACCCCGCAATGACTGGGATAGTCCACTACCGAAAGCGATAGCAACTTCTTGGACGGCCGACCATAGGGCCTTCATGTCACCGACCATGTTATCGACACGAACCTTCTGTTGTTCATAAGCGGTATTAGTACCGCGGAGCTTTTCGGTTAGTTCGTCATATGCATGGGCCTCTTTCATCAGGAGTTGGGCCGCTACAATAGCCTCTTCACCGAACAATTTCTTCATGGCTGTAGCATCAAGCCCAGCGTCCCTAAGATTCTTCAGGGCGTCTGCCATACCAACCACTGCCGGATTAAACTCACTGTTGGCTTGAGTCGTTAATTTAAGTAGAACGCTTCTTAACCCTGTGCCAGCTTGTGACCCCTTGAGTGCCCCTTTTGCGAGTAACTGAATGGCTGTGTTAGTCTCCTCGAAGTCAAGGCCCGCTTGGGCCGCAACAACACCCGCCATCTTTAACGCCTGGCCTGTGTCTGCGACTTCCGACGCCCCGTATTTGGCACCGGCGGCTAGAACATTAATGAAGCGGGAGGCTTGGTCTGCACCTGCGCTGAACTGGTTGAGTGCCGCACCTAAAGTAGCGGCGGCAGTTGGGAGTTGCATGCCTGTGGCTTCAGCCAGAGTAATGGCCTCGGCTGTAACCCTTTTCAGTGCCTCAGCGTTTTCGAGCAATTCGGGTTTAGCGGAAGCAACCAGTTTGAAGGCTTCCGCGGCCTCAGTTGCAGACAATGTGGTTGTGGCTCCAAACTCGCGGGCCGCATCTGATAAGAATTTGAGGTCTTTGCCCGTGGCCCCAGTAATAGCCGAAAGGTCGCTAACCGCTGCTTCAAAAGAAGCGAAAGTTTTGACCGCCCCGGCCATGAAGCCGAACGTGATGGTACTGCTGATCATGGAGATCTTTCGAAAAGCCCCGGCCATGGATGACATGCGGGTCTGGAGGGTTTTCATTTGTCGTTGAGTACCGTTGGCATTTTTAGCCATCTTCTTCAGAGCCCGGTTGACCTCCTCGGCCCCGGCTTTTGCCTCTCTGGCACTGATACCAACTGCTAGTTCAACGTCTACGCCCATGACTGGCCCGCTCCTGTTCGCGTTTTAGTTTATTGCCTGAATGGTCTAAAAAAACCTTATCCATAGTTTGAACCAGAACTAAGAATTCTTCTTGGTCTACCCCCGTTGCATAATATTGATGATAAGCTATCAAGTCCGACATGCTAATCGGATCGGGGTTGGCGCCTCTGGCGTTCGACAACCGCCAGAAGCCTTCAACCACCAACTCCAGGTCCGGAAAAATTTCCGGTTCTTCTGGAGCTTGGGAGAACTTGGGTTTGACCACCGTCTTAATGAAGTTTGCATGCTCCCCCCAAGTTAGCCACCATGCTACGACTTTTTTACTTCCTCCTTAGCGTCTTCCAACTCTTGC
>JAAETJ010000301.1 GCA_024228495.1 bacterium | reverse complement strand
GCCCCTTGATGGCCCTCATCAAATTGCTGATCGACACTTTGGGCGGCACCGACACGAACATATGCACGTGATCGCTCGACAGCACACCACTGATGATCGTCACACCGAGTTCACCACAGACCTGACGGGTGATTTCCCTGACACGCTCCCGCATCTCGCCGCACAACACCTTGAACCGATATTTCGTAATCCAGACAATGTGATAACGATGATAGAAAATAGTGTGCTTGCCAGTGTCATAAATCGTCATACTCTTGTACTCCCTGAGAAAATGAAGCCGCACCACCCTTCGGGGCTTCATTTTCTCAGGGAGTACAAGAGTATGGCTCCTTCGCTTTGCGCTGTAGCTGTCCGTCTGAAGACGGAGGATCTAACCCTGGGCGTGGACAATAAAACAATATCATGCAGTAGGTATTGGCTGTAGCTTGCGTCCGATGTTGATTATCCGTTTCAGCCGTTCGTCAGCATTTCCTCGCCCATGTTAAAAAACAAACACAGGCGTATAATAAAGGCTCAACCCGTTATCGGTAATTTCTATTTTTTTTTCGAGCGACCCGTTTTGAATAGTCTGGCGACAAACCAGATCGGTACGACAAGAAGAGCTCCAGTCAAGAAATAGGAAACACCTTTTTCGAATGCTTCATAACCCATATTGTAAATTCGTTCAGCAAGTCTTCTCACGCCCTCAAAAATATCAAACGGGTCCAGTCCCAATGCAGCGAGAACGACACCGACAATGACTGACAATATGATCAACCGTGCAAGTACGCTGGTTAGGTTGCCACCGATAAATCTTTCCATAATCTCTTTTGCCTTTCACTCAATCGTCAACAAGAATGATGCTGGGCTAACTTCCTTGCGATCCCTGACCTTCAATCAACCAAACCATCAAATAATTGCTTGCCTAGATAGCAGATAAGCAAAGTTTTTCCAATATTCAAACAAAAATGAGGGGGCAATATGAATTGTTCCCTCATCTCCGAAGTGACTACGACCGTAATGCTGGATAGTATTTTACCAACCCTGCGATCTGGTCGACCATTTTTGACTATCACTATTTGCGTGATGGCACCAGAAAGCCAGATTGCTATGCTCTTGAAAGAGGTGCAAAAGCAATTCAATGATCTAGAGCATCGTGCTTTCACACAGAGTCGATTATAGGATTCTGTTATCTGTCGTTTTGTGATTCACTTACCTTTTGGAGGTAAGTAGTTATGACACAGCCCTTTTCTATTGATTTGCGCAAACGAGTTTACAATTTTATTGAACAGGGCAATTTCCGCCGCTCTGCAGCTGGCTGTTTTTGTGTTTCTGTCAGTTTTGCCATTGCTCTGATGAGGCATGTAAAAGAGACAGGAAGCCTTGAACCATTGCCTTGTGGCGGCACAAAAACAGGCAAGCTTGCGCCACACCAAAATTACATTTTGAAGCGGGTTAAAGAAAAACCGGACATCACTATGCCAGAGCTTGCAAGCGAGCTTGAAAAGCGGGGCACAAAGGTGCATCCATCATCAATATCGCGTTTTTTATGTCGCAACGGTTATAGCTATAAAAAAAACTTTGAAGGCCGCAGAACAAGAGCGCAGTGATGTACGCAAAGCGCGAACGGCGTGGATCAAGAGGCAGAAGTTTATGAAAAAATTTATTCATCAACTTGTATTCATTGATGAAACAAGCGTGAACACCAAAATGACGAGGTTGTATGGAAGGGCGCCGACCTGTGAGCGATTAAATGCATTCGCTCCTTTTGGACATTGGAAAACAGAAACATTTATCGCCGGCTTGCGATCTTACGGACTGACTGCGCCATGGGTTATTGACGGTGCCACGAATAGAGAAATTTTCGATAAATATATCGAGACCCAACTTGCCCCGACTTTGTCAAAAGGTGATGTCGTTATAGCCGATAATCTGTCATCGCATAAAAGCCAGAGAGCCGCCGAGATCCTGAAGGAACGAGGGGCCTGGATGCTGTTCCTGCCACCATACTCTCCAGATTTCAACCCAATAGAGATGGCATTCTCAAAGCTCAAAGCCCATCTGCGATCAAGGGAAATACGTTCGATAGATAATCTCTGGAGAGCTATTGGTGATATTTGCGATCTCTACAAAATCACTGAATGCCAAAACTATTTCAAAGCTGCCGGATATGACTGCGAGCGAGCGCACGATGCTCTAACGCTCGGAAGTTACCCATTTTTTAAAAACAATCAGCTGGGCGCGTATCTGGTTTTACTCTCTACCCACGAAACCTCACTCGCAGCTGCCAGAGATTTGCTCATGACAAGACTGAGTAATGATCAGTTAGATCCGCACATTGTGGAAATCAGCGGGGGTCGTGACAATATAGGAGAGGATCTGAGTGAGTGAATGTGATGGCAGATGGGAATACACGTCTTGCCCAGAGCTATAAAATGTCCCAACCTCAAAAGTCACAAGCAAAAGTGCCACACAATGCACAAACACCCTGGCGCTATGAAAACTTTGTCCACGCTTGCACCACAAAGAAATATATTCAACGAGAATACAGGCCATATACATTAAAATAAAAAACAGGATATAGACGGGCAAAACAGATGCTTGTCCAAATACTGCATTGGCCTGGTGAAAGTTGACTGTGATGGTAATCATTGCGATGGAAATCAGGATTAGCGGGATCGTTCGTGTGAAACGTGAAAATTTGATAATACGTTTGAATGAAGAAGGTCTGTGCTGACTAATTTGCATAATATCTATCCTGAACTGCGCTCAAACTAATAAGATAGATTATGTATAATGTTCATTAAGATTGCGTTGAAGTCAAAATCAGAGATGGTAAAAAGCTCCAGAAACGGGAGCTTTTGACTTATAAATCATTGTCCTGACTGGCATTTGCAAGCTTGGCTCCAAAAAGAGGAATGATCTTGGCGCTGTGATTATTTCCATATTTTTGCCCAAAGGCACCCCCGTTGACCACTTGTTTTTCGTCCAGCAATTCTTCCATAAGTTCATATTGATCTTCCAACCTGCCGAGCAATTCGAAAATAGCGCACATCATGGCTTCCACATCTATAGGGTTAGCCAAACCACCGTGCAATAGGCAGGCTTTTTGCGAACTTGTTCCGTTGTTCTCGCAAAGGGCGTCGCTCCTTGGTTCCTCGAAATCTCGAACAAGTTTTTCAATTGGGAAAGTCGCGGCCAGAAACTCGTCAGTATCACGTTCGACATGCGGATCAAGTTGCCCCAGGCGATCGATCCATTCACGAGATTGGTTCATTTGCAGTGCAAACAGCATTTCACTATCGCGCCGCTGTTCAATTTTATCTCGTATTGTGGATTGATCTGCCCCCTGCTCGATCGCATATAGCAGCAGATCCAGACGTAATTGGTCAGGTTGGTTCTCGAGAAGTTGCTCACCCTGAGTGAGAACACTCCCAAAATGGCAGATAAGCAAACGAATAAAACTATCAAGTTGGGCGGGCTGATACATAATATTACAATCTCCAGACTAACAAAGCAGCACACAACGAATAACCTACTTTCTTACTATACTAGGTGATTCGTGAATATTTTTCGACCAGATACAAAAAAACACCCGATTGAGGCCAAAAATAGCGCTCAAGCAGGTGCCTTTAGATTTGCTTTATGGATACCCGAAACCTAGGAACAACCGCTTGTCGAGCCACAAGTGTCGCACTTCATGCAGGTACCATTTCGTACGAGGGTGAAATTCCCACATTCTCCGCACGCTTCCCCTTCATATCCTTTGACCCGCGCCTCCAAGCGCAGGCAATCTTCGGATTTTAGCTGCTGAACAGGCGCTTCTTGCGTGTTGATGGAGCCAATCCCCAGATCCGCTGGCAATAATTCGACCTGCATTTTACTACTGGGAGCAATGTCGTCGACCTGCTGGATCGCTGTTGCCACACTATCTTGCACAATCATCACTTTTTTGTTGAATGTACCGCGGGTCAGGCCACGTGATATATAATTATCAGCATCGACAGCTCCTTCATCCACGCCACCGCCAAGCTCTGTATTGCCAATATTCGGGGTTACATGCGCCAGATCATCCCGCTCCAGGTAGGAAACCGCAAGCTCCCGGAATACGTAATCGAGAATGGACGTTGCGTTTTTGATCGAATCATTGCCTTGAACTATGCCAGCAGGTTCGAAGCGAGTGAAGGTAAAGGCCTCCACAAACTCTTCCAGAGGCACGCCATATTGCAGACCAAGCGAAATGGCGATGGCAAAATTGTTCATCAATGAGCGGAATGCAGCACCTTCCTTATGCATATCGATGAACACTTCACCAATCCGACCATCCTTGTACTCACCAGTATGCAGATAGACCTTGTGCCCACCAACAACGGCTTTTTGAGTGTAGCCGGTACGGCGATGAGGAAGCTTTTCACGCTCAGATTCAAGCCGCTCGCGGATCACAACACGCTCAACGATCCGCTCGGCAACAACAGTCGCTCGCTTGGCGGTAGCTTCGGCACTGGCCAGAGCATCAATAATATCATCTGCCTCTTCTTCATCATCGGACAGCAATTGAGAATTGAGCGGTTGCGATAGTTTCGAGCCATCGCGATACAGGGCGTTGGCTTTCAATGCCAGACGCCATGACAGCATGTAAGCTTCATTGCACTCCTCGATACTGGCGGTGTTCGGCATATTGATCGTCTTGGAAATAGCTCCTGAGATGAAGGGCTGAGCGGCTGCCATCATGTGAATATGGCTTTGCGCTGACAAATAGCGCTTACCCTTTGTGCCACATGGATTGGCACAGTCAAACACGGGCAAATGCTCGTCCTTAAGTTTTGGCGCTCCTTCAAGGGTCATGGCGCCCACACAATATTCATTGGCGGCTTCAATCTGTTTGGGTGTGAAACCGATAGCCGTTAGTAGATTTAGTTCAGGGTCATCCAGTTGTTCTTGTGTGAGTTTCAGCTTGTCTCGGCAAAATACTTCGCCAAGCGACCATTTGTTGAACACGAATTTGATATCAAAAGCAGTTTTGAGGCTCCCTTCAACGCTGATGATTACATCATCGGTAAAACCTATGCTTTTCAGGTCCTCATGATTGATATACGGCGCATCTTTAAGCGTACCGTGACCAACTGCATATGCCTCGATATTAGCTATTTCTTCGGGCGAATAGCCAAGGGTCTCAAGGGCGATAGGGATCGTTCTATTGATGATCTTGAAATAACCACCCCCGGCCAGTTTTTTGAATTTTACGATAGCGAAATCTGGTTCAATTCCCGTCGTGTCGCAATCCATGACCAGTCCAATCGTACCGGTTGGCGCTATCACGCTTGATTGTGCGTTGCGATAACCATACAGCTGTCCAAGTTCAAGTGCTTTGTCCCAGGCACGGCAGGCGCGATCAACCAGATCCTGATCGGGGCACGAACCGTGATTAAGCGGCACAGGGGAGGTATTTAGCTGCTCATAGGTGTCATGTTCTCCATATGCGGCGCGGCGGTGATTGCGAATTACCCGCATCATATCCTCTTTGTTGCTCTCAAAGCCTTCAAAAGCACCTAGTTCTTCCGCCATTTGTGAGGACGTCGCATAGGATGTGCCTGTCATCAAGGCGCTGATTGCCCCTGTTAGAGCACGGCCTTCTTCGCTATCATAAGAGAGGCCCATGGACATCAACAAGCCACCAATATTGGCAAACCCCAGACCAAGGGTGCGATAACGATATGAGAGTTCAGCAATTTTTTGTGATGGGAACTGAGCCATGGTGACCGAGATTTCCAATACCATAGTCCACAAGCGAACGGCATGCTCGAAATCGTCAAGGTCGAGCTTGTGCTTCTCGTCAGTGAACGACATCAGATTTAGGGAGGCGAGATTACACGCCGTATCATCAAGGAACATATATTCCGAACAAGGATTGGATGCGGTGATCTCCCCCGACTGGCGACACGTATGCCAATCATTGATGGTGGTGTGGAATTGAATACCAGGGTCCGCACAAGACCAGGCAGCATGCCCCACCTGTTCCCATAGCTCTTTAGCGTCAAGAGTTTTTGTGGTTTTTCCATTTTTGCGCGCTTTGAGTGACCATTTCTCACCCTTATTAACTGCTTGCAAAAAATCATCTGTGACACGGATTGAATTATTGGAATTCTGACCAGAGACAGTCAGATAGGCTTCTGAATCCCAATCAGTATCATAGGTCGTAAAATCAATATCCTTGTAGCCCTGTTTGGCAAACTGGATAACACGCTGAATGTAATTGTCTGAGACAAGGGCCTTGCGTGCAGCCCTGATCTCACGTTTGAGGGCCGGGTTGCGTTTGGCATTAAAGCAATCGTCACCATCTGCTTCACAATTCACACAAGCCTTCATAACGCGAGAGAGGTGCTGGGAACAAACCTTTGATCCAGTGACCAGGGCCGCAACTTTTTGCTCTTCCTTGACTTTCCAGTTGATATATTCCTCGATATCAGGATGATCGATATCGATCACGACCATTTTAGCGGCGCGCCTTGTCGTGCCGCCTGATTTGATGGCACCAGCCGCCCGGTCACCAATTTTCAAAAAGCTCATAAGGCCCGAAGATTTGCCACCACCAGACAAGGGCTCGTCCTTGCCGCGAATGTGTGAAAAATTGGATCCCGTACCAGAACCGTATTTAAACAAGCGCGCTTCACGGACCCATAGATCCATAATGCCGTTCTCATTTACCAGATCATCATTGACGGACTGGATAAAGCAGGCGTGAGGCTGTGGATGTTCATAGGACGAATTGGAAGAGACCAACTCGCGTGTCTGGGGATCGATGTAGAAATGGCCCTGCCCCGGTCCATCGATACCGTAAGCCCAATGTAACCCAGTGTTAAACCATTGTGGGGAATTGGGAGCGCACATTTGCATGGCGAGCATATAGCGCATTTCGTCGTAAAAGGCGCGCGCATCAGCCTCGGAACTATAATAGCCACCTTTCCAACCCCAATAGGTCCATGTACCGGCAAGGCGGTTAAAAATTTGTCTTGCATCTGTCTCTGATCCGTAGCGCTCCTCTTCTGGCATTTTAGCCAGAGCATCTTCGTCGGGCACGCTGCGCCACAACCAGGATGGTACACTGTTTTCTTCAATCTTTTTGAGGCGCATGGCAACGCCAGCCTTACGGAAATATTTTTGGGCCAGAATATCCGCGGCAACCTGTGACCACTGCTCGGGGACATCGATATTGTCCATATGGAAAACTGTCGAACCATCGGGGTTTTTGATTTCGCTTAAGGCCTTGCGAAAAGTGATATCAGCGTAGGCAGATTGGTTGGCTGTTGTAAACCGGCGTTCAATGCGCATTCTCGTGTTCCCCAAATGATGGAGATCCCGGGCAAAGCAAAAACAAAAATACGCAGCTACATAACACCAGGACCTATCTAAAGATGTTCCCGCGATCCAAGCGGATGGATCGGTGTTTAAATCTGGACGAAATACATTCCTCCAATATATTCTTGAATGTTGCGCCCTTGAAAAATCGGGCGACTACTTGTTTACAACGCAATCAAAGAGCCCAAGCCGAACGGCACGAGCGCAAATGGATTTCCCACAGCATTTTGCTGGAGCAACTCAATAATTTAGCTATAGGCACTGAATTTTACATATCTCGGCATCAGGGCCCTGCACCCCCCGGAGCAGAACCATTATATAAGGGCGAGCGCCTGTTTTTTTTTCGATTAACGCCGATGACATTTATGAAACACTCGATGTTTTAGCTTGGCGAAAACACCGCTTGTTCGATAAAATAACTATGCGTGATTCCTTCGCATTTTACAAGTTCTTGTATGTTGCACTTATAACACCCTCTATATGTGGGGTGTGAGTTAAAAACCTGGGGGCATGGTGTGGAAAATTTGTGGTTAATAACTAATCGCTTCTGGCTAGCAGGCCAAACTACGCAGTACTTTTGACAAAGCGTGGGGCAGAATATGAACTCGGATCAATTTTCGCCAACAATAAAAATTGTCGAGCTTGTGATACCTGATTAATTAAAAATAAATCGATCTGACAAAAAAATACTAACAAAATCGCCTCTGACCAGAAAATTTCGATAGCAGCCATCAACACAAAGAATTCTTTATGCGTGCAGGTATAACAAGACATCCAAATAGAGCTGGGCTATACATAGCCCATGAAAATTATCACTAAAACGAACGAGCTGGCAAAAGTTTGCACCGAGCTCGCAAAAGCTGACTTTGTATGTGTCGATACCGAGTTCATGCGAGAAAGTACGTTCTGGCCAGAGCTTTGTCTCATTCAAATGGCAGGAGGTGAAACGGAAGTGATCGTCGATCCGCTCGCTTCGGGGTTGGAACTTGAGCCATTCTTTGAATTGATGCGAGATGAACGTATTACAAAAGTTTTTCATGCGGCACGCCAGGACATCGAAATAGTCCACTATTTGTCGGATTCCTTGCCAACACCTGTTTTTGATACACAGATCGCTGCAATGGTCTGTGGATTTGGTGAACAGGTGGGCTATGCCGACCTTATTCAAAAGACCCTCAATATTCCCATCGACAAAACATCACGCTATAGCGACTGGCGACGGCGCCCATTGCAAGAGCATCAATTGACCTATGCCCTCGCAGATGTCACTCATCTGGCAAACGCCTATCCAGTTTTGTTAGATAAGATAACAACAGCGAACCGTTCAA
This sequence comes from bacterium, assembly GCA_024228495.1. Taxonomy (GTDB): domain Bacteria; phylum Pseudomonadota; class Alphaproteobacteria; order Rhizobiales; family JAKIUO01; genus JAKIUO01. Next base: position 3,938 of record JAAETJ010000301.1, on the reverse strand, counting down.
CCTGGTTGACCGAAGAAATGAGCGCCCTCGTAAATCCAGACCTTTACCGACAGCATCCAGATGACGCCTGGAAACGTTTGAAGCTGCGTAACATCAAGCAAAACCGCCTTGGTGTCTTGATCGAGCTGGCAAAGTGGCGTGAAGCAACGGCTCAATCGAGGAATTTGCCACGCAATCGCGTTGTGAAAGACGATGTGATCTATGAAGTTGCCAATCGAGCGCCAGCCAACGAAGGTGAATTAGGTAATCTGCGTTCAGTAACCAAGGGCATTGTAAAATCTTCTTATGGGGCCGAATTGCTGAATGGCGTTAAACGCGGTCTGGCGATTGACCGTGATCAATTGCCCGAAATTAAACGTGCGCCACGCCTTTCCAGCGAGCAGCAGGCCATTGTAGAGCTGTTGCGAGTGTTATTGAAAACAACAGCTGTCAAGCACAATGTTGCCTCGAAAATTATCGCCAATGCACGAGATCTGGAAAAAATTGCTTTAGACGATCATGCCGATGTTTCGGCCCTTCAAGGTTGGCGCCGTGACTTGTTTGGCAGCGATGCTATCGCCCTCAAACATGGCAAAATCTCTCTTGGGCTCCGTAATGGTATTATCTCGGTAATTGAGATCACTGATATTAGGTAATACCAGCTCGCGAAAGCACCGACTCACAATTGATGGATTCCCATCAGGACTAAATTGTGATTCTCTATAATTCTCACCAATGATAAACCTCCGGCTCTGTCGGAAGTTTATCATTGGTGAGAATTAATGAACCAACTGACACCCGCCAGGGCCTTTAGAGCAGTTCATGATCGACGCGTACAACAGCCTCGCGGTCCAGTAATTTGGCCAGAGCGCCAAGGCGTTTTTGCAATCGCTCTCCTTCAAGCACGGCATTTTCCATGGAAAGTGTCAAAACGAGGCGACCTTCACCATCAAGAACAAGGGGCGTTTGTTTGTTGAGGCCCGGCAAGGCCGCCGAGACCATGGCTGCAACGCGAATGGCCGCGCCGATGATGCGCGCACGTTGTACGGTGTGCTCGTCAACGAGATCCACGATGTTGGCATCGGGTTCTTCCTTGATGCCAGCATGACGGAAAAACTGCGTCAAAGCCAGAAATGCCCGCCCGGGATGGTCGACCCCAGAAAACGAGGCATAGGCAACAAAGTTTAGCGTTTGAGTCGAGCGATAATCAGGATGGGCGCGCCAACCAATATCGGAAAGAAGGCAGGCCGCATGGCGCAAGCGGCGCTCCTCATCGCTTTCCAACAATTCCTTGTTGATAAAAAGTTGATCGGTCCACTCGCAAAGTTCTCGTCCGTGTGTGGGACTGCGGGCGCGCATTTTCGCCAGATCCTCGCAAGAGGCAATAAGGGGATCCCGATTACGTTCTTTTTCGCTCAGTAGACTAAACAACAAGCCTTCTCGCACACCAAAAGCAGACGTGATAACCGTAGAGGGCTCTATTTTGCGGATCACCCGTTCCATGAGCAAAGCCCCGTAAGGAAGCGTGCTTTGCCGTACTTTAGAGAGTTCATCAAAACCGAGTAGTGTTTCAGGTGATTTGAGAATCTTATAGATGACAAAGTCGGCAAAACGATGAGCTTCATCGGCGTCAATAGCAAAATTGTGCATAACATGCAGCGGATAGTCATATTGCCTCATATAAAGTTGCGCCATGGCACGCCAGGTGCCGCCAACGGCGTAAAAAGCTCGCCCTTTTCCTTTATGCAGCCAATCAACGGTCTCTAATTGCTCGTTAATAAAATCACCAGCTTTTTGCATGTTCCCCTTAGTGATATCCATCAAGCGCAGACTGCCCAAAGGCAATGTTTTGCCCCCGACAAGGTGCGCATCAGCGATATCAATCAGCTCCAGACTGCCGCCACCCATATCACCTGCGAGACCTTCCGCATCATGCATGCCCGCAATGACGCCATTAGCAGCCATTTCCGCCTCACCGCGCCCAGACAAAACGTTGATTTTTGTGCCGCAAATCCCTTCAGCCCAGGTAATGAAATCTGGTCCATTATCGGCTTCACGTGCGGCAGCTGTAGCAATTACATGGATTTTTTTTGCACCTATCCGATCGGCAATGGCGCGAAAACGGGTCAGTGCCTCCAGTGCACGTTCGACTGCGCTATCTGCGAGGCGACCGGTGGAAGCTATTTCTCGGCCTAAACCACATGAAATCTTTTCGTTAAACAAGGTGTCAGGGCTGCGTCTCGCACCATCAAAGACGACAAGCCGCACGGAATTTGAACCAATATCAATAATGGCGACCGGTTTTTTTCTGGCAGACTTTTTCTTATGTCCATTTTTCTTCCCCATTTAGACAAGCTTCCTTGTGATTATTTGATTTTTTTTATTGCAGATGGGAAACGCTCGTCCAGAGATTTTCCGCGCCCAGACAGACTTGGGTTATTCATAAAATATTTATGAGCGTCAAACTCCTTGTCTCCCTCATGTAGAACGTATCTCTTTGAAACTCCATTGGGCAAGATATGCCAGCTTTGTTCATTATCCGCCAGATTGGCCTGCATGATCTGATCTTGTATCTGTTGGTGAACCCGTGCCCCTCTGATGGGTACCATTGCCTCCACACGTCGATCCAGGTTGCGTTGCATGATATCAGCGGAACTAATGTAAATGACCGATTTGTCTGATGGCAACCCATGCCCTGCCCCAAAACAATAGATGCGCGCATGCTCCAAAAAACGCCCAACAATCGATTTCACATGTATATTTTCTGATAGCCCCTCAATGCCGGGGCGCAAACAACAGATCCCCCGAATAATCAGATCAATGACAACGCCCCCATTACTGGCTTCATACAGAGCATCTATCACCTGATCATCCACAAGAGAATTCATTTTAAGCCATATCTGGGCGGGATGTCCCGCTTTAGCATGGTAAATTTCTTCTCTTATATGATCAAGGATGCGGTCACGGATGCCGTGCGGTGATATGGACATTACCTCGAGTTTTTCGGGCCGTGCATAACTTGTCACATAGTTAAATATACGCGTCACATCGCGCGCAATAACGGGATCATCGGTGAAATAGGAAAGGTCCGTGTAGACCCTTGCTGTAATGGGATGATAGTTGCCCGTACCAATATGGATATAACTTTTGAGCGACCCATGTTCGCGGCGCACAATCTGGCTTAGTTTTGCGTGCGTTTTTAGCTCGGTGAAGCCATAGAGCACATGCACTCCAACGCTTTCAAGGTCACGTGCCCAGCGTATATTGGCTTCTTCATCAAAGCGGGCCTTTAGCTCAATGATTGTTGTAACCGATTTTCCAGCTTCTGCCGCTTCTTTCAATGCTTGAATGATCGCAGAATCGCGGCTGGTGCGATATAGCGTCCACTTGATGGATACGACATCAGGATCAAGAGCCGCTTGCCGTAAGAAATGCAGCACCACATCAAAACTCTCATATGGGTGGTGAACGACCAGTTCTTTTTGGGTGATGGCAGCGAAGATATCCCCTCCATGTTCGCGGATACGCTCTGGATAACGAGAGCTGTAGGGTCCAAATAAAAATTCTGGTCTATCCTTGACGATTAGTTGTGAAATATCGGAAAGTCCGACCATGCCATCTTGCACATTGGTTTCTTTTTCACTGACCTGCAATTCCTTGACCACGAACCCGCGCAAATGCTTCGGTGTGCTTTTTTCGATTTCCAAGCGAATGGCTTCCCCGCGGCGACGCTTTTTGAGGGCGCTTTCATAGGAACGCACAAGATCTTCAGCCTTTTCGGCTAGTTCTACATCGCTGTCACGCAGCACACGAAAAGCACCGCGCGCCCGCACGCGAGAGCCTGGGAATAGCTCATGGATAAAAAGCGAAACCACCGTTTCAAGTCGAATGAAGCGGATACGTTTTAAGCTCGACTTCTTTGAGCCGTCATTTTCCTGCAAGCGAATAAAACGCGAGAG
>JAAETJ010000300.1 GCA_024228495.1 bacterium | reverse complement strand
TCGATGATGTTCGAGATAGTTTTGAGCGCTTCTGCCTGCTTTGGGGCATCGAGGCGATGGAGCAGATGCTGGAAGAGGATGCGGGCGCCCTTTGTGGCGACCGCCACAGCCGCAACAAGAAGCGCAAAGGCCACCGTTGGGGTGCCACAAAAGGCCCGATTGGTTTTCACGGTGGCTAGACGAAGGTCAGGCGGCCACGTGTTCGCGGTAAGGACAAAAGGGAAATTCCACTGCCAAGCCGGGAGGCGGCGCAGGATGAGGACTGGCTCGGCCAGTAGGCGATGAACCTGATGTTGATTAACCTCAACAGAGCGTTGAACATTCCTATCAACGACTTATAATGGCCAGAGATTCGGGAGACAAACTTTCGGGGTGTTCAAACGTGCTGAGATTCTTCAAATTGATGATCGTTACGGTGCAGTTTGCACTGCTGACGTCCTGCGCGACCCTGCCGGAGTTTTCAGATCTTCGCACCCCTCGCTATCAAACCGGCGAAAACAAGGGGGCGGCCTATTGCGCCAGCTGTCACCCCGACACTCATGAGCAGTGGTCGACCCGCTCACGTCACGCGCAGTCCACCAAATCCGCCACCTTTCAAAATGCTCTTTTGGAGATCAAGGAAAATATCGTTGTAGGCAACATCATAGACGAAGAGATGTGCTATGCTTGCCATGGTAACAAGAAACGTAATGCGGGGATTGACTGCGAAAGCTGTCATGGCACTGTATTACCGGGCGTCCCCATCGAAACGACGCATGAGAAAAAGTACACTCCAAATCTGGTGGAAATGAGAAAATCCGATTTTTGCGCTCGTTGCCATCAGACAAAAATGCCGTTCACCGGCGAAGCTTTGACCACTTTGCATGATGAATGGAAACAAAGCCCGGCAGCAAAAAAGGGCCTGACTTGCCAGGGTTGTCATATGGCAAAGGGCGAAGATGATAATTACGCCTATCATGGTTTCAAAACCGCGGTGCGCAACGGGTCTCTTTACAAGAACAAGCTGAAAATCAGTCAAATTGCGATCAATCACAAGCGCCTGCGCCTGCTATTGGAAAACCGCGTACAGGGACACTCGATCCCGGCGAGTGGACCAACACGGATACTGGCCGCTGAAATACAATTGCTGAATGAGAAGGGAGTGGTTATTCATCGTGATGTGCGTCGGTTCTTCAAGCATTTCTCCATGCTGCCGCTGGTTGGCGGTGTTCCCTTCATGCTGATCAACAATACGCAGTTGCGCAGCGGCGAAAAGAGGCGCATTCGCTTCGATTTTCCCGATGGAACCTATAAGCGTTCGGCAAAACTCACCCTAGTGTTGCTCATGTATGAAGTGGCCGATAAATACGAGGGTGACATCACCAGGGCGCACTGGGTTTCAAAACCGATTATCCAAAAAACGGTGAGAATATCTAACCGGAAATAGCAGTGTGGGATAATAATCGGTTAAGTTTGCAATGATAGAGTGTTTGCATTGAAAGTTTTATCGTTGTCAATGTATGAGGATTTTATGCGTCGTTTGTCGATCAGTATGCTTAATGCAGCCATGTTGCTGGCTGTCCTGTTGGCAAGCTATATGCCGGTTGGGGCTTCCGAGTGGCGCCTGGCCAAAAACAAAGGCGGTATCAAGATTTTTATCCGTCCGGTACAAGGTTCGAACTATGACGCGTTCAAAGGCGTCACAAAAATCAGCACCTCCTTTAAAAAACTGCTTGGCGTGTTAGCTGATACTCCCAGCAATTGCCGGTGGATGCATCAATGTGGCAAACCAACGATCCTCAAACAGGTTTCGTTTAAGGAACGCTACATCTATCAAATCAACTATCTTCCCGCCCCGCTGTGGAACCGCGATATCATCATGCACAGTAAAGCAACGATCAATGAAAAAGGCGACGAAGTGATGGTTCGTCTCAAGGCTGCCCCACATTTTTGTGAATTCAAGAAGCTGCGATCGTGTCGCAATCTCGACCAGACGCGTGCCGGCAGGGACTTTGTCCGAATAACCAAAGCGCAAGGGTTCTACCGCTTGCGCAAGCTGAGCGACAGTCTGGTGGAAGTCACTTGGCAGATGCACGCGGAACCCGGCGGAGAAGTTTGGGGCTGGATGGTCAATGCCAATCTCGTGGAAATCCCTTTTGAAACGCTTAAAGGTCTAAAATCGTTTATAGGAAGATCAAAGAACAAAAAAATCGATCTCAAACTGGCGTCTCGATAATTACTCATCCATAATTAGAATTATTTACTGTCCAGCTTACGCCGGGTTCATTGTGGAGATAGCCGTTTGAAAATGGAGCGTTCAAGCCCATAGTGGCCAATTGCTTGCTCGCCTTGATCGGAGAAATTTCCTGATCGAGAACAGACCGAAACAATCGGGTGACTTCAACCATATCGCAGCTATGGGGTGACAAACGAAAACTGCCGACGCCTGTCTCCTTGAGAATGTCGAGATCATTGAGCAGATTTAGTATGCTATGGGACATGGTTTGAATGCCGTTGATGGTGAGAAAATCCTCATCGTCAAGAGTTTGCAGGGAAAGACCGTCTGGATCTTCGCCGCAGACAAAGCGGCAGCTATCCTTTGACAGCTTGTAAACCCTCGCATGATAGCAGCGCGCCGAAACTGCCAACGGCATGCGGCCAAAAGCCAGTATCTCCACCTCGACGTCGAGCTTACGAGCCTGTTCGCTCAAAGTCTTGATAGCTGAAAGGGGCAACTCCACGGGAAGGCAGATGCGCTTTGATCCTTTGAGCGCGAAATAGCCCATGGTCTCCTCATTATAACAGTTGATCATCGGGCCGATGACATGAGGCTTGCCGGTTGGGTGTTCGGTTAGATGCGCGAGTGCGGAAATATCATTTATCTCAACCGAAAACTTGTGATCAGCAATTACCGAGCGAACCGTTTTGCGATCAGGTTTGCTCATCACCAGCGCTAATGTGGAGAAAACGACTTCCTTGCCGGCGTTTTGCAGCCGTTCCACGACCTTGTCCATATAGGGCAAAACAAATGACGAGCGCTTGTCGCAGACAACTTCTCCGAGATAAACACAGTCAAGCGGTGCCTCGTCGGCCAGGCGGAAATAGAAATCGCGCCAATCATCAGGCTGCCATTTAAACAGGTTTGGTCCCATTGTTAGTTTTGTCAACGCCATGTTTTTTTGTAGACGCCTTTGGTTTGCATCTGCCCTTCTGAAAGTGAGGTGAGGTCATCTTGCGGTGCTGCCGCATGCCCTTCAAGGGAGTCGATCGCCCGGCGGAAATCCTCGACGACGCGGCGCACATACGCGCGCGAACGCTGGCGACCTTCAATCTTCAATGCCGTAACGCCAGCGTCCAATAATTCTGGCAATAGTTCTGCGGCGTTGAGTGAGGTCGGCTCCTCAAAGATGTAGCCGGTTTCATCCATTGTTTTGAATCGCCCCTTGCAGAGCGTTGGATAGCCGGCATTTTCACCAGAGGCAAAACGATTAATGGTAAAGTCACCCAGACGCGACACCATTTCTCCGCCTTCTTCCTTGTAGGCGACATGGCTGGCTGGAGAGCACGCGCCATTCATATTTGGTGATTTACCCGTCACATAAGAAGACAGGGCACAACGTCCCTCGGCCATCACGCATAATCCACCAAATACAAAAACCTCCGTCTCGCACGGGATTTCCTTGTTGAGAGCGGTGATTTCGGGCACCGTCAATACGCGTGGCAGCACCACTCGCCTGATACCAAATTCGCGCACGTAAAAACGGATGGCTTCGGGGGAGGAAGCGGCCGCCTGCACGCTAAGATGCAACCGCAGATCAGGGTGAGTGCGAGCGGCGTAATCGGCCATGCCAATATCGGCAATGATCAGCGCATCGACTTTCAGACGTGCGGCATCATCGATGGCTTTATGCCACAGTCCGGTATTCCCGGCGCGAGCAAATGTGTTGACCGCAAGAAGTACTTTCGCCCCGTGTTCGTGCGCATGAGAAACAGCCTCATCAAGTTCCTGGCGGTTGAAATTAAGACCGGGAAAATTTCGGGCATTGGTCTTATCACGCAATCCCACATAGACCGCATCGGCTCCGGCCTTGACGGCGGTTCTAAGGGCTGCTGGTGTCCCCGCGGGACATACAAGTTCAAAAGGGCTCTTCAAGCTGTGCCTCCATCGCCGTTGCTGGCACCATGATTTTTTGCACGATCAATGGTCTTGTTGATGAGCGTTTGTGAAAGAACTGTTTTCAGACCAGAAAAAAGAACGCTTGTATCCGCCGCCCGCTCGCGGGCAAATCTGGCTGTGCTCGCCAAAGGGCCAAGCAGTTCCTCGATTTCTTCTATAAGGTCGATTTCCATATCGTCGATGGCATTGCGCAGGGCCAGAACGGCCTCTGTATTGCCTTCGATCTGCAGGTCTCTTGAAAAGAACAGGGCATCACCATCCTCGACCCCGTTGACCAGATCGACAAATTTACTAATTGGTCCACGGATCGCCGCATCGTATTCGGGGGAGCTATCTCTCCGATAGGGAGTTAGCTCGGGATGATCTCCGTCAGGATTCAAAAGCAGAGTGAATGGTAGATCCACAGGATCAATCAAGAAGCGTTTGGTGCTATAATTCCCAAGGCGGTCAAACAGATTAGTATGACGTTTTATAAGGCTGGTAATCAAATGGGAAAACAGCGGACGAAGAGCGAACAGAGGAATATGAGGCAAGCCATATCTCGCGAATTGCAGAACGTTCTTTGTCATATTATCGCTTCTCGCTGAATTATTGAATAGGAAACCTCATTCTTGTGCTCAATCTATTTAGCACCTTCCTCCAGGGGCCCGGTATGATTTCGATCAAGTGCTATAGCATCTAACATCGCTCAGGAACCAGCCGTGAGGCGTTCGATAAGCTGTTTTACCGTTGGGATGAAAACGGATCCATCCTCATTGCGATAGAAAGGATCTTCCCCGGCTCTATAGGCATTGTGACCGGCAAAGATCAGATATTTATCGAGATCGGTTCCATGAATGGCCCCTTGCAATCCTTTGCGAATGCAGTGAACTCGCGGATCCGACATTTTGCCGGTCGAGTGTTTCTTGTCAGCCTCCTCGCTCCAGGTGCTGAGTTTGCAGGTCGATATACAGCCCACGCATTCGTCTTTGTGTGACTTGATTTCCAGGGCCTTTTCCGGGGTCACAAAAACTAGAGTGTCATCAGGCGTGCGCAACGGCATTGTAAAACCTTGCTCAATCCAATCGTTCACCTTCTCCATATCCTGAGGTGTAACACCATATTTGTTGTTGGGAACGCCCGGTCCTTCAACAGGCTCGGACATGCTTGTATCGCGTCTTTTTGCGTAAGGTACTTGTCTACTTGAGCGCTCATATAGTTCACGCATCATGGCGTTCTTGTAGGCCGATGAATAAAAACCGGTAGGGCTGAACTTATTGAGAACGACATCGCCCTCCTTCATTTCCAGCATAAGATCTTTCCACTCGTCACTTATCGGACTCTCGATAGTGAGTAGGTCTCGCGTGCCGATCTGGAAGGCAACAGGGCCAATATCAGGATTGTCGAGCCAGCTCTCCCATTCACGCAAATGCCAGACACCACCGGCCATAATAATCGCCACTTCGCTCATGCCGTTGTCGTTCATGATTTTACGTAAACCTTTGACACGCTCATAAGGGTCTTGTGGTTCATCGGGATTTTCCCGGCTGGTAATGCCATTATGGCCTCCAGCCAGCCACGGGTCTTCATAGACTACTGCACCAATCACTTCGTGATACCTGCCTGACCAGTTTCTGTAGGTACGCTTCAACAGAACTTTCAATGCCATCAGGCTGGAAATGATGGGATCGAGATAGACCCCTTCATCGGCGCAAATTTTTGCATCTTCTTCAGAGGCAAGACCCGCGCCCATTGTGACGGCATGAACTTTGTTGCCGCCATTGGGCAAGCGCGTCGTGGCCAGAACCTCACGCATGATGCGCATGGAGCCTCCCGCCATTTTGAGAAAATTCAGTCGAATCCGCCCTTTGCCGTCACTGGTTTCAAAGGCCTTCTCGACCTGCAACTTGCAGCCCTCAACGGACTGGGAGATCATTTCTTCAAAGCGCTCATGGCGGGTGAGAGTCCTGTAGGAATAAGGAAGCTCACGGTTTTTTTTATCATAGCCAATGGCAGCACCGATGGCGGCGATAGTTCCCCCGGCATTTTCCATAGCCCAAGCTCCGGCATTTACGCCATTTGTGGCACCGACGCCTTTGCCGCCCTGAATAAGCGGACGTATCCAGGCACCATCAATGAAGACAGGTTGGCTCAGTTTTCCAATGAGCGACATTTCTTGAGCGATCTCCCCGATTTATAACATCCCGACCAGTTTTCCATGAACTGGTCTATAATAACACTTATCGCCAACCCAGGGTTTGACTTAAATCATGGAAGGTGTTGACGGGATGCACCGATAATACCGATCATGTCAGAATTTCCTTCAAACTACAGGTCTCTGCACGACTTCCTAGACTGGCTGGAAAGTCATGAACAATTGATTCGGATCAAACAACCGATATCCGTTGAACTGGAAATGACTGAAATACATCGAAGAGTGTTAGCCACTAAAGGGCCAGCACTGCTATTCGAAAAACCGGTTCTGGCTGATGGGCAGATCAGCGATATCCCCGTCATTACCAATCTATTTGGTACGGTTGAGAGAGTTGCTAGGGGTATGGGCTGTCGCCCTTCGCACTTAAGGGAGCTGGGGCAACGGCTGGCCTTTCTCAAGCAGCCGACACCACCGCGTGGTTTTCGCGATACGCTGGAAAAATTGCCCGTGCTGAAAGATGTGATGGCCATGAAGCCATCAATCTCGAAGAAGGCAAAGGTCCAGAAACAGGTTTTTCAGGGAGATAAGATCGATCTTTCCCTTCTGCCTATACAAACTTGCTGGCCTGGCGAGCCTGCCCCCCTTATCACTTGGCCACTAGTCACTACAAGGCCGCCGGACAGCGAGAACACTTCGGATTATAATATTGGTGTTTACCGCATGCAGGTACTTTCAAAGAACAGCACCTTGATGCGCTGGCTGGCTCATCGCGGCGGGGCACTGCATCATCGCCTTTGGCAGGCCAAGGGGCGAGACATGCCGGTGGCAGTGGCTATTGGTGCCGACCCAGGGACAATTCTTGCTGCTGTCACTCCCGTCCCGGATACATTGTCTGAATATCATTATGCAGGGCTTTTGCGCGGTGAGAAGCTGACACTTACACCTGCAAAAACGGTTCCCCTATTGGTGCCCGCCGAGGCTGAAATTATCCTTGAGGGCTATGTTTCAGTCAGCAAAACTGCTCCCGAGGGGCCCTATGGAGATCATACCGGTTACTATAATAGCGTGGAACATTTTCCCGTATTTGAGTTGACGGCTATCACCATGCGCGATCACCCTGTATATCTATCGACTTTTACCGGGCGACCGCCAGATGAACCTTCGGTCATTGGTGAAGCGCTCAATGATGTATTTGTTCCCTTGTTGCAACAGCAATTTCCCGAGATTATTGATTTCTGGCTACCACCCGAGGGTTGCTCCTACCGCGTTGGTATCTGCGCCATCAAAAAAAAATATCCAGGTCATGCACGCCGCATCATGATGGGCATCTGGTCCTTTCTCGCCCAGTTCAGCTATACTAAATTGCTAATTATTGTTGATGAGGATATCAATCCTCGTTCCTGGGAGGATGTTATGTGGGCCGTCTCCACCCGCATGGACGCATCACGTGATCTGATGGTGGTCGACAACACACCCATCGACTATCTCGATTTTGCTTCGCCTGTCAGCGGCCTGGGCGGTAAGCTGGGCCTTGACGCTACCAACAAGATGGACGGGGAAACAAGCCGTGAATGGGGGGAAGTGCTGAGTATGAACGAGGATGTCATCAAGCGGATAGACGAAATATGGGCCGATCTGGGTCTGTCGGATTTTATCTCTGGGGGACAAATATGAAACGCATCATTATTGGCGTAAGTGGCGCATCAGGTGCTCTATTCGCGCAAAAGGTTCTTGAGATTCTATGCGGTGAAAAAAATGTTGAGAGTCATTTGATCATTTCCAAGGCCGCCAGATTGACAATTGCCCTGGAGTTGGACATTGACGTGAACGAGCTGTCATTACTTGCCGACAGGAGTTACGCCGAGGAAAATATCGCCGCCGGACCGGCTAGTGGTTCATTCTGTACTGATGGTATGATTATTGCTCCTTGTTCAGTCCACACCCTGTCGGCAATTGCTCATGGACAGGCCTCCAATCTGTTGATCCGAGCCGCTGATGTTACACTGAAGGAACGCCGCCCATTAGTGTTGATGGTACGCGAAACACCGCTACATGCAGGACATATCAAGGCTATGCTGGCGGCGACACAGATGGGGGCTATTATTGCACCTCCCGTACCCGCCCTTTACGCCAAACCAGGTTCAATAGAGGACATGGCCGGGCAGACAGCAGCGCGCGCGCTGGAACCGCTAGGCATAAGCAGCACAATAATCAAGAGATGGAAGTAATCAGCAAATAAGATATGGATCTGTGACAGGGGCAAACCACATTTCAATTCCCGCAACTTCCGTTCCTGTTCATTGGCACATCTCGTTAGTGTACCCCATCAGCCACATGGTAGCAATCACCACGAGCGGACATAATCGAGGAAAACCGTATGCTGTGAGCTGCGGTTCGATCCAAACGTTTGCACACACAACTCAAAGGTCGTCTTCAGTACAAGTGCAGGTATTTGATTTTATAACGCTGCATTATAGGCACGAATACGTGGTTTGACGTTAGGTCAAGCTGTTTGGCGCACCAAGCGTAAATGATAGTCGCTCTGGAGCTTGAGCCATATTTTGGCACTGGTTTTAAATGTTTAGAATAAGCGGTAAACAAGGCAAGAAAAGCAGTGCGAGACTGGCATATTTGCGCCGCAAATAGGCGCTAATTTGGCAAAGCTTTTCAAGCGGGCAACAAATAGATGGGAATTGTCATATGTCCAGAGATCTGCCTCCCATAAGCACACATGACGGGCAGGGGCCCCAGAACAGGCACGAAAACAGGGAGGGCCTTAAACCGCTGGAAGGTGAGGTCCTGCCCTCTGTTTCCGCACAGACAACGCGTATCAAGGTCAAAAAATATGGCTTTCTGGGTGCGTTTTTGCGCCCCATTGGCATTGCTGTTGCCTTGCTCATTTTAGGGTTTGGCTCGCTGACCATTGGCACCAGCTATTATCGCAGCTATCAGCGCCACGTGGAATATTCAAAAATCACGCATAGCGATGACAGCTATATGACGGTGCTGATTGGCATGGCGGGGCCAGCGCTTTCAACTGGCCAGACCAAATTTATTTATCGCGATATCAATGGCAAGCTGCACCGCGCGGTGGCAGTTAAAAGTGCCCTTGATGAGTTTATCAATAAAACTCTCGTGCAATTGGATCATGAGCGCGATGGTATTCTGCTCGGCGTTAAATCGGATTTGGATGCAGTATTTAAAAATGCTTTTGCGGATCGTGATGAGGTGATTAAAAATTATGCTGACTGGTTTTTTGAATGGAAGCGCTCCTATGTCATCTTGAAAGAAGCAATTAAATCCAGCGCCACAAGATTTGTGCAGCTTGGCCAATATGAGAGCCTCAAGGAAGCGGTTGAGCGTGATGTCAAAGAATATTTTCTCAAGAACTATAGTGAGCGGGTGTTAAAGCCTGAAATCCGCGACAAGATTATCGCCCTGCAGATGGAAGCTTTGGTGCTGCGCGCTCATGCACGCTACCGGCAGGCCATTGTGCGCTCGGATCAGAAATTGCAGAGCTTTTTGTCGGCCCATACCAAGGTGCTCGAAGAATTTCCGCGCGACCAGAAAATCATTGATCTGGGCCTCAACTGGGATGCCCAGAAATGGAAATCCCCTACCTATATGGTACAAGACAGAGCCTTTGACGGGGTTGTTGGGGTCGGTCGTGTGGCGGCCGGCGGCACATTTGGCGCTTTGGCGCTCGGTCCCTTGATGACCCGCACAGTTGCAGCTTCCTTTGCGACGCTGTCACGGGGGGTGGTGACCGGTATGGGCTCACGGATCGCCTTTGCGGAAGGCGGCGCGCTGGCGGGGACGGCAGCAGCTCCTGGCGTCGGGACAGCGATTGGCACGGCAGCCGGGCTGGCGCTTGGTGCAACGGCTGACTATTATATGAACAAGCAGCGTGCAAAAAAGGGCCGTAAGGATTTTGTTAAAACCAATGGCGAGGCGCTGGACCTGACTATCTCGCAATGGAAAAACAAGCTCAATGGTAATGTCGAGGGTGCGGTCAATCGCTGGTTTGACGATGCGCGCGCTGGCGTTGTATTATCTCGCAAAAAACTTCCTCTATCAAGGAGCAAAGCGGTTCTTGAAAACACACCGATGTTGTAATCTTCCACATATTCTGTTTCCCCTTTTTCTTTCATTGTAATCCTTTGCGATTGCAGGTGTAATCAACAAAAAATGTGCTGATTCGATCAGCACAGGACTTCCGTGAAAAGCGGGTATCGGTTTTCCGATAAGAAGCACGACATAAAAGAGGATCAAGGCCATGGGTGATTTTACGAAATTGAGTGATCTTGATCTGGCGGCGCTGGTTGCCAGTAAAATCTGTCATGATGCCATTGGCCCGATGACGGCCGTTGGCTTTGGGCTGGATGTGCTTGATGAAGAGGACGATGATAAGGAGCAGCTAGAAAGTGCTCTTTCCATGATCCGCAACGGTGTCGGCACTATCACCTCAAAGCTACAATTTTCACGGCTGGCTTTTGGAGCGGCTGGATCTTCTGGTTTTGAAATCGATTTGCAAGACGCACAGGCTGTGGCGCGTAATTATGTCGAAAGTGATAATAAGCACAAGGTTGAATGGAACTGCACAATCGCCACCTTGCCGAAAAATCATGTTAAACTGCTGCTTAATCTGGTGGCTATTTCTGTGGGAACAGTGCCTCTTGGCGGAACCATCACGATCAATATCGACGGGGACAAGGATCATCCCTCATTTGCGATCAAAACAAGCGGCTCAAAGGCGCGCGTACCAGAAGGGATTGTTGATCTTGTCAATTGCTGCCCTGCTGAAGAAGTTGATGCCCGCTCGATCCAGCCTTATTTTGCCGGCCGCGTTGCGATAGAAACTGGCGCAAGCATTACAATTGCCATGGACGGCGAGGATGTTTTGCTGAGCGCGCGCTTCTCTTGATGGCACTTGGTTGCGTAGGTAGTAAAAGCAATCAGTGAACATTTAAGATTAATAAAGTTTAGTTTATCTTAAGACTCTTTTCCCATTATGGCACACAACCTTTCCGCAGCTGGCTCAAAAACCGGTTAGGAATGAGCCAATAATGAAAAGGGGAAGAGGCAAAATGGATGATCTGCTGCAGGAGTTTCTCACCGAAACTGTGGAAAGTCTCGATGTCGTTGACGTCGAACTTGTGAAATTCGAGCAAGACCCAAATAATGAAGAAATATTGGCGAATATCTTCCGGTTGGTTCATACCATCAAGGGGACATGTGGTTTCCTTGGTTTGCCGCGACTAGGTTCACTGGCTCATGCGGCCGAAACGCTTATGGGAAA
This sequence comes from bacterium, assembly GCA_024228495.1. GTDB lineage: Bacteria > Pseudomonadota > Alphaproteobacteria > Rhizobiales > JAKIUO01 > JAKIUO01. The sequence goes on along the minus strand of JAAETJ010000300.1, from coordinate 47,580 downwards.
ATATCGCGATGGTTCGCCTGTCACAGGTGACGGCGTGTCGTTGATTTTGGAGACGATTGACCGCCTGAAAGAAATTCTTGAAGTACTGGAAGAGCAGCAAACAGAGCCAGACGGCACCGATGATGACTTGATTGCCCTGCTCGATCAAATGTCGCTCGGTGATGAGGCTGCTGCCACCGAACCTCAATCGGTTGCACCAGACGCAGAAGCAGCCGTAGCTGCTGATATTGCTAGCGGGGATATGGCAGAAGTCGACGAGCCCATATTGGATATTGTTGAACGCGAATTGAAACCAGGGGAGGTCTCTCTGGACGATCTGGAGCGTGCCTTTCATGAGGCTCCGGGCCCCGATGATTTCACCGCCCCGGAACCAGAAACCGATATTGTCACAGCTAATGATTTGCAAGAACCTGTTGAAGCGGCTACCGAACCACAAGCTGCTCCCGTTGCACCAGAACCGGCTGAGAAAAAATCAGCGGATAAGCCAGTCGCTGAAAAACGGGCCGTGGCCGACAGGCGTCAAAAGGAACGCCGTACAGAAGCAGCTTCCAAGGGATCAGTAAAAAATCAAACGATCCGTGTGAATGTAGAGACGCTCGAACAGTTAATGACGATGGTTTCCGAGCTTGTTCTAACCCGTAATCAGCTTTTGGAAATGGTTCGCAAGCACGATGACAGCGAGTTCAAGGGGCCATTGCAGCGTTTGTCGAATGTGACAGCCGAGCTGCAAGAAGGTGTCATGAAAACGCGTATGCAGCCAATCGGCAATGCCTGGCAGAAATTGCCAAGGATTGTTCGCGATCTTTCTCTATCTCTCGATAAGAAAATTGATTTGGAAATGATTGGCGCCGAAACAGAACTTGATCGTCAGGTCCTCGAATTGATCAAAGATCCGCTCACGCATATGGTGCGCAATTCAGCCGATCATGGACTTGAAGCCAATTCCGATCGAGTCATGCTGGGCAAACCCGAAATCGGCAAGATCACCTTGTCAGCCTATCATGAAGGTGGTCAGATCATTATCAAGATTGTTGATGATGGCCGCGGTATCGATGCTGAAAAACTCAAGTCAAAAATATTGGAGCGGGGACTGGCTAGCGAAGATGAGCTGGACCGCATGTCTGAAGGTCAGCTCCAGAAGTTTATTTTTCATCCCGGCTTCTCGATGGCCAAAGAGGTGACGGCTGTTTCTGGTCGTGGTGTCGGCATGGATGTTGTCCGCACCAATATCGAACTGATTGGTGGCACGGTTGATATGACCTCCTCCGTCGGCAAGGGGACAAGCTTCACCATTAAAATTCCACTGACACTGGCAATTGTGTCGGCACTCATTATTGAGGTTAGTGGCCAGCGCTTTGCTATTCCGCAGCTCTCGGTCATTGAACTGGTACGCACGCATGGAGAGGCGGGTCATACCATCGAAATGATCAATGACACGCCGGTATTGCGATTACGTAATAAACTGCTGCCGCTGATATATCTCAATAAGCAACTCAGTCTGAAACGCTCTGAGGAAGAAGTCGAGCGTGCGGCGGGCAAGGAATTTGTGATTGTCACGCAAGTCGGTTCGCAGACTTTTGGTGTGGTTGTTGACAGCGTTTTCCACACGGAAGAGATTGTTGTCAAGCCTATGTCAAACATGCTGCGCGAGATCACCATGTTCTCTGGCAATACCATTCTTGGCGATGGCAGTGTGATCATGATTATTGATCCCAATGGCATTGCTCAAAATGTAGCAGCTGATGCAGGAGCGCAGGCAGCCGTTGCTGGGCAAGAGGCAGACAGTTCAGGAATTGATCAGCCGGATCCTACGACATTGCTGGTGTTTACAGCCGGTTCCGAGCAACTTAAAGCAGTGCCTTTGTCGCTTGTAACGCGCCTCGAAGAGGTTGATGTCACCAAAATCGAACGCTCCAATGGGCGTGATCTGGTGCAATATCGCGGCAAGTTGATGCCTCTGGTCTGTCTTGATGGTTATGATCCGGAAAATATGGCCGGTAAAACCACTCAGCCTATCCTCGTCTTCACAGATGATGATCGCTCGATGGGGCTCGTGGTAGATGAAATCGTCGATATCGTCGAAGATCGACTGGTGGTCGAAATTCAGTCCGAAGTCCCAGGGATACTTGGTTCCGCTGTTGTTCGTGAGAGTGCGACAGAGCTGATCGATGTCGCCCATTATTTGCCAATGGCTTTTGATGACTGGCTGGTGCGTCATGATCGCAAAGACGGTGTCAATCTACAAAAGAACCTCAATCTTCTCCTCGTTGATGATAGTGCATTTTTCCGCAATATGCTGGCCCCACTATTGGGATCGGCCGGATATCATGTGACGCTGGCGGCAAGTGGTACCGAAGCGCTGGCGCTAAAAGAGCGCGGCATCGTTTTTGATCTCATAGTTTCTGATATTGAAATGCCCGGTATGAGTGGCATTGAGTTTGCCGAGAAACTTAAATTTGATCCCGATTGGGGGGAGACGCCGATCATAGCGCTGTCATCCCATGCGGAACCCGAAATCATTGAACAATCAAGAGAAGCCGGTTTTCATGAATATATCGGCAAGTTTGACCGGGAAGGGCTCGTTGAGACCCTACGTGAAGTTAGAGTTGGTATGGAGGAAGCCTCATGAGTGAACCACAAGCAAGAAATCAGAATAACGGTCCTATGGAAGAATTTGTGACGGTGATTATCGCCGGGCAGCTATTTGGGCTTCCGATCAGCCGTGTTCAGGATGTCTTTATGTTGAAAGACATGACCGAAGTGCCGTTGGCAATTCCAGAGATTGCTGGCGTTCTTAATCTGCGCGGTCGTATCGTCACGGCGATTGATATGCGAGAACGTCTTGGCTTGCCACCCCGGGCTGAAGGTGAGACAGCGATGTCGGTTGGTATCGAGATGGATCGCGAGAGCTTTGGTCTGGTGATCGACCGTATTGGAGATGTGCTGCATCTGCCGGTCAATGAATTTGATGAAAATCCAGTCAATCTTGATCCACGTTGGAGAAAAGTCACGCAAGCCATATTTATGCTGGATAATCAGCTGCTTGTTCTTCTTGATGTTGATCGTGTTCTCGAGCTTGGTGACCGCGAGGTTGCCGCTTAAGAAGAACTGGACTGAATTGTCTGCGATAAATTGGAAGCATGAGGGAGTTCAAGGGCAAGCTGAAAGTTTGCTCGCCAATGGATCACCCCCCTCATTAGGTGGAGAAACTTATATGTCGTATTGTCTGATCGTTGATGATAGCGCCGTTATTCGCAAGGTGGCAAAGCATATCGTGGAAGGTTTTAAATTTGAAACCGGCGAGGCCGCAGATGGCAGTCTCGCCTTGGTGAAATGCCGTCAGCAGATGCCCGATGCCGTTCTGCTCGATTGGAATATGCCGCAAATGGATGGCATCGCATTCATCAAGGCTTTGCGTCAGGAAAAAAATGGTGATCGTCCAAAAGTCATTTTTTGCACAACAGAAAATGACACCAAGCATATTTCCATTGCCATGAAGGCCGGTGCCGATGAATTTGTCATGAAGCCTTTTGATAAATCCATTCTGGAAACAAAGTTTCAACAGGTCGGTCTCCTCGATTAAGTCAATTTTTTATAACAACAGGTAGTCGTCCAATGAGTTTGGCAGTGAATACCCCATCGCTCAAAAACAAGAATACACCGGTTTCATCCTCCCAATCCATCAAGGTCATGGTTGTCGATGATAGTGCGGTGGTGCGCGGTCTCGTTTCTCGCTGGGTTAGCGAAGAGAGCGGTATGGAGATTGTCGCGCGTCATGCAAACGGACAAAAAGCAGTTGAAGATGTGGCGACCAGCCAGCCCGATATTGTAATTCTCGATGTAGAGATGCCAGTGATGGATGGCCTTGAGGCCTTACCACAGCTTTTGCGAGCCAAGCCCGGCGTCAAAATAGTCATGGCCTCGACTTTGACACAGCGTAATGCCGAGATCAGCATGAAGGCTTTGTCGCTCGGTGCAACGGATTATATTCCCAAGCCCGACAGCAATTCCGGCATCACCACCTCTGCCAGTTTTCGCACAGACCTTGTCACCAGGATCAGGTCTTTGGGCGGTGCGCGAAAAGCGCCAACACCAACTATTGGTTCGCCGACCCGTGTTGGGCAAGCTCGCACCGCATCGATAGCGACTGCTGCAAAACCTTCTGTTACGCCAAAGCTGCGCTCGTTTTCTACCGTTGCACCGCGCCTTCTGGTTGTTGGCAGCTCGACCGGCGGGCCACAAGCGCTGGCGAAATTGTTTGCGGTGATCGGGCCTCGAATTCGCAATGTGCCTGTTCTGATTACGCAGCATATGCCAGCAACATTTACGGCTATTCTCGCCAAGCATCTGGGTGAAGCGTCTGGGCGGCCTTCGCGTGAAGCTGTACATCGCGAGGTGTTGGTGCCTGGACATATTTATGTGGCGCCAGGTGGCTATCACATGCGCTTGAAACCGGTCGCAAATGGCGCTTCGATTACGCTGGACCAAGAGCCCGAAATCAATTTTTGCCGGCCAGCTGTTGATCCTTTATTTGAGAGTGCCGCGCTAATTTATAGTAGCGGTCTCTTGGCGACCATATTAACTGGCATGGGATCAGATGGCGCCAATGGCGGCAGGGCGATCGCTGCTGCTGGTGGCTCAGTCATCGCACAAGACGAAGAAACCAGTGTTGTTTGGGGGATGCCTGGCGCTGCTGCGGCAGCTGGCATCTGCAGTGCCATTTTGCCATTGGGTGAAATCGGTCCCAAAATTAATTCATTGCTCAGGTGAGGACATCATGACGTCAGAACAATTTAATTTCCTTCGCTGCTTTCTCAAGGAGCAATCGGGGTTGGTACTTGGCGAAGACAAGCGCTATTTACTTGATAGTCGGCTCGATCCCGTAGCCCGTGAATTCGGCTTTGAAGATCTGGCGGAGATGGTCGTTGCTTTGAAACGCCCGGGATCACAAAAACTGGCGACCCGCATCACTGAGGCAATGACGATCAATGAGTCTTTTTTCTTTCGCGATATGACGCCGTTCGATAATTTTCGCAAGACCATGCTGCCTCATATGTTGGAGGAGCGAGCCAATACGCGCCGCTTGCGCATCTGGAGTGCCGCCGCCTCGACTGGTCAGGAAGGCTATTCTCTGGCCATTGAGCTGCTGGAGCAAAAAGCTAAAATACCCGGCTGGAAAATTGAAATTCTCGGCACTGATCTATCGAGCGACGCGCTTGCTAAGGCGACTGCAGGTAAATATAGCCAGTTTGAAGTGCAGCGCGGTATGCCGACCGCCATGTTGATGAAATATTTCAAACAGGACGGTGTCGAGTGGGTGGTTGAACCTGCTGTCAAATCAATGGTCAGTTTTAGGCATTTCAACCTGCTCAAAGATTACCGCTCACTGGGATCGTTCGACATCGTTTTTTGCCGTAACGTGTTGATCTATTTTGATCGCGATACGAAATCGGACATTTTGAACCGCATGGCCAAACAAATGGCTCCTGATGGCTATCTCGTATTGGGTGCCGCTGAGACGATTATCGGCTTGAGCGATGAATTCGAAATGGTCAGCGGTGCACGCGGTCTTTATCAGCGATGTTCAGCGACTGGTTCCAAAGCAAAACCTGTTTCTGCTTTGGGTGGGGCGCGTAAGGCCGTTGCACCAACAGCTTTATATTCCAAGGGTCTAAAGGCGTCCTAATTCGATCCGCGTGGGGCGGGTTTGCTCATGGCCTTGGCGACAGCTTTATCGGTGAGCTTGCCAAGCGCGCCCTTCATTTTACCAAACACTTTGTCGCGTGCTAAAATATTATAGGCCTGCTTGAGGTCGTCGGCCTTGCGGTAAGACAGCCAGACCTTTTTGTCCTTGTCTTCATAGGCAAGAGCTTTGAGGGGTAGGGCAAGTCCGATACGTTGATCTGCCAGCATCAACGGCGTGCCCATTTTGGGATTACCAAAGATCAGAACCTGCGTTGGCCGCAGTGCCATACCGACCTTTTTGGCACCGGCTGTATGATTAACGCGTGCAAAAATCGTAACGCCTTTTGATTTCAATATCTTGGTAAGGCGGTCAAGGGTTTCCGTGACGCTATAATTGCTTTGCTTGATGACCAGTTTATCGGCTGCTATTGAGGGGCTGGAAAAGACAGTTACCAGGGATAGTGACAGGCCGATCACGGTCGTAATAATCAATGAAGTACGCATTTTTTGTTCCTTAGTCGCAAATGAAATCAACACAGTCCCTCATCTTACAAGGGGGATGTGGTTGCGTCATGTCCTGACTGAACAAATTTTCGTGATGTTTTGGTATGCGGCTTGGCTGTTGGTTAAGCGAAAAGTCAGATCGTGGGTATTTGCAGGCTATTAGCGCTCAAATTTGTCAGAACTTGCTGATATATAGGAGTACATCTATGATCTCATGGAGTGGTAAAATCGCAGCGGCACATAAACACCCACATGCTTTGCATTAGCTGGCCTGCAGGAGAATTAATTTGACTAATGTGGATAGCGAAGCCAATGGATTGATGCGTATCGCTGTGTTTGTTGATCCAGCGGTGATCTGGCAATGGCACAAATGGCTTGTAGAGGCATTGGCATCGAGCGGTCATCAGGTTGATCTTTGCATCAATGGGCGGGCACCTGTGCTGCCTGTCAAGCTACGTTTATTGCTACAGCTTGAGGCCCTGCTCTATAGCAGGGGCCGCGACAATGCCAGCGATCTTATATCCATAGAGCAATTTGACAAAGTTGCGATCATCGCTCAACCAGCATCTACCGGTTATGATCTGGTGATTGATCTTGCAGGCGAGACCAATTTGTCCTCAATTCGCGCGCGACGTTTTCGCCCGCTTTATGATGGTATGGTTGGGTCTGACGAATTGATCGGGGTTTTGCTGGATGGTCATGCACCAAGCTTGTCTCTAGATGATAGTGATCTGCACGAGCCTCGCTGGTTTGGGCTTTGTGCCATTGAACAACCGCAAATGATCACGCAAGGCCTGAATAATGTGTTTTCGCGCATGGCCGAATTTTTACGAAAGTCTGTGTACGAGATCACCGAGAATATTGTGCAAGTATCTGATGTGCCGCCCGGGACACAAACTGATCGAAATAGAAGCACCATCCCGATGAAAGCGGAGCGGTTTTTACTAGGAAATCTTGGCGTAAAGGTTGCCAATCGGCTGAACGCACTGTTGCGCAAGGAGCAAGGTAACGCCACCAGGTGGGGGGTTGGCTGGCGTTTTACGGATAGTAAGCCTTTGCGCGAGACCAATGAACTGTGCCTTGGGCACTATACCAGACTGTTAGATGATGGGCAGTGTTTCTATGCTGATCCATTCGTGATTTTTCATGAAGGTCTTTATCATGTGTTTGTCGAAGAGTTTCCCTTCAATACTCAAAAGGGTATTATTTCACATTTCACGATTGATAGGAAGGGCAATACCAGCGCCCCCAAAGAGGTGTTGTCACGTCCATATCACCTGTCATATCCGTTCATATTCGAGCATGACGGGCAATTCTGGATGATCCCGGAGACCTCTGCAAATAATGCAGTAGAACTCTATCGCGCGGCCAGCTTTCCCGATAAATGGGTATTTGAGAAAACCTTGATAGATGATGTCAGGGCCGATGATGTGACCCTGGTTCGCCATGGCGACCATTGGTGGCTGTTTGCTGCGATCAGCGAGTGGCAAAGTTCGCAATGGGATACTCTGGGGTTATTTTATGCGGACGATCTGTTTGGCAATTGGTATGCCCATCAGGCTAATCCGGTATTGCTTGATGCAAGAGCTGCCAGACCGGCCGGAGCCATGTATATGAAAGACGGGGCTCTTTGGCGCCCAGCCCAAGATTGCAGCTCGATTTATGGGGGTGGGCTATCTTTGTGCCGGGTAGATCAGCTTGATCCAGAGCGCTTCGAACAGACGATTGTGCATCGCTTCGCGCCAGATGACAAAGATCAATTGTACGGGTTTCATACCCTCAACGAACATCAAGGGTTAGAGGTGGTCGATTTCTTTGGTCGCCTTTAGGAGCAGATCCGATCAATTCGTCGGAGTGGTTTTCTCGGTTCGGCGCGCGGCTGCGGGAGATTTACCGTTGCTTGGAGTTTCTTTTGTTTTGCGTTTTCTTTTGGGAGCCGTTTTTGGTGCCTTTTCGGATTGCAAAAATTCACCAGTTAGCTCAACCACTGCTTCATGAGGGGACATGAACACTTCCCCTGGGGACAGATGCATCAAAAAGTGTGAGCGCTCAAGCATATCCATCAGTGGTCCCTTGACCGAGGCAAGATGAATAAGTACACCCGCATCGCGATAGCTGTCAATCAGATGTTCGAGGGTTTCAAGAGCAGAGGCATCGATCAGGCTCACCGCATCCATCACCAGCACAACATGCTTGACGTCCGGGCGATCAGCGATTTCTGCCAGCATGCGGTCTTCGAGATAGGCGGCATTGGCGAAAAACAGATTGTCATCGACACGGATCAATAGGAGATTATCATAGGTTTTGGTTTTGTGGCGTTTGGAGGAGCGAAAATGCTCGGATTTGCCAACGCGCCCCAAAACAGGCATGCGCGGTTGGCTGGAACGATATAAATACATACCGATCGACAGGGAAATACCCAGCAGGATCCCAACCTCGACACCAGAAGCGAGCACGGCAATAAAGGTGACAAAAAAAGCCAGGCCATCTGGTTTGTAATATTTCCACGCTGAGACCAACGGACTAAAATCAATCAAGGTGGTGACCGCGACAATGATAATTACAGCCAGAGTGGCTTTGGGAATATGATAGAGCAGGGGAGTGAAAAAGATCAGCACGATGGCGATCAAAAAGGCAGTGATGATGGCCGATAGCTGTGTGTTATTGCCAGAGGTAAAATTGACCACCGAGCGTGAAAAACTGCCTGTAACGGGATAACCACCGGTCATGGCAGCCCCAAGGTTTGCAGTACCAAGGCCGATCAATTCCTGATTGGGGTCAATCTTTTGCCGCTTGCGAGTGGCCAGTGCCTTGGCAACGGACAGGCTTTCAACAAGCCCTACAACGGAAATCAGCACAGCTGCCGGGAGCAATTGTTTCCATATATCATAGTCGAAGGAGGGTAGAGACACCGCCGGAAAGCCCGGAGGAATGGTGCCAACTATCGCAACGCCTGCGGTTTGATCAATGCTGAACGCCCAAGCATAAGTGGCGCTAATGATCACCAGCAATAATGCCATGCTTTTGGGCAGTGCCATGGATATACCTTCAGAAAATCCCATTTCGCGCAGCCTGTGGCGAAACTGGGCGCGCGAAATCATGATCACGACGCCGAGTAGCGACAGCAGCAAGGTGGTGGGGTTGACCTTATGCAGATTGGCAAAAATGACGGTTAGTAATTCCCACAGATTATGGGTAGGGGGAAGCGACAGCCCAAGCATGTGTTTTAATTGCGAACAAGCGATGATAATGGCCGCTGCTGTCGTAAAGCCGGCGATCACCGGATGACCGATAAAATTGGTGAGAAAACCTAGTCGCAGTAATCCCGCTGAAATCAGCACGAGTGAGCTTAGCATGGCGAGGATCAGCGCCATGCCAATATAAACCGGTGAGCCGGTCTGTGCGAGGGGAGACAAAGTGTGAGCAACCATCAAGGAAACAATGGCCACAGGCCCAACGCCGAGCGAGCGGCTCGAGCCAAAAAAAGCATAGAAAATGAGCGGTAGAACGGCTGTGTAAAGGCCGATTTGCGGTGGCAGTCCCGCCAGCATAGCATAAGCCATTGATTGGGGCATCAACATGATCGCCACCACCATACCGGCCATCATGTCACCAGAAAGGTCCTCGCGTTTGTAGTTTTTGCCCCAGTCCCAGATCGGCAGATAGGTGCTGACCAGTTTGCCGCGTCTGCGCCAGACTTTGCGGAATCGTGCTTTGACGCGCCTTTCGCCCAGCTCTTTGGTGACGGGTAGTAGTTTTCCACCCAGTTTTGAATGTGAAAAGCGCCGCGTAATATTATTCAGGCTGGATTGTTGACGACCACGCCATATCACCTTGGACAAGGGACGCAAATGTTTGCGGATTGATTTTGACTTGGGCATGATACCTATACTTTTTACAAATCCAGATCTCGTTTCGAATCATAGCTCGATAATACCCGCAGGCAAAATAGCCTAACCAGATAAATGCAAATCTAGAATTATCTTATACAATACAATACAGTATTTTACTTTATATTGGGTTAGCATTGCCAAAAATGGTTATTTTGGCGCTTTGCGAGTATGTGTAGAGCTTGTCCCTGCTGGAATTCTCGGTCTTTTTAATTTGTTTTATTCTACCGGATGATCATCACCGAGTTCTTGGCCTTTTTCAAGATGCTGTGTGACATGCTGCCAAGGAACATTTGTTTGAGTTTGGATTTTTCTGTCGCGGAAATAACGATCAGCGAATAGTCCTGCCCCCGTTCGGTAATCCTCCAGACGGGATCTCCCACTTCCGCTGTTTTGCCGCTGACCTTGCCTCCGGCTTTCTCGACAACGTTTTGTGCGCGCTCAAGAGCGTTTTGTGCGGCAGGCAGTCCCTCTTCTTCGCTGGCAACCGAATAAAGATACATCGGGCAACCGCAACGCGTCGCCATCAAAGTGTCCTTGTAGACCATCTCCATGGATATTTCAGTATCCTTGACACAGACAAAATGGCCATATTCTTCTTCCAGTTCGCGCACCAGAATGACTGTACCATTATGCTCGGTGGCCACACCAATCGCGGTGTACATATCGATATGCCCGGTACCACTGCCGCTTTGTTCGGAGGCAGAGACGATGACAATGTCATAGGAATAAAAATGGGCTTCATCAAGGATACCGGTTAGCACTGAACTTGATTCTCGGACAATCAGAGAGATACGTTGTCCGGTTCTCTTGCTGCTATATTTGATGATGTGATCTCCGGCCCGCGTACCGCGGAATTTTTTGGTGATGTCTTCGCCATCCCACTCTTCTCCAAGGAAACCACTTTCGACCAGCATGTCGCGCGCACGTTTAAGAGATTTAAGACCGGGTAATTCAAGGTTCCAGTCAAGCATGTTCTCGTGTGACAGTTCCATATTGAGGCCCGAAGAGCGCCCGCCTGTTCCCGAAGAACGTACATAGAGCAGAGCAATATCGGTGTCAGAATGATCAAGGCTGAATTTAATAGCATAATGTAAACCGCGATAGCACTCTTCTGATCCATCGATACATACCAGAATATTGAACATGTGGGGGGTACTGTCGCTCATTAATGTTTCCTTGTATCAATGGTCTGAAATTTGCGCTTGCAAGAAGGCAAAATCATTCCTCAATTCCAGCGCTCGCGCTTATCGAGTGTTTGCAGTTTTGCAAAAAACAAATATCTCACTCAACAAACCAGCGCCTGTGTAGGGGAATTTTTTCGATATAGCGGGCACAATCCTGCATGGGTATTTTGATGCCATGTGGTTGCACTTCCGCATCATATCACAGAAAACAGCCCCGATATTCTGCTTGTAGCTTCGGGGCGAGGATAGCATGAAAATCGCGTGATACCTAGCACTCAATCGTCTTGTGTGTCTGCGGGAAGAAAGGAATTGTGAGTCCTTTGAAATATATGGTACCGCTGATCTGAATTGAACAGATGACCTCCTGATCCGCAAACAGAAATCGTACCTGATCATAGATTTTTATGAAATCTCATAATCCTTTGATGAACATAGCTAATCATCGAAAAATGCCCTTAAGCTGTTTCTCGATATTGTTCGGCGGCTGAGAGGTCTACACTGACCATTTGAGAAATACCTTTTTCTGCCATGGTCACGCCGAACAGGCGATCCATATGCGACATGGTCGTGGGGTGGTGTGTTATGATCAAGAACCGCGTGTCGGTCTTTTTGGTCATCTTGTCCAGCAGGGTGCAAAAGCGCTCCACATTGGCGTCGTCGAGCGGCGCATCTACCTCATCAAGTACGCATATGGGAGCGGGATTGGTCAAGAACACCGCGAAGATCAACGAGAGCGCAGTGAGTGCTTTTTCGCCGCCCGATAACAGCGTCAAGACTTGCGGTTTTTTGCCGGGAGGGCTGGCAATTATTTCAAGACCCGCTTGCAGTGGATCATCGCTTTCAATGAGCTCCAGCCTTGCTTTACCACCTCCAAATAAGGTGGTGAATAGCTCTTCGAAGTGGGCGTTGATTTCATCAAATGCGTTCAAAAGACGGCGGCGGCCTTCTTTGTTAAGGCCACTGATCGCCTTGCGCAAGGCATTGATGGCTTCAATCAGATCTGTGTGCTCATGGCTCATTTCTTCAATCTGTTCGCTCAGTTCACGAGCCTCCAAATCGGCGCGTAGATTGACGTTGCCAAGACGTTCACGATCCCCGGTTAATTTTGCAAGGCGGCGGTCCAGTTCGGCGCGGTCGGGCAGTGTTGTCTGTGTATCAAACTCAGCTTTTTCCAGACAGTCACCAGGAGTACAATCGAGCTCAGATTGTATGAGCTGTTTTTGTTCACCAAGGCGCGCGCTGGCCGCTTCCAGACGAGCCTCGCAGGCGGCTTTGTTCTCGCGAGCACTTGCTGCTTGCCCCTGCAGGCCTTGCAAGCTGCGATTGATCTCTCGCAGTGTGTTTTCTCCTCGTTGCAACTGATCGGCAGCGAGCTCGCTTTGTTCCTGCGCTTTGACAAGCTGGCTGTTGAGGGCCTGGCGTTTGGCATTGATCTGCTTGGGGAGATCGATGAGTTTTGCCAGTTCTGTTTCATCTTCCTTGCGCCGGATCATCAGGGTTTTCACATGCTCTCGCGCCTGCTTTTGGCGCGCATTGGTTTGGCGGATTTCGGCTTCGAGTCGCTCGATGCGGGCGATACGATTGCGGTTCTCTTGTTCAAGCCCATCCATATTGGCTTTGGCCTCAAGATAGTTTGTGCGCAATTGGGTCAGTTCAACAGACTGCTTCTCAACGCGTTTTTGCATAGTTGCGAGCTGATCAGATTTTGCCAGCTCCAGCACCAAATGTTGCAAACGCTCTGTTTCGAGTGTGTGGCGCTCCAAAAGATTGGCGCTGGTCACATCTATTGATTGCAGCCGGGCACGCTGCGCGGATGCCAACTGCTCTGCCTGCACCAGAGAGCTGCGCTGTTGTTCAAGCTCGCGGCGCAAATCACCGTGGCGGTTTTTAAGGCCTTGATGATGCGTTTGCAATTGCTGGCGTGTTGCTTGCGCTTTTTGCGCGGCATTTTGTGTTTGTTCGGCCTTGGTTTGTACTTGTTGCAGACCGTTTTGCAATTGTTCCAGATGGTTTTTCTGGGACAAACGCCGTGCTGCGCTGGTAGGCGCGTCGGCTCTGGCAACAAAGCCATCCCAACGCCACAGATCTCCTTCTATGGAAATAAGCCGCTGGCCAGCGGCCAGCTTGGATTGCAGCAGATCCCCTTCGACCCGCTCTACAATGCCGGTCATTTCAAGGCGGGGTGACAGGGCTTTTGGGGCCGTTACCAGTTGTTTGAGCGGTATGACTCCTTCCGGCAGCGCGGGGGCACTTTCAAGGAGAGAGGTGCCAGTATCGTATTCGCGCCAGTACAGATCGGCATGCATGTTAAGGGAGGCATCTAGATCATCTCCAAGGGCGGCTCCAAGAGCCGTTTCATAGCCCGGGGTCACGACGATTTCGTCAAGCACGGGCAAATCATCGCTATTGGTGGGAGAGCGCAGAAGTTTTTCCAGTGTGCTGATTTCGGCAAGCCGGGTCGAGAGACGCGTTTTGGCATCCATCTGCTCTACCAGTCGGGCGCTTTCATCCAGTCGCGCCTGGTCAATATTTTGTTCGCTGGCAGTCCGTTTTGTTTCGAGGTCATCCAGCTCGGCTCTTTTTGTCTCAAGCAGGCTGGCGAGTTTATCAAAATCGGCGATCTGTGAGAGCTGGTGATCAAGTTCACGGCGCTCCGATGCCAGCTTGTCGCTCTTTTCATGCAGGACACTGGTGGAGGCCTGTTTTTCAAGCTGTTCGCGCTCTAAGGCTTTAAACCAAGCTTTTTGTTCGGCAAATTGAGTGCCAAGAGTGAACGATTGCTGCTCACCTTTCGTCAATATTGATTGTGTTTTTTCAACTTGTGTGGATGCTTGCTCGCGAGCCATATCACTATTGTTTGAGGCTATTTGCAGGTCGTGCAATTCACTCTTGAAACTTTTGTGGCGTTGCTGGTCCTCTTTAAGGCTGTTTTCCTCGCGGGCCATATCAGCGTCATATTGGGCGCGCCTTTTAGCAAGCTCGTCTTTGCGCGCCTGCTGGGTTTCTTGCTCGTGTGTCAATTGATCTGATTCGATGTTGAGGCGCTGCATCACTGCCGCTGTGACCATTTCGCGTTCACGCAGGGCAGGAATTTCGTCACCAGCTTTGGCATGCAGCTGGCGGATTTGTGCTTCTTGCGTGGTTTTTTCACCGACGGTCACCAGTACTTCTTGAAGTTTGACCTCTGCCTGTTTAGCAGCCGACCGGAACGATACATAGTCGCTATAAAGCGCAATGATCTGCAATTGCTCGATTTCTCTGGTGAGTTTCCGGTAGTGCTTGACCTGACGTTCCTGGCGTTTCAGCCCGAACAGGCGGGTGTCCATCTGACCGATAATATCCTGCAAGCGCTCGAGATTGTTCTCGGCGCCGCGCAGCTTGATTTCCGCCTCGTGACGGCGGCTATGCAGGCCAGTGATGCCAGCGGCTTCTTCCAATATGAAACGGCGCTGGGCAGGCTTTGCGGAGACGATTTCACCAATGCGCCCTTGTTGCACAAGGGCTGGAGAGCGGGCACCGGTTGAGGCATCTGCAAACAATAGCTGCACATCACGGGCGCGCACTGGTTTGCCATTAATCTGGTATTGCGAGCCATTATCGCGCTCGATACGGCGAGTGATTTCAAGGTTGTCGTCATTGTTAAAGGCCGGGTGGGCCTTGCGGTGGCGATTATCCAGATGGATGGTGACTTCCGCGATATTGCGGGCCGGGCGGGCATTGGTACCCGAAAAAATCACATCTTCCATGCTGGAAGCGCGCATATTCTTGTAGGAGGTTTCTCCCATCACCCAACGCAGGGCTTCCAGCAGATTGGATTTACCGCAGCCATTTGGCCCCACAACGCCCGTCAACCCCCGCTCGATCACCAGTTCGGCAGGTTCTACAAAGGATTTAAATCCGAGCAGGCGCAGACGCGTTATATGCAATCCCCAAACCCTCCCTCGGGTGGTCTTTAAAACTTTATGCGCAACCGGCCATCAGTTCATGTCAGGCCAGTAACGGATCAATCTCGGCGCTTAATCTAGCCAAGCTGATGGCTCCACGCAACTGTTTGCCGTTGATAAAGAAGGTCGGTGTCCCGATCACACCGAGGTCGCGGCCCCGCTGCTTGGCTTCTTTAATACCTTTGATAATGTCTTGATTCGCAAGGCAGGAGTCAAATTTTGCGCGCGAAAGGCCGTGAGGGGCGGCTATGCTGTGGATAGCATCGAGGCGCACGTCTTGAGATACCCAGCGTCTTTGTTGCGCCAGATAGAGGTTTAAAAGCTTAAAATAATTGCTTTCATCGCAGCGAATGGCGATGGCTGCATTACCCGATGAGCGGCCAATGGGGAAATCTCTGGCGATAAAGTATACTTTGCCCGCGTCTATATACTGACGTTTGAAGACGGGCCACGTTTCTTTGTGAAACTTGTGACAAACGGGGCAGGTGAGCGAAAAATACTCGATTACTGTCACTTTGGCCGAGGGATTGCCAAGGGTCATTTCCTTGAGCGGCCCAGGTTCCATCAATTCGGCAACGGTGGCGGGGGTTGTGCGCCTTTTTCTTGTTCCAAGGCTATCGCTTGTATCGTTTTCGCCAAAATAATGTTTCCAGCTGTCATCCTTGCTGGTAGCCGCTCCACCATCAAGATTAAGGCCGCCACCGCAGGAGCCAAGCCCCGTTGCGAGGCTTGCCAGCAGCCCCGATGTGAGCATTCTGCGGTTGATCATATTGTTGGCGTCCCACTTGGTTCTATTGGGTGGTTTATTTGGCTTTGTCACCCATCAGCTCTTCAATCTGTCTGATGTGGCTGGCACCGCGCAATAATTTGCCATTGACGAACAGAGTAGGGGTTGAGCTGACCTTGAACACCGTGCTGGCTTTTTCGCGGACTTTGACGATCTTGTCGAGAAGGGCTTGATCACGCAGACATGAATTAAAGCTTTCATCAGTATAACCAGCTTTTTTGGCCCGCTCTTTGAGTTTTTCCAAGGGGTCCTTGACGAAGGCCCAGGCTTCTTGATTCATATAAAGATCTTCGACAATTTCGTTATATTTGTCGCTCTTGCAACGGGCCAGCATAAAACCGGCGACGGCCAGATTATCGAGGGGAAATTCACGCACCACATAGCGCACCTTGCCCGTATCGATATATTTGCTTTTAAGCTCTGGCAGTACGTTTTTGTGGAAACTGGCGCAATGGGGACAGGTCAGGGAAGAATATTCAATGATGGTGACGGGCGCGTCGGCCTTGCCAACGGCCATATCTTTCAAGATGCCGTCTGCATGCAGGTCTTTGATATCCTTGACGCTTTCTCCTTGTTTCATTTTCTGGGCCTGAACAGGCTGGCCATTGGGCAGATTAAGCGTGTAAGCAGCGCCGATCAGGCCAAAAACCGCTGCCAGAGCAACGCTAAAGCGTATTTTAAAGGTGTTTTTCATCGCATTTTATTCCTGTTTTTGCGCACTTGCCGGTTTGTATGGCGGCCGATTGAATGGTTTTCCACATTGATCACGACTTTCTAGGCAATTTCAAGACGAAAACCAAGTCACACTGGTATGAAGGGGGTAAATATTGGCAATTGACAACTGAAGTGACCTTGCCGGTCGGGGCGTGCTGCGCGCACAACGCCAAGGGCTGGCCCTTGCAACCCGTTTGTTTGGAGGGGCAGTTTGAACTGATCTCTCAATTTTCGTCATTGCTGGGCTTGACCCGGTAATCCAATAGGATGTTTCAGGTCTGCAGGGTCTGTGTTTGATAGCGTGACCGCTATGGATCCCCGGATCTGCGCTTCTTTAATGTGCTACCGCTTCGCTATTTGAGCGCTTCGCTTGTCCGGGGATGACGAAAGGGGCAGGTGCTGGATAGACCGCCAATTATGTCATGGGGTTTGGGGACCAGTCCCCAACGCTGTCCGCGAGGACATTAGGAGCGCTCTCCGCGCAGGGCATTTCCTTCTTACTTCAATGTCCCCAGTTCCTCTTGCAGCAGGATATTGGCGATGACTTTGTTGAGGACAAGTTTGGTGCGCCGGTCGAGGTCGCTATCCTCGCGATAATCAGCGGCGGCGTAGAAATCGCAGCGTTTTTCCCTTAGCAGGGTCTGGCAGGCTGATTTGTCCTTGCGCGGGGCATGTACGGCGACAGAGTAGCCGCCATTGGCCCTTGTCACGGCCATGGATGGTACATCGGTCAGACCATCGCCGAAATAGATCATATTCTGGAAGGGAATGGGGCGCAGGCGCTCTGGCATATGGCTGTTGATGTTTTTCGACAGATCCTCAATGCCCTTATTGATGCGAAACAGATATTGGGTCTTGGTAGTGTCGGTGATGACGCGGTTAGGATAGCGCGCGTGGCCATAATGGTCGAAATAATATT
This sequence comes from bacterium, assembly GCA_024228495.1. Taxonomy (GTDB): domain Bacteria; phylum Pseudomonadota; class Alphaproteobacteria; order Rhizobiales; family JAKIUO01; genus JAKIUO01. The sequence goes on along the minus strand of JAAETJ010000300.1, from coordinate 29,950 downwards.
CCGAGGCGAAGACATTGTGAAAACGCTCATAGATGCTCACACCTTCAAGAATTTCTTTGAGGCCGGATGAGATAATATAGTGACGGGTTTCGACACTACCGTCAGAGCTTTCGGCAATATGGGTATCGATACGGTTGAACCAGCTCTCTACGCCTTTGAAATAGGGAACATTGTGTCCCATTTCCTTCAAATCATCTCGTGTGAATGGTACTTTGGCAGCGTCCGCTCGCTCATACATCATGCGCATATAGGTGATGATATCTTCGCCGCCGGTCTCTTTGGTTTCTTTGCCGACATCAGCCCAGAATTTCGATGGTTCGACACCGATCTCTGGCAGTACCGTATATTCCTGCATGGGCTGGGGAGACAAGGTGCCATCGAAATCATAGATGAGTGCGACGACATTCTTGCTGTTTTGCGGCATGAGATCTTCACCTCGTTTATAAAACCCTGTGTTGCGAAGAGTAACAGATAGAACTAGTATCCAAAAAAAACAAGGTAGGGAGCTAATATGACTGAACCCGACATGGATAAGCCCATCCACACCGATCCCAAATTACTGGAGCTGCTGGTTTGTCCGCTGACCAAAACATCATTGCAATATGATGCGGACAAGCAAGAGCTGGTTTCGCGCGCTGCGCGTTTGGCCTTTCCTATCCGCGATGGTATTCCGGTTTTGCTGGAAGAAGAGGCCCGTAAGCTGGAAGAAGGTGAATAATCGATTCCGTGGTCAATAGGGGGTAGGCGTGTATGAAAAAAGGGCCGCTGGCTGTTTATCGGGCCTGGATTGCAGCGGGCGAACTGCGAGCCGATCCGGCGCAGGCTTATGCCGCAGGGCAACTGCAATTACTCGCCAACCGTCTTGCTGACTGGGAGAGCTCAAGCGGCCTACGCGTTCTCAATGAATGGCTGGGGCGCGCGCAAAAAGTGCCGCGTGGTCTTTACATGTTTGGCGATGTGGGGCGCGGCAAAACCATGTTAATGGATCTGTTTTATGAGACTATTGATCTGCCGAATAAAAAACGCCTGCATTTTCATCCCTTCATGCGCAATGTTCATGGGCTTATCAAGCAGATGCGTTTGCGTGATGAGGGGGATCCTATTCCACTGGTCGCGGACGAACTCATGCGCGATAACGACCTTTTGTGTCTTGATGAGTTACATGTCAATGACATCACCGATGCGATGATATTGGGTCGCTTGTTCGCGCAAATGTTCGAGCGTGGCCTCATTTTGGTGGCGACTTCCAACGCCGCTCCTGGCGAGCTTTATAAAGACGGGCTCAATCGTTCTTTATTCTTGCCTTTTATTGAACTTGTGGAGCGCAAAATGGATGTGTTGCAGCTTGATGCGCAGCTTGATTACCGCCGTGATAATTTCCAGAACACACCGCATTATTTCACTCCGGCGGACGAGCGGGCACGGCTTCAGCTCGATGATATCTGGCGTCAATTTGCGGGTGGTGTGGCACCCCATGATGGCGACCTTGATGTTGGTAGCCGGCGCATTTACATCCCATGCATGGGAGGCGGCATGGCGCGTTTTGGCTTTGCCGACCTTTGTGATCAGCCACTGGGGGCTAGTGATTATCTGGCCTTGTGCGAGCAATACCACACGTTTTTTATTGATAATATTCCCCAACTCACCGCGGATCGTCATAGCGAAGCGCGGCGCTTTATCAAGCTGATTGATACCTTGTATGATCAAAAGCGACGGCTGATTGTGTCATGTATGGTGGAACCCGATGAGATTTATGTCGATGGCAAGGGTGCCGACGAGTTCACCCGCACAAGCTCGCGCCTCACTGAAATGCGCCAAAGTGATTGGCCGGATTAGACCGTCAGGTCATTTGCGTGTGCGCTACGATGCGCTCCGTCACAAAATCCGCGAATGCTTGCTTTTCGTCATCATCAGTAAAAGCGCTGTTTGGCAGGATCACCCCGACGCCTGTATCTATCCAGATGACCATGATGTCCGGGGATTGTGTCAAGTCAATAAAAGCAGACCAGTCATAAGAGGATTGCATATGCTTGCCGGTAATCTGTATTCCGCCACCCTCATAGGCAGCTAGAGTAAATTGGCCAATAGCTGCATCATGAGAACCTACTCTCGAGTTTACTTTTCCAAAATATTCACTTGCGAACATTGAGTATATCAACGGTAGTCCCAGACAAGCTGCTGCAATTTTTACTTCTCTTGGGGTTAAACCACCAAACAGGTGCAGGGCGAACAATATACCAGCAATTAGTATAGCATAGAGAATGATGCTAAACAGAGGCCCCCATCTACCAGAGCGATTACTTCTCATCGTCGCTAGCTTGGAGTAAAAATCGTAATACTCTGGCGATAGCTTGTAGCGCAGTCTGAAGCGATCAGCGACCATCAGTTTAACCGCCCGTGGCAATGCTTGTATTTTTTGCCGGTTCCGCAAGGGCAGGGCGCATTGCGGGGCACCTTGCCCCAGGTGGTTTCATCATTCGCGTCGATGTCAACACCCTTGGGCTTGTTGCGTTTTGGTTTTTGAGGGCTCGCGGCTTTGCCATAATCGGCGTCAACCACATCATCATCAAATTCAGCATCGTCAAAGCCCAGCGACATGTCCACATGGCTGGCTTCCATCTGGCGCCCGGCAGCCTCTTCCTCCATAGCGCGGATTTCTTCATCCGATATGGGTTCCACATGGAACATCTGGGTGGTGACGTCTTCGCGCAGCTGGGTCAGCAGATTTTCAAATAATACAAATGTTTCGGTCTTGTATTCGTTCAACGGGTCGCGCTGGCCGTAGCCACGCAGGCCGATCACCTGACGCAGATGGTCAAGGGTGACGAGATGCTCACGCCATAGATTGTCGAGGGTTTGCAATAGGAACCATTTTTCCACATTGCGTATATTCTCGGAACCAAAATCAACGGCTTTTTTGGCAGCAAATTCATCCACCGCCTGTTTAAGACGATCATGGATTTCATCATCGGCAATGCCTTCTTCTTCGGCCCACACGCCAATGGGCAGGTCAAGGGCGAATATTTCCTTGATGCGCGTATTTAGTCCATCGGTATCCCATTGTTCTGCGAATGCTTTTTCGGGAATATGCCGGGTCACCAGTTGATCGGCTACGTCATGACGCATATCAGCGATGGTTTCAGAGACATCCTCGTCTTCCATCAGTTCGATGCGATGTTCGAATATCACCTTACGCTGATCATTCATCACATCATCATATTTCAGCAGGTTTTTACGAATGTCGAAATTGCGCGCTTCTACTTTGCTCTGGGCTTTTTCCAGCGCCTTGTTGATCCAGGGGTGGGTGATGGCTTCACCCTCATCGAGACCCAGCTTGCGTAACATGCCATCCATGCGGTCGCCGCCAAAGATGCGCATGAGGTCATCTTCCAGTGACAGATAGAATTTTGAGTGGCCCGGGTCACCTTGGCGGCCGGAGCGACCACGCAGCTGATTGTCGATACGCCGGCTTTCATGGCGCTCGGTGCCCAGCACAAACAGGCCCCCGGCATCCAGTACGGTCTGGCGGCCCTGTTTGATATCGTCTTCCAGCATGTCGCGTTTTTTCTCAATATCTCTTTCGCTCGGCTTTTTACCGGCTTTCTTTTTCTCGTCGAGCCAGTCAGAAACCTGCATGTCGAGATTGCCGCCGAGCTGAATGTCTGTGCCACGACCAGCCATATTGGTGGCAATGGTCACGGCGCCCGGTGCTCCGGCCTGTGAGATGATTGAGGCTTCGCTCTTGTGATAGCGGGCATTCAGCACTTTGTGCTTGATAACCTTGTCAATGCCACTTTCCTTCAGGAATTTCTTGTCATCGAGCAAGGCCGAAATGGTTTCCGATTTTTCGATGCTGGCGGTACCCACAAGAATGGGCTGATTGCGCTGCTGACACTCGTGCACACGTTCGACGATAGCGCGATATTTTTCCTGAGCGGTGCGATAGACTTCGTCGTTTTCATCCTGGCGCAAAATATCCTCATTAGTGGGAATTTCGATGACGCCGAGTCCGTAAATATCTTGGAACTCATCGGCTTCGGTCAACGCCGTGCCGGTCATGCCGGAAAGCTTGGCATAAAGGCGGAAGAAATTCTGGAAGGTGATGGAAGCCAGTGTCTGGTTTTCTGGCTGGATTTTGGCGTGTTCCTTGGCTTCAAGGGCCTGATGCAGGCCTTCTGAAAAACGCCGTCCTTCCATCATACGTCCCGTGAACTCGTCAATGATTACCACTTCGTCCTTGGCAACGATATAGTCGCGGTCTTTTTCAAACAGCTTGTGAGCGCGCAGAGCCTGGTTGACGTGATGCACCACCATGACATTTTCAATATCATAGAGACTGTCGCCCTTGAGCTGGCCAGCCTCTTGCAAAACGACTTCAAGGCGCTCATTGCCATCTTCACTAAAGGTTGCGGCCTTGACCTTTTCATCGACTTCAAAATAGGCTTCCGCGCCATCTTCTTTCAGCAGCTCCACCATGATTTTATCGATGGCCACATACAGCTCGGTGAGATCTTCGGTGGGACCAGAAATGATCAATGGTGTACGTGCTTCATCGATCAAAATACTGTCGACTTCATCAACGATGGCGTAATAATGGCCGCGCTGGACCATTTCTTCGATCTCATATTTCATATTGTCGCGCAGATAATCAAAGCCATATTCATTGTTGGTGCCATAGGTGACGTCGCAGGCATATTGCGCCTTGCGGTCCTCGTCTTCGACCCCATGAATGATGACGCCCACGGTGAGCCCCATAAATTTGTAGATCTGTCCCATCCATTCGGCGTCACGTTTGGCCAGATAGTCATTGACAGTAACGACATGCACACCCTTGCCTGGAATGGCATTGAGATAAACGGCCAATGTGGAGACAAGGGTTTTACCCTCGCCGGTTTTCATTTCCGAGATCTTGCCTTCATGCAGCACCATGCCGCCAACCAGCTGTACATCGTAATGGCGCTGCTTGAGCGTGCGCTTGGCCGCTTCTCGTATCGTTGCAAAACTTTCCACGAGCATGTCGTCGAGGCTTTCACCTTTTTCAAAGCGCTTGCGAAACTCATCCGTTTTGGCTTGCAGGTCACCGTCGGAGAGTTTTTCAAACTCGCCTTCGAGTGCATTGATTGCCTCAACGCGATCTTCATAGGATTTGAGCGCGCGTTCATTGGCGTCACCGAATATTTTTTTGGCGAGTTTGCCGAAAGAAACCATGTTATCGAAGCCTCATAGAAAGGGATGGGTGTATTGTTGTTTTGTATACTGATTTGCAGCTTGAAGGAACTATTACAGTATTACGGCATAAAACGCTCGTCGGAACCTTATTGCTCCGCCGCTCGTTTACGGACTGAGTGTCAGAGATAAGGTTGGCAGGTGCCGTTGTCAATGCGCGGTATAACGCATACAAGCACATATGAAGACGCTTGACCTTCTCGATTAGTTGGATAGGGTCAAAAGCCAGCCAGAAGAAGGAATATAATCCCATGTTGAAGGGCCTGATGACATTGGCGCGGCCAGCCCTTTTGGCGCTTGACCCCGAAAAAGCCCATGAGCTGACGTTGCGCTCGCTGGAGCAGGGGCTTTATCCCCGCGGTGGGCAAAATGATCAGCGCCTTGAACAAACGGTGTGGGGGCTCAAATTCAATAACCCCCTTGGCATGGCAGCAGGCTTTGATAAAAATGGCCGGGTCATGGGTCCATTGTTCAAAATGGGCTTTGGATTTTGTGAAGTTGGTACTGTGACACCCCAACCCCAGGATGGTAACCTGAAACCGCGTGTGTTTCGGTTGATTAAGGATCGCGGCGTCATAAACCGTCTGGGCTTTAACAATGAGGGGCATGATGCCTTGGCCAAACGGCTGCTGATGCGCAGCCATGATGGCGTCCTGTCGATCAATATCGGCGCTAATAAAGATAGCGCGGATCGGATTGAGGACTATTGTCTTGGGCTCAAGCGTTTTTATAATGTGGCCGATTTTTTCACGATCAATATCTCAAGTCCGAACACACCGGGCCTGCGCGATCTGCAAGCGCCAGATGAGCTGGATGCTTTGCTTGGAAAATTGATACAGGTACGTGCGCATCTCATGGATGATGAAGATGCGCCCCATCGCCCCATGGCGGTAAAGCTGGCCCCTGACATTGATGACGATGCTTTGCCCGCTATTATTGAGCGATTACAAGCTCATAAGGTGGATAGTATTGTTATTTCAAACACGACTTTGGCGCGCACCGGTCTGGGGGACCAGAGTACTGGAGAACAGTCCGGCGGCCTGTCGGGGCGGCCCTTGTTTGAGCGCTCCACCCGTATGCTGGCGAAAGTCTACCAAATCACCAAAGGGCAGATCCCGCTGATTGGCATTGGCGGCATCGATAGTGGGGAAAGCGCTGTGGCTAAATTGCAGGCAGGCGCAACACTCATTGAACTTTACACCGGTCTCATCTATGAAGGTCCAAGCCTCATTACAAATATCAAGCGCGCACTTATCCGCCATTGCGAAGAAAACGGCTATAGTTCAATTGAACAAGCCATTGGCACAAAGGCTGACGAATGGGCCGCTAAAACCATCTCCTGACAAAAAAAGGAACTGTCATGTCCGTTAAAATTTATCACAATCCCCGCTGCTCGACATGCCGCCAAACAATGACCTTGCTGGACGAAAACGGTGTAGAACCAGAAGTTATTGAATATCTTGAGACCCCGCCCTCTGAAGCAGAGCTCAAGGAAATTCTTGATATGCTCGGTATCAAACCCCGCGATCTCATGCGCAAAAAAGAAAAGATTTACAAGGAACTTGAGCTGTCAGATGAAAGTCTGCCCGATCATGCCCTTATTATGGCCATGGTCAACCACCCTCATCTAATCGAGCGTCCGATTGTTGTCAAAGACGGCAAGGCTGCTGTTGGACGTCCGCCAAAACTGGTGCTGGATATTTTATAGGCAGCAGGAAGGATCGGTGAGAGATTGAAGGGGGAGAGCGCTATCGAGATTATTTACACGCTTATAGGTCTCATCTTCACCATTCTTGGCTTGCTGTTTTCTATCATCTTGTGGTTTTTGAGCTTTTTGCTCATGCCCCTGCTGATATTATTGGTGCTGGCAGCTTTTGCCCTGCGCTATGCTTATAGTACACCAATGACCAAGCCCTATGTGGAACGCCTGTTCGCGCGTCTGCAGGAAAAGGGCTTTGGTGGTGCCAAGCGGCTTTTATATCTGATTAGCGTCGAACCCTTCCGCGTGATCTTCCGTTTTATCGGCCTGTCTATTCTCCATGCGTGGGTCAATCTGTGGTGGAAACCCAAATGGTCCCCCTGGACAAGAGCGCGTGAAAATCCAGAAAAACGGGAAAAAAAGACGAAGAAGTAAGGGGATGCCAGTTTCTCCTCCTTCGTCATGACCGGGCTTGACCCGGTTATCCAATAGGGTTGGTCTGCTTATTTCCTCACATACCAACTTGCACGTTCCAATTGGATCATCGGATCTGTGCTTTGCTTGACCGCACAGGACGCCAAGCTCCGCAGAATAAGAGGGCGGTGAGCGCATTATCAATCCCCCGACAATTCCTTTGAGCGCTCAGTGGCGGCCCTGATCGCTTTATCCATCAGCTTGGGCAGGCCTTTTTTGCCCATCAGCACATCGAGAGCGGCCTCGGTCGTACCGCCAGGTGAGGTGACGTTCTTGCGCAGGATGACGGGGTTGTCGGGCGAGTGGCGCATCAGGGCGCCGGCGCCTTGCATGGTGGTTTTGGCCAGTTGCCAGGCGAGTTTAGGGTCGAGCCCTTGATTGATACCGGCCAGTGCCATGCATTCGGTGAGGGCGAACAGGTAAGCGGGGCCAGAGCCAGAGACGGCGGTGACGGCATCCATTTGAGCTTCATCATTGATCCAGGCAATTTCACCAACTGCTGACAGCAGGGTGGTGCAGTGTTCGACCTGCGCGTTGGTGACGGTTTCGTTGGCGCAGGCAACTGACATGCCGCGTCCAATAGAGGCGGGAGTATTTGGCATGGCGCGCACAATGGGTTGCTTGTCGCCAAGATGGTTGGCCAGCGTTTTAAGGCTTTGCCCCGCTGCAATAGACAAGAACAGGGTCTGTTTATTGGCTTTGGCAGCAAGGGTCGGGAGAATTTGCGCCATCATTTGTGGTTTGATGGCCAGCACAATGAACGCGGGATGAGAGGGCAGCTCTGGATTTTCGCCGCTCACCAGTTCATACTTGGTAATCAGTTTTTGGGCATCTTCGCAAGGGGCGGGGTCCTTAATGATCAGGTTTTGTGGCGCAAGCCCTTGTTCCAGCCAGCCCGCAGCCATCGCGCTGCCCATTTTACCGGCCCCGACCAGCAAGAGGGGTCTCCCAATATCGATTGTCATAAATACGCTTTCTTACAAAACTGTGATTTAAGCCTGACCCTTGGTTTCAAACATGGTTGTCGCGAGGGCATCTGATGCGTTCTTACCAGCCCAGATGACAAACTGGAATGCCTGATAGTAAAATTCGCAACTTTCAAGGGCGGCGCTTATTAGTGCCTGACATTGTTCGGTATTGGCTTCGGTGTCATTTAGCAGCAAGGCATGGCGATACATGAGTAATCCATCATCAGACCATAGATCAAAATGACCGACCCATAGCTGTTCATTGATTTTGGCAATCAACCGGTAGATTTCATTGGCGCGCCCTTCGGGCACTTTCAGATCAAAGGCGCTGGCCAGATGCAGGCTCTCAATGTCTTCGCGCCAGTTGATCGACACTTGATAATCACACCAGGTACCATCAACAACCAGGGTTAGCTCATCATCACATGTGCGCTCATAAGGCCAGCCATGCCTGAGTGCCAGGGATTCTATGTGGTCAATCGGATGGCTGATTCGGTCGAAAATACGTGCTGCTGTCGCCATGGTCTGTTCTGCTCCGCTGGTCATGTGGGAATCAGAGTTTTAACCACGCAATATGAGTTCATACCACGAGTTGTACCCCCACAAATATCTGTTTCAACAAGAAAATTCAGATTGCTGGCGGGGACGCCCAATCTATACGAACATTTTGTTGATGGTTTTCTTAAAGATACTATGCGAGGCCACAACTATTTCTAAGCGGTATCTGATGCGCGGCAATTGTTGCAAGGGGCGTTTGCAAGTTGTCCACCAATTAAGCCAATGGTGACTTGCAAGGCACACAGTTTCCCACAGGTGTTTAAAAATCCACAAGATTATACACAGCTCACAGACCGGGTGGGTGCGAAAAGAGCAGGTTTATTTCAGTACTTTGATTTGAGCGCGGAGTGTTTTGATTTCCGCGCGCAATTCATCATTTTCTTCGCGGGCCTTGGTGGCCATGGCTTTTACCGCGTCGAATTCTTCGCGCTGCACAATGTCGAGATCGCGCAGCACCTTTTCAGCTTTTGAGCGCATGGCATTGTCGACTTCGCCGCGTGCGCCTTGCATGGCGCCAGCAGCATCTGTCATCAGCTTGGCGATTTCGTCAAAAACTTTGCTGGTTGTCTGGGGCATGGTTGCCTCCTTGTCAATATTTGCGGATTTGCAATGGTGCTAGAATTCGAGTGCTTCGACTTCAAGATACATCTTGTTGACATGGCGGCCAAAATTACTCTCAAAGCCGTTCCATTTTTTAAACTGGGCAAATTGAGCTTCAATGTCTTTTTTGATTTGATAACTCTCTTTCTCTGCGCGATAGCCCTTGGTGACACCATCACGCAGTTTTTCCAGATAGGTCAAAAACGGTATGACAGCCAGATCAGCCGAACCGCTTTTGCCGTGGCCGGGTACATAGGTGGTCATTTTTAGATCGCGGGCAAATTGCAAGGCTTTGATATTGCCATGCATATCGCCGCTTTCTTCAAAGCGCGCCATGCGGGCGTTAAAGCCATTATCGCCAAGAAACATGGTTTTGCTCTCGACATGCTCCACCATGATATCGGTATCAGTGTGGGCATTTGACAGATGATGAGCGCGAAAGGTCTGGCCATCGATCTTGACGGAGGCACCATTTGCAATAGTTTGATCAGGGGCGACGACCTTGGTGCCTTTGCTCAAGCCTTTGGTCAGCCGGTCCATGATGTCGACCCATGTCAGGCCTTCATCGCCTTTGGCTTTTTCGATCATTTTAGCATGACCGTATATCTTCACGTTGGGAAAAGCTTGCTTGAATGCCTGATTCCCGAGCCAGTGATCGCCATGAATATGGGTGTTAAACACGGCCAAGACTGGTTTGTCGGTGATCTTCTTGACCTCTGTCAGCACTTGCTCGCCGACTTGCAAGGTACTGCCAGGATCGATAATGATGACGCCATTGGCTGATACAATGAGACTTGGATTATTCATGAAGCCCATATTTTTCGGACTTGGCTCGTCTTTTGGGCCATGCATAACATAGACATTTTTGGAAACCGCTTCAAAGGCAACCATGCTACCATCAGGCAGGGTCCAGGCACCAGCAATTGCTGGCCACAATAACAAAGACGCAATTAGCGCCGATTTGAACAAATTCATGATGAGCTTTTTTCCTTTAATATGTCATTTTTGTTGTAGTTTAAGGCTCCCATGGATTTTGCACAAGTGCACTAGTTCGTGAGATCGGGGGAGTTGACTTGACACTTGCAGGGGGTTTCGACACAAGCTGCATGAAAACAGTGAAACCAGAAAAGTGATGGGAACCTTGCGATGAGCTTTGCTATTGCCCTGCCTATGATTGACCCAGTGGCGCTTAATCTAGGGCCGATTTCCGTAAAATGGTATGGGCTTGCTTATATGGTGAGCTTGTTGTTGGGCTGGGCCTATACACGGTATTTGAGCGCAAATCAGGGTCTGTGGGGCGGCAAGTCGCCGATCAAGGCGGGACAATTTGACGATCTGTTGCTATGGATCACCGTTGGTGTCGTGGTGGGAGGGCGTCTTGGATATGTGTTCTTTTATAATCCCGTTTATTTCTTCAACAATCCCTTTCAGATCATGGCCACCTGGAATGGCGGCATGTCGTTTCATGGTGGTATGTTGGGCTCACTGTTGGCTATCTGGTTCTACTCGAAGCGTCATGATCTGCCGGTCTTGTCGGTGATGGATGTCGCTGCGGCGACCGCGCCGCTGGGCTTGTTGTTTGGGCGTATTGCCAATTTCATCAATGGCGAATTATGGGGACGGGTTTCAGATGTGCCCTGGGCGATGGTGTTTCCAAATCCTGAAGCTGGCGGCGTGGCGCGCCATCCAAGTCAGCTGTATGAAGCAGCCCTTGAAGGGGGGCTTTTGTTTCTGGTGGCGCGCCTCTTGACCCACAAGCGTCTGGCCTTTTTAAAGCCCGGCCTGGTGCTTGGCACGGTGATCCTTGGTTATGGTCTGGCGCGTATTTTTGTGGAGAATTTCCGCCAGTTTGATGAGGGCGTCGGGTTGATGATCGGTCCCTTTACGCCGGGTATGATCTATTCTGCGCCGATGGTTGTTCTAGGGGCCTATCTTATTCATCGAGCGCGGCGTCTGGGCGCTGAAATGTCCGAAAAGCAAGCAAAGACGATATGAGCGGTAAGCGTAAAAAAGGCGATGACCTGACCGACAGGGGCGACGACGGTGTCGAGGAGTTCCTTGGCAAGTTTTTCGAAAGTGTGAGTGTGCGCCAGGATAGCGAAGGCGATGTTGATACCCCTCTGGCGATCAAGCTTAAAGCACGCATCAAGCAACAGGGTCCACTGACCTTGCACGACTATATGGAGGCCTGTCTCGGCGATCCCGCATTTGGCTATTATATCGCGCGCGATCCGTTTGGCGCTAACGGCGACTTCATCACCGCTCCAGATGTGAGCCAGATTTTTGGGGAACTGCTTGGTTTATGGTGCGTGCAGGTCTGGGCGGAGCTTGGACAGCCAGGCAATTGCAAGCTGATTGAATTGGGGCCGGGCAGGGGAACGCTGATGTCGGACGCCTTGCGTGCTGCCTCATTGGTGCCAGAATTTTTGCAATCTGTTGAGGTACATTTTGTCGAGACTAGCAAGGCTCTGTGCGCCCGGCAAGAGCAGCTTATCAAGGCGCAGGCCAAGGAGCACGGGCGTGAAATTCCGCAACTATTCTGGCATGACCGGCTGGAAGGCGTGCCGCCCGGGCCGAGCCTTTTGCTTGCCAATGAGTTTCTGGACGCGCTTCCTATTCGCCAATATCAGTTCAAGCACGAGGCGTGGTATGAGCGTATGGTGGGTCTGGATGAAACAGGGGCGTTTACTTATTTGCTGGCCGATCAAGTCAGCAATAATCCAGATGATCTCTCGCTCATGCCAAGTGCGCCAGTTGATGGAGATTATCTCGAAACCCGCCCAGCCACCAAAAGATTGCTCAAACAAATCGCCAAACGGGCCAGCACCCATCCCTTCAATGGATTGTTGATTGATTATGGCTATGGCATACGCACTTTTGGGGATAGTTTTCAGGCGCTTAATAGCCATCAGTTCAGTGACCCCTTGCGCGATCAGGGCTTGGCGGATGTCACCGCTCATGTGGATTTTGCATCCCTTGTACAAACCACCAAAGGGCTTGGTCTTAATGTTGCCGGTCCGGTCACGCAGCGCGACTTTTTAATTGTCCTTGGGGCGCGAGAGCGTGCCGCGCAATTGATGCAAGCGCAAGAAAACACGACAGGCGCGCAGCAGTTCATGACCGGTTTGCAGCGTTTGATCGAGCCGGATCAGATGGGATCTTTGTTCAAGGTCGTGGCGATATTTGGCGCCGGGCAAGTCAGGGGGCCAGGATTTGAGCCGTCATCTTATACCAATGACTAGAAACGGGAGCACGTAATGAAAACTCTTGCCGACAATCTAAGGGACCACGAAGGTATTTCTCATGGATTTTTTGGCGCGCGCGGCGGCGTCTCCAAAGGCATATACAAGACACTTAATTGTGGTCAGGGATCAAAGGATGATCCAGAGCACGTGACAAGGAACCGCCAGATTGTAGCAAGCGATCTGGGGGTTAATGCCGATCACCTCGTTTCTCCCTATCAGGTGCATAGCGGCGAAGCGATGATTGTCGAACAGCCGTGGCCGCTTGATGTGGAACGACCCCGGCTCGACGCGTTGGTCACAAAAACCACAGGATTGGCGATTGGTGTCATGACGGCCGACTGCGCCCCTGTTTTATTTTGTGATCCCGGAGCCAAAGTCATCGGTGCGGCGCATGCGGGGTGGCGCGGGGCGTTTGGCGGCGTGCTTGATGACACCATCGAAAAAATGTGCTCGCTAGGGGCAAGCAGGAAAAATATTGTGGCAACGGTTGGGCCCGCTATCTCGCTGGAAATTTATGAGGTTGACGATGAATTTCGCGATAATATCCTGCAAGAAGATCAAGGTAATATGCGTTTTTTTGCCAAACCTGATGGTGCTCGCAAGGTACATTTTGATTTGCAGGCCTATGCTCGCCATCGGTTGATGGCTGCGGGGCTTGAAAACACGGGCATTATTACCCATTGCACTTTTGCGCTCAGGGACCAGTATTTCAGTTATCGGCGTTCGCAAGCAAGCGGGGATGCTGATTATGGACGTCAGATTTCTGCCATAGTAATAGGGTGAGTTAGGGGAATTAAACTCGTGTGGACGCGGGCTTATGCACTGATCACCCGCTAGGCACGAACTGGTACAGCGTATGGATGGACAGGTCCAGGTAATGAAATGCCCACAGTTATCATATTGTTAACTGTTTCTGTGAACCCTGAAAGCTAAAATAGGCGCTATATTTGCGAGATAGTTGCATGGCGAACAATGTCTGCTTTCCTTGTGGACATTATCGGCTATTATTAAATTGATTCGGCATCTTGATGGGTGCTGGGAAAATGTGCGTCGAAATGAGCGTTCAAATAATCGAACCGGGGGGAGCGAGACTTGTGATCAACACAAGAAAAAAAGTAGGACAGGTTGTGCGTGCAGTGCGCAATATTGTCCTGTTTGCTTTTGTAGGGGCAACTCTGGCTGCTTGTTCCGGGGGGTATTCTGGATTATCGTCGAACAAGACCTCGCTGGCACCAGCGACCCAAATGTCCCATTCGATCCGGCCAAAGTCCGCCACAGTCCAGCAAATTGCCATGTCGCGCCCCACCAAGACAGTGGCCATTAAAATGGCGGCGATTGTCGGTCCTCCATCAAATGTTGCCAGCAAGCTGACGAGGAAAATTACCAGCGAGCTTAAAAAACGCAATATAAATGTCATCAAAGGCAAGGCTGGCTACAATATGCGCGGCTATGTCGTATCATCTTCAGAAGAAAAAGGCGCAAAACTCGCCTATATCTGGGATCTTAAAAACAAGGCCGGACGCAAACAAACCCGGATATCAGGTGAAAAAACCGTTTCCACGGGAACGGGAGACAATCCCTGGAAGGGCGTCAATGATCAGGTGATCGCGGCGGTTGCCAGCGATACGGCGGATCAACTGGCTGTCTGGCTGGTCAAGAAAAATGGCGGCGTCGTCAAGACGGCGACGAGAAGCCCGGGGGGAAAAGTCCGCACTGCAAACCGACCTGTTAGCAAAACGCCCGCAACAACGGCGTCGACACGTAAAGCCAATATCAAGCGGGTGGTCATGGCTATGGTGGTGCCTGTAACGGGAGCGCCTGGAGATGGTAAAACTTCTTTGACCAGAGCCATCAAAAAACAGCTTTATGCCAAGGGTATTCGTTTGACCAGCAAGCGCACTGATAGCGTCTATCAGGTACGCGGCGTTGTGCAGGTTGGGGCTGCAAACCGTGGTAAGCAAGCAATTCGTATTGACTGGAAGGTTTACGACCCTCGCGGCAAACGTCTTGGTACTGTCACCCAGAAAAATGAAATTCCCAAAGGCTCTCTAAGTGGTAGCTGGGGACCGATCGCCGCTGCCGCTGCTGGAGCTGCTGCCAATGGCATTTCCAAATTACTGCCAAAAAAGGCGCGCAGATCCTAGGGCATTGATCGCATAGAATAAATTACACTTTCTTGTATAAACATTTGGCATTGTAATCAAATTTCTCTTGTTGGTTGTTTACACTACCCCGTCATATTGCTAGACCCTCGCTCAAGGTCACTTTAGGTTCGGGGCAGTTTTTGGAGGGAAGCCTTCATGATCAGGGGAGAGTAGAATGCAACTGATGGCAGGTAACGCCAATCGGCCACTGGCAGAAAAAATCAGCGAATATATTGATGCACCGCTCTCCAAGGTCGAGGTTAAACGGTTTGCCGACAACGAGATCTTTGTGGAGATCAGGGACAATGTACGCGGCTCTGACGTGTTTATTATCCAGCCTACTTCCTATCCCGTAAATGACAATTTGATGGAAATGCTGATCATGATCGATGCGGTGCGCCGTGCGTCGGCCACCAGAATTACTGCCGTCATACCGTATTTTGGCTACGCAAGGCAAGATCGCAAACCGGGACCGCGCACCCCCATTACTGCCAAGCTGGTCGCTAACATGATCACCAGAGCCGGCGCTGACCGTGTTTTGACCCTTGATCTGCATGCCCTGCAGATTCAGGGCTTTTTTGACATGCCGGTGGACAATCTGTTTTCCGCGCCGGTGATGGTCAATGATATCAAAAAGCACAGCAAATTGAGCAAGGTCACCGTGGTGTCACCTGATGTGGGTGGTGTGGCGCGCGCGCGCGCATTTGCCAAACGCATTGATGCGCCGCTGGCGATTGTCGACAAACGGCGAGACAAGCCCGGTGCCTCCAAGGTGATGCATATTATTGGTGACGTCAAGGATCGCTCATGTATCCTTGTGGACGATATCGCTGATAGCGGCGGTACCTTGATCAATGCGGCACAGGCTTTGCTCAAAGAGGGTGCCAAAGAGGTCAAGGCTTATGTCACTCATGGCGTCTTGTCGGGGGCAGCTGTTGCAAAGATCAGTGCCTCGGCATTGAAAGAGCTGGTGATAACCGACAGCATCCAGCCAACTGATGCGGTCATTGCCGCCGAAAATATTCGGGTGGTGAGTATTAATGAGCTACTTGGCAAAGCCATCAAGCGCACGGCGCGCGAGCAATCGGTCTCCAGCCTGTTTTACTAGGGCCGATTTTAACTCAAGAGATTTTGACCAAAGTCTCTGGCTGCCATTATTTGGGTTTGACGGCAACTGGTATGGTGATGCGGTGGCCTATTTTACTCGGACTGTTTTGACCACTACTGCGATCAGAATTCACGGTATACGCTTCGCCGGCACGGATAACCTCGACGAGATTCTTTGAGTCTTCAATTTCCTTGCGCATCTGATCAATGATGCCAGACAGCGCAACTTTTTCGACTGAATAAGCGGTTTCTTGATCCTGAAGGCGCGATTCCATATCGGCAAGCTGGGCACGCAAGGCATTTATTTCTTGCTGGTGGATGCGGTTCTCGGCATCCTGGTCTTCATATCTGGTAACCAGTTTCCTGACTTCGCTCTGGTGGGTATTGGTGAGTGTATGCAGCTCTTGCGTGTGCTGATCACCTTTACTCTCATAAGTTGACAGGTCTTCTTCCAGTTTTTTGACCTGTGCTTCGCGCAAGTGCAATTGATCCATGCGGGTTTTCATATTTTCTTCAAGATTGCGTACCTGTTCTTCGTGGATGGCGGCGCGGTTGTTTTCTTTTTCAAAGTTCTGCTGCAGCCCTTCGACAATTTTGTCATGGGACTGCCCGCGTTCTTTTTCAGTTGCCAGCATAGAGCGCAACTTGTTCACCTGCAGCTCATGGGAGCTCGCCGATTGCAGCTCGGTCTTCAGCTTGGCTTCAAGCTCGGAAAGGGTCTTTTCACGATTGCCTGCATGCTCTTTGAAGGCGGCCAGCTCATGTTCCAGATGGCTGTTTTTGTTGACATACTTGTCACTGACGCTTTTGCTCTCAAGCAGTTCTTTTTCAAGTTCAGCGATGCGCAGATCTCGCGCATCAGACAATTGCATTTCAGAATGTAGATAGTGCTCAAGGACGCCAATGACATTTTCGCGCTTTTTGCTGTGCGTGTCATGGGTCTGAAGGTTGCTCTCGAGTTCTTTTAGATGGTTGCCTTCAAAGCCTGAGCTGCGATCCAGTCGCGCCAGTTTTTGTTCAAGAGCCAGCACTTCGCTTTCTTGTATTTTAACGTCGATCAGATGTTTGCCAATCGTGGACCGATGACTCGTATTGCTTTGCGGGTTCAGCGGGGTGGATCCATTTGTGTCACGGGGCAGGGCTCGCAGGCGGGCCAGTTCGCTGACAGCTTCATCAGGGGTGATATCGCTAATCAAGTCAATATCGACAATACCTTTGAGGCGGGCCAATTCCTGATCTAGATGGCGAACATATAGAAATGCCTTGCGACAGCGTGGGCGCTCCGCCAGTTCTTTTTCGGCACGAGCCAGTAACATGGTGCGCTGGGTTTGTTCTTCGCCTTCTAGCACTTCATCAATCATGTTGAGGCTTTTGAATAAATGATACCATTCACATTCAAACAGGATTTCTTCGGCATCGCGACGGCGCGCCATGATCGATTTGATGGAGGCACGGATGGGATCTACATCAAAATCGAGATCTTCGTTTGTTTGATTGATTGGCGTATTGGCCATTGTATCTTCTTTATTTTGGAGGACTGGGGTACTTTGTCGGGTCGATTTGCGAGAGCGAGTTCTGGAGTTTCGTGCAGACGTGCGCGATCGATCTTGCTTATTTGGTTTCGCGTTTAAAAAATCGGGGCTGTTTGCTGTCTCAAAATCGGCGAGAGCGCGAATGACGTCGCCGCCATCAATGTGATCATCATGCTCATTGTCGGCCTGATCCGAGGCCTTGGCCATCAGCTTTTTCAGCTCGCGGGCCGGTCGCAGGTCCTGCGCTTCAAGTTTGGCGTCGATGGGCAGTTCATCGAGGTGGTCAGCAATCTTTTCGCGCAAATCATCTCGATCCAGGCCACGCTCGGTTAGGACAATTGCCCCTTCGGGATCGTCAATAAGCGCAAACAAGAGATGCTCAATTTCCACCGTGCCATGGCGGTTCTGTTGGGCGTCCAGCAAGGCTTTGTTGAAGCTTTCCTTAAGGTTAGGAGATAAGGTGACCCAGCCAAGATATTCAAAAAATGTAGCAGTCATAGAGTTTGAGGCCTTTATTATTCTTTCTGTAAACTGCCCTGCAATTCCTTGTACAGAACAGATTATCATTCACCAATGCCATAAAAAACCGCTTGTGGAAAGGTTGGCACACATATCTGCTTAACAGAGAAATTAATATGCAAAGGCGACCGCAGCGATGTTGTGATTGGGTAAAACAGGCTCGTTTCAAGGTAGATGCGCTTCTTGGCGGTGAAAGGAGCATTTTTGGCCTGACTAAATTCAGCTCCCCAGCCTTGAGATAAAAGAAAAAGCCCATTGCCACGCAGCTTCGCCATAGCGGCCAAGCGCCAGGCTGGAAATCATCAAAAACGTGATGAGAGCCAGTTTTCTGAGGCCATTGCCATAATCTTTGGCAATAGAAAGCTCAATTATCTTGTCTGGAATATCGGCAATATGGATATTGCCGTCATCATCAACTGTACGGGCCGATATGACCAGTTGCAGACGCGCTTTCCCGGATTTGATCGGGGTGACATTCCAGCGCCAGACACCGAAATCAGCATCATTGATATGGCGCTGGTTGCGATCAATCCATTGGGTTTGAGGTGACAGGTTTTCGATATGAAATCCGCTGCCAGGAGCGCGGAGCTGCACGGTCATTGCTTCGGTCACCGCAAGTTCGTGAATATGGCTGGAGCTCAGGTCTTCAAATTCACTATTGATCTCATCCAACTGATCTCTGGTGATGCGCACCTCGGCCCGGCTTGGCTTGTTCATCTTCATTTTGCGTGGCACGGCTTCAACGAGGCGGCCTTTTTCAAGGACAGAGCCAGTGGCGGAAAGGCTTTCATCGCTGCCAAGGCTTGAGGGAGCGGCACGGTGCCGTTTGGCGTGCCGGTTGTGTTGGTTCAGTGGGGCAGGAGGCGGGGGCGTATTTGGCGCATTGATGTGAGCCGCATTGGCTGGATCAACCAGTTGCTCGAGTGAAACGGAGACTGGATTGGGGCGCATGGGCTGGGGTGGCGGGGCCGGCTGGTTCGATGTGGCGGACGCGGCAGGCGGGCTTTGGTTATTATTGGCCGGTGTTGGCGTCAATGTGCCAGGTCTTGGCGCCGGTGCTGGCGGGGAGGGTGTGGGAGCAGATGGTATTTTTTCGGATTTACGCGCAACGTCTTTCAACTTTTTGTGCATGTTGCCGAACAAGGAACGCAGGCGCGAGGGAGCCCCGCTCGATGGGGCAGGGGCAGCCAAAGCGGCAGGTGTCGCGCCGCTTACTGGTGAAGACATTTCCCTGAGTTGGGGCGAGAGATTTGACAGGCCCTGTTCAGGCGGCGTTGGTTGCGATCGAGCTTTGTTGTGCCTGCTAACAGTGGGCATCGCTGGCACAGGGGTGACAGGGGTGACAGGGGTGACAGGCGCGGCATTGGGAAAGGGGGCTGGAGCCTTTTCGATGGGTGCATCTGGGCGCATTGCAGTCGGTTGGTCTTGAGGTGGGTGCGGGGCCGGTTGCGGTGTTGGTGCGGGAGTGCCCGCAGCCTGGTTGCTCGCTGCAGGTCTGCTCGTTCTTGCAGGCGCAGGTGTTGGCGTTACTGGTGCAGATGCCGGAGCTGGCTTCCTTTGTGGTCCGGGTCCGGGTCTTTGCGCTTTTTTTGCAGGATGACTTGTCGGGTTTTGCTGGCTGGGCAAGGAATCAATATTGACTGTTTTGCCTTCTCGCAGTTCCAGATATTGCAACACACCGGAGGTATCGAGATCATAGGATGCTAGCAATCCATCCATAAACCCTGCTTTTTCGCTTAAAATAATGGCGAGGATCAAATTACTGTCGACTTCTGCGAGCGCATTTTTCTGGGCCTGTTCTCGCGCATGCTGCATGATCGCTTCGATGCCGGCAGAAAAAACCGCATGCCGGTCCGGGGATTTAGGCTTGGACTGCTTTCGCACGATCTTGCCCAGCTGCATACGGATTTTGTTAAAATCGACGCCATAGGCATCAAGCAGGAAGGATGATTCGTCATCTTCAAGCATGGCCAGAACCAGATGGGCGGGCAGGACTTCAGCAACATCGGACTTGAGCGCCACTTCACGCGCCATATGGAGGCTCTCGATTAGTTGCGGAGAGGTCTCGATGTTGCTTTCGATTTTTGCCTGAACTAGTCCCATCGGGTCCCTCGGAACTCCCTAACTGTCTGTCAACGCCAATTGTTCATCTAACTGACACAAAAGGCATAGAATTATTATGGTTTACTGTATATAGAGACTCCAGGCTTTTTTAGGGCGGACAGACGTCCTAAAAAATCAAAGAACCATTCATCTGATTGGCAAATCAATGCAAATTTCAAGCAGGTTTTGAAGGTGGAGCAACGAACGGGAGGTAAAAGACGGGTTTATGATTAATAAAAACGATAATGAAAAGAGTGAACAAAAGATCGTGCGCGATGCTTTATCGTCCCCGCATGCGCAGGCCAAAATCCTGTCGGAGGCGCTGCCTCACTTGCAGCGTTATGATCAACAGACGGTGGTAATCAAATATGGCGGGCATGCCATGGGTGACCCTGAACTGGCGAAATTTTTTGCCCGCGATATTGTTTTGCTGAAACAGGCTGGTGTGAACCCCGTTGTTGTGCATGGCGGTGGGCCACAAATAGGCGCTATGCTGAAGCGCCTCAAAATCAAAAGTGAATTTGCCGATGGTCTACGGATCACGGACAAGGCAACCGTCGAGATTGTCGAGATGGTTTTGGCTGGTTCCATCAACAAGGATATTGTGGCAAATATCAATAATGTTGGTGGTAATGCAGTGGGTATTTCCGGCAAGGATGCCAATTTGATGATTGCCCGCAAATTGCGCAAAGACGTGGTAGACCCAGAGTCCAATCTCATGCAGGCGATCGATTTGGGGTTTGTCGGTGAACCTCATCATGTTAATCCGCATATCGTCAATGTCATCATCAATAGCGACATCATTCCGGTGATCGCGCCTATTGGTGTTTCTGACGAGGGTGAAACTTTTAACATCAATGCGGATACTTTTGCAGGTGCTCTGGCCAGCGCCTTGCGGGCCAAGCGTTTGCTATTATTGACCGATGTGGAAGGGGTGCTCGACAAACAAGGCAAACTCATCGAGGTGATGACGCACACACAGGCACGTTCCTACATATCTGATGGTACCATCACAGGGGGCATGATCCCCAAGATCGAAAGCTGTCTGAAAGTGGTTAATGCCGGCGTGGATGCTGTGGTCATTATCAATGGCAAGGTGCCACACGCTGTATTGCTTGAGTTATTCACAAAACATGGTGCCGGCACCCTTTTGCACGAACGCGAAATTTCCCGCTAAGGGATGGTTTGGTTGTATCAAGCCGTTGTCTTTCAGCCTGTGTATAGTCTGGAATGTGACCCAAATTATTGACCTGACAGAATAAAAAGCACTTTTTGATCGTTTTACGGTCTTTTTCTCTCCATTTTTCTTCGCATAAATAGTGCAAATCATCGAACAATGAGCTATTTAGCGCTATTTGTGATAGCCTAGTCAGGCTATTTTGGATGTGCGAGTGGTGTGTAGTGCAATCAGCAACCAGACAAGGGATCAATTGATATGATTGACGGGGGGCAGCAAATAACAAGTATTGATCAACATTTGCTAAACGGCAGTGAGCTATTCGATACCGACCCGAAGGGGGCTCTAGCAGCTTATTATCAAGCCGTCAGTCTTGAGCCAACTCATGTTGAGGGCTGGAATCAGATCGGTCGCTTGATGTTTGATATGCAGCAATATTCCGAAGCTCAAATGGTCTTTCAGCGCGTAGAGCAATTGTCGCTCCAGCAAGGGCTTGATGACTGGGCGGAAATGGCTGTGCAAAATATTGAACTTACCCGCCAGACAATCGCAGAAATGCCAGCGGGCGATCACAGCGCTCCCGAGCCAGTGGTAAGCGAAGCCGGTGTTGCTGATCTGGGGCAAGCAGAGCTGGCACCAGAACTTGCGGCCAGTGAAGAACATCAAAGTATTGCTGATATCAGTAATATTGCCTCCGCCACGTCGCTCCCCGCGCGCGATGAAACCCAATTGCTGCAACCAGAAACGGTCCGTGAGATTGTTGAAGAGACAACACAATCCGACCAGAGCGTCGAGGAACAAACCTTCGATGCAATGACGGAACCTGCGATTGCATCGCCTATCATGAAGGCCTCGGCGCAAACGATAGAGGTCCTTGATGAACCGGCTCCAGTGCTTGTGCCGGTTTCCACATCGGTTCCAATTCCATCGGTCGCCATTGAGCCGCCCGCTATGCGAGCTGTTAGCGCTGAGCTGGCGATACCAGATCCTGTCGTACCAAATGATCCAAGCCGCTTGATTGCGGAACCCAGCCACATTCCAGTATTACCTGCTCAACATAATCCGTCTGAAACTGTCGGGCAATATACACCGGCCATCGCGCCAGTTCTACCGGCGACACAAATATCGTTTGGGCAACACCAACACCATCGGCAAGTGGCAACTACACCGCCTGATGTGCAAGCAGCGATACCGCCGCTTGCCGTGCCGATGCCCACACAATCCAGCGTACCAGAGGGGCAGTGGCAGTCGGCACTGCCAACGACGGCGCCTCCCATGCCGTTTCCCGCTCACAGCGGTGACGTGCTGGCAACGCCATTGGCTGGCGATGGCAATTCGCCACAAACACCTTCAATGGTACCACCGACCAGCGATGCGACGATGGATGTCCCCAAATCATCTTCGGGAAAAATCGCCTTGATGATCACCGGCGTTGTCGGTGCCGTGGGTATTGGCATCGGTGTAGCACAGTATTTGAATAGCATAGATGCGGCTGACCGCACGGTGCCTGTTATTAAAAGTGAAGCCAAGTTACCGGTAAAATCTGTGGTGAAGGCAGTGGTTGTTCCAGCACCCGAAAAAGTCGAAGAACTTGCAGCACCCGCTCCTGTGATGCCGAAAATTCTTGATAAGGACCGGGCCTATAAAGCAGGCATGACGCATCTTGTGAAGGGTGAATTTGCGCAAGCGCGCCCGTTCCTTGAAAAGGCGGTGGATGGAGGGCATGCAGAGGCCGCATTTAATCTGGCCTCCCTGTATGCCAAGGGTGAAGGCGTCGATCAAAACTACGAAACAGCTGTGATGTATCTCGAAAAATCTTCCAATGGCGGCTATTATCCCGCTATGACCAATCTGGGTTTGCTCTATGCCAAGGGGCAGGGCGTCAAGCAGAACTATTTGACAGCGCGTTCCTTGTGGCTGAAAGCAGCTGCAGGCGAACATGCCGATGCCATGCATAACCTGGCGGTCATTTACGCTACTGGAAAGGGCGTTGAAAAGGATATGGGAGAGGCTATCAATTGGTATCGCAAGGGCGCCAATGGCGGCTATGTCGATAGTATATTCGATCTGGGTCTGCTATATGCCAATGGTGTGGGTGTTACTCGTGATTATGTCGAAGCCAAACGCTTGTGGGAAACAGCGGCTGACAAAGGCCACAAACTGGCCGCCAAAAACCTAGAGAAACTTAATCAGGTGATGGCGCAGTAGATATTTTTCGTGCTCTCACATAAGCGAGTGTGGCTGACAGCCAGATCGCCAGCTCCAGCGCGAATGTCCAGTGCAGTAAATAGCTGATGATCCAGTGACTATAGCGAGCTGGTACGCTGACCAGCTCGACCCGTCTTTCCATCATCGGCATTAGCCAGAATATTGGCGCGGCAATACTATCCAAACAAAGATGCAGCATAACCGCACCAAACAGCGCGATGGTGATATTCCGCTGCGTAATGGCATGCAAATAGTGGAGCAGGGCAGCCCTATGAGTTGGTGCAGGGTTGATCAATTGTTGGTGTCGGTCTCGCCCGGTTTATCAATCTCTGCAGCGCGCAATGTGGGGCGCGTCAGTATATAGGTGGCACCCATCAGCATCAGGGTGAGGGCGGAAATAATTGCCAAATTCGGGGCTCCTGAGTAGAGCACGACAAAAACGGCGCTTAGGCCCATCGCTGCGATGGCGCTGATCTTGGCTTTGAGCGGGATGGAGCCATGTTGCTTCCAGGCGCGCACCATGGGGCCATATTTTTTGTGGTTCCAGATATAGTCGTGAAGTGTTTGCGAGCTGTTGGAAAAGGCCCACAGGGCCAGTAGCATAAAAGGCGTTGTAGGCAGGACCGGTAAAAAAACGCCGATCACACCGGTGGCAAAGAATAAGATGCCAAGCACCAGATACAGTGCGCGCCGCAAGGGCCTGTCCAATCCCCACTTCATTTAATTTTGTGTCCTTTGATGACCGTGATCTGGATCATAGAGCGCTTCCGAAAAAGTGTGTAGCGGTTTTTCGAGTAAGAAGTGTACGCCATACAACATCTGTTGGAACTGAAGCGCTGCGACAGTTTGTCGTTCACCTTGTTCGATTGTGTAATTGACAACCATTCGCAACTAAGGGAGAATAACACATTGTCTCAGTTGATAATGATTTGCAATTGCAGCTACCCTATTTTACAATTTAATCTTAGCAGGAGTTCTTTTTGATGAAGTCTGTTTTTTTGGCCATCGGGTTTGTCGCTGTTGCCGTGACCAGTCTGTCAGGTATGGTCCAAGCTGTTGGTGAAGTAAATCTCTATTCTTATCGCCAGCCCTTCTTGATCAAGCCCATGCTGGCGCAGTTTACGATGCAAAGTGGCATCAAGGTGAATGTGGTGTATGCCAAGAAGGGCATGCTGGAGCGTATCAAGGCGGAAGGGGAGAATACCCCTGCTGATGCGGTGCTGACTACTGATGTTGGCCGCTTGAGCGATATGGCGGACGCTGGTGTTCTGGCTCCGGTGAAATCTGCCAAGCTTGATGCTGCGGTGCCTGCCCAATATCGCCATCCTGACGGGTTGTGGTTTGCACAGACCACAAGGGCGCGTATTTTGTTTGCCAGCAAGGAGCGCATCAAGCCCGGTGAAGTGTTGAGCTATGAAGATCTGGCCGCCCCCAAAATGAAGGGGCGCATCTGTATTCGTTCTGGCAAGCATCTGTATAATATATCATTGCTCGCCTCGATGATTGCCCACAAAGGGGAAGCAGAAGCCGAAAAATGGCTGCGGGGTCTCAAGGCAAATCTGGCGCGCAAGCCTCAAGGCAATGACCGGGCGCAGGCGCGTGCCGTATATGAAGGCGTGTGTGATATCGGTATCGCCAATACTTATTATATGGGCAAGATGGAAACCAATGAGAAAAAACCCGAGCAGAAAAAATGGGCGGCTTCCGTAAATATACTGTTTCCAAATCAGGGGGATCGTGGCACTCACGTGAATATATCAGGCGCAGCAATACTCAAATTTTCCAAAAACAAAGAAAATGCTGTCAAATTGCTGGAATATCTTGTCAGTGATGGTGCACAGAAAATATATGCGGAGCAGAATTTCGAATATCCTGTGAAAGTCAGTGTGCCAACCAGCCCGATCGTCAAGACATGGGGAAGCTTCAAGGCAGACAAAATAAATCTTGCATTGGTGTCCAAGCACCGGGCGCAAGCGGCAAAAATGGTGGATCGCGTTGGCTTTGATCAGTAAAAACTATATGCAGACTTTGAAAGGCGTATCTTCTCGCATATTGCGTGGAGATGTGTCTTTGCGTTTTGCGGGGGCGGCAATCATTGACTATGCCAACCGCATTTGTCGACAGCTCGATGGCTGGACCTTCATTGCTTTGCTGATTGCCCTACTGGTTGCTGTGCCCTTGCTGGCGGTGCTGTGGCTGGCCTTTTCGCCAAGCGGCGATATCTGGTCCCATTTGGCTTCTACCGTATTACCCCATTATATCTCAACGTCTCTTTTATTGATGCTGGGGGTCGGGGTTGGGGTCAGTTTGATCGGCACGGGCACCGCCTGGCTGACCACCACCTACCGGTTTACAGGGTGCAGGTTTTTTGAATGGGCCTTGCTTTTGCCCTTGGCGGTTCCCGCCTATATCATCGCCTATATCTACACCGATGTTCTTGAATATGCGGGGCCTATACAAGGGGCCTTGCGAGATCTGATGGGTTGGAAGAATGCCAAAGACTACTGGTTTCCAGAAATTCGCTCGTTGGGCGGCGCCATCATCATGATGGTCCTGACGCTTTATCCGTATGTTTATTTATTGGCGCGCTCCAGTTTTCTGGAGCAATCAACGGCGGTGCTTGAAGCAGGCAGGGTGCTGGGCCGCGGTCCCTGGCGCAGTTTCTTTGAACTGGCTCTGCCGCTTGCCCGGCCTGCGATTGTTGTCGGCGTATCGCTTGCATTGATGGAGACCCTCAATGATTTTGGCACGGTGGATTTCTTTGCGGTGCAAACCTTTACAGCTGGTATTTATGATGTCTGGTTGAACATGAATAATATTGCGGGCGCGGCACAGCTGGCAATTGTCATGATGCTGTTCGTATTTGCGCTGATCGCGGTGGAACGCCTGGCCCGCAAGGGGCGCCGTTTCGACAGTGTAACCGGGCGTACCTCCAGCCATCGTCAGCGACTGGTGGGTTGGCAGGGGTTTGCAGCTTTTGGCGTTTGCCTTGTGCCGGTATTGCTCGGTTTTATAATCCCCGCTTTAGTACTATTGAAACATGCCATAAATTTTTATGCGCTGTCATTTGAGGCTGGCTTTTTGACCCATGCCTGGCATTCCTTGTTGATCTCCAGCATTGTGGCGCTGGTGTCAGTAGCGCTTGGCCTGTTGCTGGCTTACGGAGTTCGTCTGTCGGGGACTAATTTGATGAAGAGCGCCAGCCGGCTAGCCAGTATTGGCTATGCGGTCCCTGGGTCTGTTCTGGCGGTCGGAATTCTCATTCCCCTCACCAGCCTTGATCATGGTCTCGACGCATTGTCCAAAGACCTGTTTGGGTTTGGCACAGGCCTACTTTTATCTGGCACCATGTTCGCGCTTGTTTACGGCTATACAACGCGCTTCATGGCGCTATCGCATGGCTCGGTGGAAGCGGGACTTGCGCGCATCACGCCCAATATGGAAGGGGCGGCGCGTTCCCTGGGTGCCACAAGGGGACGGACCTTGCGGCGTATTCATCTACCTTTGCTGCGCGGGTCCATGCTGACCGCCGTGCTGATTGTTTTTGTCGATAGTATGAAAGAGCTGCCCATGACCATGCTATTGCGGCCCTTTAATTTTGAAACCCTCGCCACACATGCCCATCAATACGCCTCCGATGAGCTGTTCGAAGAGGCGGCATTGGGATCACTGGCCATTGTGCTGGCAGGGATAATACCGGTTATTTTATTGAGCCGTGCCATTGCTGGCAGCAGTAAGGAGAGCCAATTATGACAGCCCTTGAATATAGGGATATCGTGCACGGATTTGATGGCCGCCCCGTGTTGGACGGCGTGTCACTGCAAGTCAAGCAGGGCGAATTTGTTTGTCTGCTCGGGCCATCTGGTTGTGGCAAGACAACCTTGTTGCGCCTGGCGGCCGGTCTGGAGATTGTGCAATCCGGTTCCATTTTGCTGGATGATAAAGTGGTGGCCAGCAAGCAGCTGTATGTGCCGCCAGAGCAGCGTAGTATCGGCTTGATGTTTCAGGACTATGCTCTGTTTCCGCATCTCACCGTCATGGAAAATATTTTATTTGGACTTGGTCATGGAGAGCGCAGTCAGGCCGACAAGGGGCGCTCCATCTGGGCTCGTAATATGCTGGCTGGCTTTGGATTGACCAAACTTGCCGATCATTATCCCGGCACCTTGTCGGGAGGCGAGCAGCAGCGCGTGGCACTGTTGCGAGCATTGGCTCCCAATCCACCCGTTTTATTGCTGGACGAACCCTTTTCCTCACTTGATGCGGCGCGCCGCATCGAGATGCGCGAAGAAACAGTCAAGCTGATCCGCGAAGCTGGCACCAGCGCCATCATGGTCACGCATGATGGCGAAGAAGCCATGTTCATGGCTGATCGGATCAAGGTCATGAACAAAGGCCGCATTGTCCAAAGCGGCAAACCTGAAGACATTTATCTGAAACCCAAAAACGCATTTGTCGCGTCCTTGTTTGGTCATGCCAATCGCTATTGCGAAACGGTAAGTAAGGGCTATGTCGAGACGCCACTGGGACGGTTTAAAGCACGAGATCTCGATGAAGGTACAAGCGCTTGTATTTTTATCCGCCCTGAAGGTGTAATACCGTACGAGGGCGACGAAGAAACGGGGGAGGCGCGCGATGCCGAAGTCGTCTCCTCACATTATCTGGGGATCGCCAGCCACATTCATCTACGCAGCAAAAGTCTTGTCGATGGGGCGAGTATTACCTTTCATGCCCAGCGCTCGGGACACTATTTGCCGCGTATCGGATCTCGTACCAATTACCGCATTGATCCAGCCCATGTGTTTGTATTTGGCAAAGAGAATGACGGCGAGTAAGGGGAGCGCCAGATTAACGCTGCCTAAAACCGTTTACGTGTCTGTGACAATTACCCGCCCCAATCAGGTGTGGGCGACGCCTATCAGAATGTACCAGAAGCCAGAGCTGCCATCGGCAGATATTTGATCTTCTACAACAGCAAAAGGCCTCATTCATCGCTTGACCGGCAGACCCCGGATCAGGCTTACTTCAATCAGTTGCAACCAATCCCAGTTGCAGCATGAAAAAGGCTGAAATTCACTTATAAAACCCGATCAGACTGTTCAAACAAACCGAGCCACTTCTGATTATTAAGCTGCATTTAGGCTGAACAATCCGGCTTTCAGCCGTAACTCGAAGCCACCGGCTTTAGCCGGTGGTCGTTCACCACCAAAACCATACGCCATTTCAACAGCTTGATCCACACCCACCAGCCAAATCAGGCGGCCTCATGAATTATTGGGGCTAGAAAACGCGAGATGATTCACAGTAAAAAGAAGATTTTTCTTCTATACCCTCGGGTCATCTGTTAATCTCAATAACAAACTTTTACTGATAATACTACACAACCAATCATAGGAAAGTGCCATGTACAAAACCATTCTTGTTCCCATCGACCTGGCTCACAGTGAAAAGGGCAAGCCGATGATAGGTATTGCCCGCCGGATGGGGAGCCAAGATGTCCGCATCATACTTGTCAACGTGGTTGAGGAAGTGCCAGCATTTGCTTCGGTAGAATTACCGAGGGGGACTGTGGAAATGGCTCGTGAGCAAGCCGGTAAAGAATTGAAGGCTATTGCCAAAGCTGCCGGTATCAAATCAGACTGTGATGTGCGCACCGGTAACGCCCATAGTACCATCCTTCGTGTCGCATCGGATCATGAAGCCGATCTGATCATCATCGGCTCGCATAAGCCGGGGCTAGAGGACTATTTTATTGGCTCTACTGCCGCCCGCGTGGTTCGTCATGCCAATTGCACAGTGCTGGTGGCGCGGTAGAAAACTGCGGCATTGGCATCGCACGAAGGGTGGCAACAGTCGCAATGAGGAGCAAATTATCTCTACCATGTTCTACCTTTTGTGAATTTGCCAAATTAGAGTTGGTCCGTATCTTTCTCCCGCATAACCAACACACATGAACCATCCGCCCTGACGATCTGTAAATGGTTTTTTGTTCTTTGCAGGATCATGTATATTCAGGTCCTGCTTATATTGCCAAAGAGACCTATACTCGCCGTCGTCATGATACCAATGACTATGATTTGAGCCATCCGTGACAATCTAACCGCCATCAACGAGCTTTTCACATATTTCATTCATGTGGTTTGGTGCGCGATGGCACGAGCTCCATATATTCCTCTCATCCCCAAATGGGGTTTGGGGACTGGTCCCCAACGCCCGTCGCGCAGGCGTCAGTTCTGGAAGGACATTTTCTGGCAATGTCCCGAAGAATGTTGAAATAGGTGTTGCGGCGTTGCCCGCCTTGAGCGTGTAAGCTCGAGGTGTCTTATCTCAAAAAGGAGAGCAACGCCATGACCAAGACTAACACAAAGCCTCAAGCCATTGCCAGCCCAT